>CAIYET010000417.1 GCA_903925285.1 Candidatus Hydrogenedentota bacterium | reverse complement strand
TCTCGTCTTTGAACGTCCGTACGCCGTCCCGGTGCGGCACGACGACATCGAGCGGCGTCATCAGGCCGCCCACCATGCCCTGAAAGTAGATGCACATGCCGCCGAGGCCCTTTACGCCGTTCGGATCGGGCACGCCGTTTTCGACGCCGTCGCGCCAGTAGCCGCAGAAGTCCGAGGTGATCAGCGGATTGTCGCCGCCTAACACCTCCGGGTGATTGCCCCAGTTGACCATGGTGGCAATGGTTTCGTCCGTGCCCGGTTTCACGAAGCGGGCGCAGTTGAGTTTCGTGTCGACGACAATCGGTGTACGCGTGTCGACCACGAAACCTTCAGGGTTCAATTCATAAGTTGCGCAGAACATCTCGGCGGGTTGCAAGTTCTTGACCGCTTCCTCGACGGCCTCCTTGCAGGCGTTCTTGATTCGTTCGAGATTGGCGTAATCGAACTCCCACGGCGTGGGCACAAGCCCGCTCCAATTGCCCATCGTATCGGGCGTCTCGTGGTTGTGCAGACAGGACACGACGACATGATCGACCTTGAGGCTCGGATCAATCCGCTGTCGGATGTCGATAATCTTGTCATGGAACAGTCCAATGGCATCGAGCGAGACCATCGCCACCGTTACGCCGTTGTTGCGAAACGCGAGGGCGCGCGCCCAGAGCGGGTCGTGAATCCCTTTCGCCGGGCGGTCGTTTCCGAATCCCGCCATCCAGACCGGGTCGAACCTCCGATTACGGTTCCGGTCATTGTACGTATCGGGACCGGCAGCCTCTTTGAAATGGCTGAGAAAACCGGTCTTGGGCCGGTACTTGTTATCGTTGTCGGCGTCATTGTACGTATCGTACAAGTCAAGCGGCGGAGTGATGTCCCGTTTGGCCACGCCCACCTCGAGGATCCCCGCCGCTGTACCTTGGCCCGTCTTGACGAAATCAAGATGGTAGGACCGGTAAGGGCCTTTCATCCGGTATCCGAGAAACGCAACCAGCGCCAGGAACAGCACGGCGGCTAGGCTAAGGATCTTGTGGCGGCCACACCATGAACTCCGATTGGACACAGTAATACTCCTTCTACCATGCATTTGCGGGCCGCGCAGTCTCCGCGGCTATCGTTTCAACGGCGGTTATTATACCTTATCGCGCACCTAAATGGCGTGCGCGCGCGTACGAGGAAACTCCTCATCTCATCCGCCGACATCGAACCGGATCCTGTGCCTGATTACACACCAAGAAGTGCCAAACCCGTTTCCGCACAGATCGGGAAACCTGAATTTGAAGGTACTTAAGCAATGGATGTACAATTAGGACAAAGCTAAACTTTAGGGAAACGGGCACAAAAATGTGTGAGATCCTTTGATGGTTACGGAAACCGACGGGAATGGCAGCGCTCAGTCAAAGGGCATGTCATTCGACTGGGGTGCACTGGCCATCGTCAGTGTGCTCGTTCTCCTCGCCTTCTCCGTCAGTGTGATTCAGCGGGCTCCATGGTTTGGCGAACTTCCCTCTAGCGAATGGCGGGGTCTCGAGATTGGCCGGCATTCGGCAGCTCTTTGTACCGCCGTTAACAATTGGCTTGATGAGGGCGCCATGGCCCATACGTTTGCCGTACGGATCTATCCCGCCTCTGTAGAAAATTCCGATTACGCGACGCGAGGGTTGTATGTCTCCTACCCGCCGGGACATTTAGTACCCCTTTTTCTGCTTGCAAAGGCGCTTGCGTGTCACGTGGACGCACCGCTTCTAATGAGTTACAGTTTTGGTTTCCAGTTTCTTACCGCGTATTTTCTTTGCCTTACGGCACTCTTTTTTGTTAGAAAGAGCTCTGCTTCTTTAGTGCCTGCTTGTCTTCTTTCCTCCACCCCGGCGGTCATTTACCTGCTGATGCCTGGACCCATGTGGTACTATATGGACTTGTACGGGCCCGAAATGTCCGTTCTGCTGCCATTCATACTTGTCGTGTATATTGAGCTTCGGCGAGATAGCACCCCGAAGGATACACACCTGCACGCGGGACTCGGATGGATTCAATCCGTGGTGATTGCGTGGGGCGTTCTTACGGAGTGGTTGTTTATTTTTGTCGTCGTTACACTCTGTTTGAAACGCCTGACCAGTGCGCAAGCCGGTAGACGTATCCTCGCCAGAACAGCGGATTGTATGCCACTGATAATACCAATGATTCTTGGTCTGGGCCTTTACTTTGTACAGCTTGTTTCCTTGGGAGGGATTTCACTGTTGCTCATGTCCGGTAATCGCTGGGCGGGTCCGGGTGCGCTCTACTTCCCGTTTCTTCGGTGCATCAAGGAGGTTGGATGGGACAACTTGATTCAAAACGGAGGATATCTGGCGCCGCCTCTATTGTGGATCACGGCCATAGTGGCATTGATAGGGGCCGCGGCGGGAGGATGTTTGGCTCTGCCATCATCGGCAATCACTGTCACTGCGGCATTGATGGGAGTCGTCTTGTATAAGACAAGACATACGCGCGGGAGGCGTGACGAAATCAGGCAACTTACCACGATCATTCTGCTCCTTCTTGTGCCCTGCTTGTTCCGTACGGCGGTTCTCCTCGAGCATGAAAGGCAGCATGGTTTCGACGGACTCAAGTACTTGCAGGTTATTTCTCTATCGGCGCCTGTGTTAGTTCCGCTGTTGCTGCTCCACGTGTTCCACGACAAACAAGTAACGGTTCGTTTGCGAAAGAATATCAACACGCTTTTCGTTGTCATCTTCCTGGCCACAGTGCTCTATGTTTTTTCCTTCCAGGGATGGCTTGATGCGTTGCCACCCCGCAATCCCGACGAGCGGGTGGTCGCCAAGTTCATTAAGGAGAATACTTCTTTCTCGGACATCGTATTCTCGACCGATGTTGTCACTCCAAGCCCAGCTGATGGGCTCTGTTGGCCGCACCCCGAAGTGTGGAGACTAAAGGAATTTAGATATTATTCCATTGAGCCCTTCTGCAACAAGAGAATCTATCCGGTCTTGTCTTGCAAGGACATACTCTGGCATATTCGGAGAGGGACAGGCCAGAACAAGGATTTGGCCGGTGATTATAACGTTGTACTCTTTGAGCGTAATGACGGAGAGCTTCGGAATTATCTGGATCTTATGCCTTTGGCCGCACTAGGCGGGAACCCAACGCGTCAAGAAAACATGACGCTGTATCGAGTGTCGCGCGGCGTCTTTGAGGGTTATGCCAGAAGTATTCACGTAAATTGGGACTGTAACTGGAACTAGGGAGTTGTTTTGGCCAAGATACTGATGGTTCAAGTACAAATGGCGCCATACGCGGGCATTGCCTATCTGAATGGCGCCGTAACTGCAAGGGGCCATACATTCAAGCTTTGTCTGTATAGAAAACTTCGCCCGCTCTTTGAGACGATTGCCGAGGAAAGGCCTGATATTATTGGATTCTCGTGTATGACGAGTTTTTATAAGGAAATCAGGTTCATTGCGAGCACCATTAAGGAACATTTCCAGATTCCGATTATTATCGGGGGGCCGCACGCCAGTTTTTGTCCCGAAACCATAAACGAAGCCCCTTTTGACATCGTTTGCCGGGGCGAAGGCGAGTTTGCCTTGCTGGAACTCTTGGATGCTCTTGACGCAGGCAAAGACTACACGACCATCAAGAATCTTTGGGTAAAGCAGGACGGCAAAATATACAAAAACGAGTTGCGTCCATTGATAGAACCCCTGGATGAGGTTCCGCTGATTGATTGGAGTTGTTATAAGGGAACGCCCGTAGAGGATTTTCCTCCCACCGTTCATCCGATCCGGGGCTGTCCTTACAGTTGTTCATATTGTTTTAACGAAGCCGCACGTACCATGTACCGGGGTTTGGGAAGATACATCAGGCATTTCAGTGTGGAACGGACCATCGTGGAAGTCAAGGAGGCGCTTCACTTCTTTAGCCACAGCCCCGTCGTTTTCAATTCAGACGTGTTAGGCCTCGATCTCGACTGGCTGGAAGAGATGCTGGCTGCCTATACGGCCGCGACGGACCGGCCGTTCTTCCTGCTGATGCACCCGGAACGCATATCCGATCGATGCGTCGACATCCTTGCCCGGCACAACTGTTGCGGAGTTGCCTTTGGCGTCGAATCGGGGTCTGAAAGGGTCAGACGCGAGATCCTCAACCGGCACCACAGCAATGAAGAGCTTCTCGAAGTGGCGGAACGACTTCACAAGAGAGGGCTTAAGTTTCGCAGCTACAATATGGTTGGATTTCCCACGGAAACGGAGGACGAACTGTGGGAAACCATTGACCTTAACATTAAGATGAAGGCGGATTTCCCCAGGGCTTCCATTTGCACGCCCATGCCGCAAACAAAGATTTTCGACCTGGCGAGGGAGAAGGGGTTGCTGGACAGCAATTTCTCGTTTGAGGATATACCCCACTCGGTGCTCATGACCACTGTTCTGAAGAATGTCGACACCGGTCGCATTGAGAACAGTGTGTGCTTCTTTATAACGGCAGTGAAATTGCCCCGGCTGAGAAGAGTCATCAAATGGCTGACGCACACGAAGCCGAATTTCCTGTACCGGTGGTGGGGCTATTTTGTTTTCGCGTACTATCTGAAGAAATCGGAACAGAGAAGTCTCATCCCACATATCAAATCCATGATAGCCAACTGGAAGTGGAAATGAATGGCGCCTTTCTTTGGCCAATCCGGGGCGGGGCGGGGCGGGTTCCAACGGCAATCCGTCGTGTGGAACCGTTGTGAACCCAGGTTCGTAACCCCTTTATTGTGCGAAGTGCGGCAACCAATCCGGATATACAGTAGTGCGAGTTGAGAAGCGCGTGGAGAGGGACATGGCTTGAAGGTTAATACCGCAAGAAAGATAGACGTGATTGCGGGGCTCGCCGTGTGTTCCGTTTTGCGCGTTCTTCATGCAGTATCACCCTTTAAGGGGAGGGCCGTCGATCGGGGTGTGAAGCCGCCCAATCGAGTTCTCGTCATAAAGTGTTTTGGTTTCGGCAGCATCTTGCAGATGTGCCCCATGCTGACGGCGCTCAAGGAGTCGTTCCCCGGAGTGCACATTACGCTGCTGACATTTGCCGAGAACGCGGGGGTCGTGCGATTGATTCCTGCGATCGACGAACTCGTCACCGTGGAGTTCCGCAGGGGCTTCTTGCGCTTCGCATGGGACACGCTGAAGAGCATTCGCGTGCTTCGACGGAACCAACTGGACGCAATCCTGGCCTGTGAGTTCTTCTCCAATTATGTAGCGATCCTTGCCTATCTTGCGCGCCGTGCCGGAACGATGACGATTGGGTTTTACCGTAACGGGCGCCTCCGCGACTGGTTGTTCACCCACATGGTCGCGATAGACGGGTCTCAACACGTTTCGCGACTGTTCTTCAAGATGCTGACTCCGCTTGGGGTTCAGGCGCCGTACCACGTGCTCGCCGAATGCGGCATTGCCCCTGGCCCTGCGGCCCATGAGCAGGTGAAAGGGATCCTGGAAGGCCTCGGCGTCCATTCCGGCGATATCTGCGTCGTCATGAATGTGAATGCCAGCGACTTGTGCCTCAATCGCCGGTGGCCGCGCGCCTGTTTCGAGCGTCTGATTCGTATGCTTCTGGACGCACGGCCCTACGGACAATGTCTGCGCATCATACTTATCGGTGGGAAGGCAGATGTCGAGTACGTTGGGGGGCTGTGCCGCGACATCGCTTCGCCGCGCGTGCACGATCTTGCCGGCCGCATCTCCATCGAGGAGCTTGCCGCGCTCCTCTCCCATGCAGACCTTTTTGTCGGCAACGACAGCGGACCTCTGCACCTTGCCGTCGCGTGCGGCCTGCGCACCGTTTCCTTTTTCGGTCCCGAAACCCCGCACCTGTATGGTCCCCAAGGAGCCCGGCACCGGGTGCTCTACTTTGAACAACACTGCAGTCCTTGCCTCAATGTCTTCTATTACAAAGAAACCCATTGCACAAACAACATCTGCGTCCAGTCGATCACGCCAGAAGATGCGTTCGTTGCCATTGACGCGATGCTTCGCGAGATCTCACCACCCGGCGAGTGAGGTGGCCTGGCGCATCGGGTATAATGGAGTACGTTGTTCAATATCGGAGATAGTCGCTCATATGGTATTGCATTGTCGTATTGCCAATCCGTCCCGTTGGGCGTTGGCCACGATAACACTTTTCGGCGGGAATGGCCTCCCGTTCCCGTGCACCCATGTGCGCATCGACCGCCCGTCCGGACGCGTCAAGAGCGGCCAGCTACGGACGCCGTAGGGAACTATGAGTCATGGTGCGATCCATACTGAGTGGAATGTCTTTGGCGCCGTTTGCCTACCGGATGGTTCGTTGGCATTGGCGTTACCTCTGGCGTCGCGAGCCCACTCCGCTGTCCGGTGGCATCCACATCACCAGTTGCTGCAACCTTCGCTGTTCTTTCTGCAATCTGCACCGGATACGTCCGTCATTCACGGTAAGCGAGCGGGATGCACGGGAATGGATCCGGCAACTTGCCGACGCGAAGCATGTCTATTTTGGGATCGGCGGCGGCGAACCGTTGCTCGTTCCCTACGTCTTCGATCTACTCGGTCTGGCCAAGGGGAGCGGTATTCCCTACACCCACCTTGTTACCAACGGCATTCTGCTGGATGAGGCGTGCGCTCGCGCGGCGGCGGAAGCTAAGGTGTCGGAGATCAGCATCAGTTTGGACGGCCCCCCGGAAGTGCATGACGCGCTCCGCGGGCTCGAAGGCGCCTATGTGCGTGTCCTTGGCGCCGTCGAAATGCTGCACACATATGCCCCGCGCACCCGTATCGTCCTAAACGCCATCCTGGAACCGGCCCATCCCGAATGGGCGCTGCACGCTGCGCAGGTCGCCAGAGGCCTCGGCGTTCTCATCAAAATCCAGCCCCGCAACGACCATCCCGTATTCGACTTGGCCGAGCCTGCCGCGCCACGCGTGACCGAACTCACTCCCGAGGAACAACGGAATCTTCGCTCCGCCATCGACAGCCTTTCGCGCATGAGACACGTCTCGAATTCTAGGCCCTTCTTCCGGAACTACCTGCATTTTCTATTCTCTAGGGATCGCTTGGCCTTTGTGGGAAAAGACTGCATCTTACCGTATCACCATATCGAGATCTTCAATAACCAAGCATTTCCGTGCCTTGAAGGAATGAATTATTCGGGAGGATTTAGGCTCGAAGAGCGCGGCCTTCACACCATGATGACCTCATCGTCCTATCGGGACGTCGTGAATAGCCTCCGCAAGTGCGAGGGATGTCTTCGCAATTACTACGTCTGCTACTATGAACCCCGGCTGAGTTTTCCCTTGTGGAACCTGCTCTATAGCCGGTGTGGCAGAAGAGTGTAATCGCCCGTCGAAAAACGACGAAGGTGGCCGCCACGGGGAGTTGGGGGATCCTTGAGTGTAAGGGGGGCTTCGCAGTTAATACCCCTGCTCACTGCTGTCCAAATTAGGACAGGTCCATGTTGTGCGGCGAGTCTGTCTTCGTGCACAATGCATGCGCCGTCGCTTGGACGACGGCGTTTCGTGAGGAGCGCCGAGAGCGGTGAGTGTTCTGTTGATTTCACCACAGCCCAACCTGGACATTCTGGGTTTGAAGGGGCTGCATTTGTTGCTGCTGGAACGCGGCTACGGTTCGACGCTGCTCTATCTTCCGCGCTTGAAGGTAGAGCGCGATTGGCAGCCGAAGCTGGCCGCGTTCGTCGGCGAAAAGCGCCCATGCTTTATCGGCATCAGCCTCATGGCCTACGATTTCGAGGCGGGCCTCGAGGTGACGGCGGCGCTCAAGGCGGCTTATCCGGAGATTCCGGTTGTGTGGGGCGGAATCTATCCGACGACTTCGCCCGAGACGTGCGTCGAGTACGCGGATTACGCCTGCGTTGGCGAGGCGGAACAAACGCTGCTGGACATGGCTCGTGCGGCCAATGAAGGCCGGTCGTTCGACGACATCAACAATTTGTGTTTCATGCGCGACGGCGAGTTTCGTCGAAACCCGCTCTATCCGCTCGTCGAGGATCTCGACAGCTTGCCGATCGGACGCCAGATTCCGGCGCATGCGTTCGTCATGGCGGGCGGCCGTGTGGAACCGATGGAGAAGCGTCACTTACGGCGCTACCGGCGTTATCGCGGGGCCTTGTACAAGCTGTTGACGTCGCGAGGCTGCCCGCACAATTGCACGTATTGCTGCAATCACTTCTTGCGCCAATTGTACGGGCGATGGCCCGTGCGGCACCGGAGTGTCGAGCATGTGATGGCGGAACTCGAGGCGGCGCTGCACGAGGGTCCGCCGGTCGAGTACGTCGATATCACCGACGACTGTTTCCTGGCCAACGACATCGAGCGGCTCGCTGAGTTTTGCGGGCAATACAAGGCACGCATCGGCAAACCGTTCATCGTGAAAGGTACAGCGCTTTACTTCACAAAGGAAAAGATGGACCTTCTGGCCGGGGCCGGGTTGGGCTGGGTCAACATGGGCCTGCAGAGCGGCAGCGACCGCATGTGCCGCGAGATCTATGATCGCCGCATCACGGCGGAAGAATTTCTCGAAGCGGCGCGGCTTATCAGCCATTATCCCGTCGCGGCATACTATGATCTGCTCGTGGACAATCCTTACGAGACCGTGGACGACTACCTTCAGACCGCAGAAATCCTCATGCGAACACCCAAGCCGTATTTCACGCCCATCTTCTCGCTGATCCTGTTCGAGGGGACCAGTCTGCGCGAGCGAGCGCTACGCGAGATCCCCGAGCAGGTGGAGGACGCACGCGGCCGGGATTATCTGGTACGCACGCGCAATCCGGTGATCGAGTTGCTCGAAATGGCGTCCCTCTTGCCGGCGGGCCTCATGCGGCGGCTCATGCGCGCCTACCGCACTCGCCCTTCGTCGTGGCGCACGCGCGGCGCGATGGCGCTCGCGCGGATGTTCTGCCGGTTCGCACTCGCGCCGATCGCCAACCTTCGCGTCGTTCGGCGTTCGCAACAGGGTTCGTATTGGCGTACGATTCGCGTGCTGCCGATCTTCTTCGACCACGCGATCCTGCACTATTTGTATTATTTTAGTATGTTTAAGCGGCGCACGAGAAGCGATGTGCGCGGCGGTTTGGGTTGAGAATGGCAGCCACAAGCGAAGGACGCGACAAGAGGCGTCACATCAACTTGGCGACGACGATCCTTGTTCTGGTCATCGTCGCGGGCGCCGCGATACGGCTCCTGTACCTTCTGGAAATCGTGTCCGCGCCGGACTTCGGCCGGCCGTTGAATGACCCGGCCTTCAAGGATTACTGGGCGCGGGCCATGCTCAGCGGCGATTGGACGCCTCCGGCCGGACACAGCGGCGCGTTCATCCCACGATACCCTTATCCCAATCCACCGGGTTATTCGCTTTTTTTGGCGGCCATATACTCGATGTCGCATGGGAGCTTTGTCGCGGTTCGACTGGCGCAAATGGCGTTGGGGCTAGGAGCCGCGCTGCTGCTGTATTTCCTTGGCCGGGCTTTATGGAGCCGGTGGGCTGGCATAGCGGCGGCGGGCTTGATGGCTACATACTGGGCATTTGTCTATTACGAGGGCGAGATCAACCAACCGGCGCTTTTCATCTTCCTCTATCTTTTCGCGATGTTGCTTTGTGACCGCTGGACGCGCCATCTTCGCTGGGGATTGCCGTTGGCGGTGGGTCTTGTCCTGGGAGTCGCTGCGATCGTCCGTCCCGAGACGATGGCGACATTGCCGATCTTCGTATTGTGGGGCGGATGGGTGGCGTGGCGTCGCGGACGTTTGCGGCTGGCGCTGATATGGTGCGTTTTGTTGTCGCTGGGTTCGGTGGCCGTCATCTCGCCGATTACAATCCGGAATTACGTTGTGTCGGGCGCCATTGTCCCCATTTCGTATACGGGCGAACTCAACCTTTACATGGGCAACAGCCCCGGTTACGACGGCTTTTCGCCGTCAACGCCCGATATACGCCGCATGGTGCCGACGGGCACGTGGGGTCCGCTGGACCTTCGCGCCGCCGCCGAAAGCGTGGGCAAGGAATTTGGCGTCGACGTGGCGAGTTATGCGCAGTGGAAAGCCCACTTCGCAAGCAAGACGTGGGCGAACATCAAGGGCGATCCCAGCATCCCGTTCCGAATGATGTTCAAGCGCCTCTTGCTCACGCTCGGACCTTGCGAAGTCGACGAGAACAAGGTCATTTCTTGCGAGAAACTGCATTCTGGCGTGCTCCGGTATCTCCCCGGTTTTCCCTGGCCGCTGACGTTGTTTGTGCTGGGCGTATCGCTCTATGGGGTAAACCTCTGGAAGTCGCGTGGCCGAAATGCGTCCGGAACCCCGGAGGCCGCCGCTCGTGAAACGGCGGCGCTCATACTCATCTGGCAACTCGCGTACTTCGGAGTCTTCCTGCCGTTGATTGCAGGCTCGCGTTATCGCATCCCGCTGATCCCCATCATGTTCCTCTTCGGAGGATACGCCGTCTGGACGATCACGGGTTATTTTTTAGAACGGCGCTACCGCCTGGGCGCCGGACTGACGGTTGCCGCGCTCGGACTCATGCTGTTGCTGCGGATTCCCATCATCGACGTCAAGCCGGATATTTCGCGGTGGCACGACGAGCGGCGATTCGCATACACCACTACAAATCGTATGCAGGATGGCATCAAGGATTTCAAGGCGTGGCTGGGAACCCATCCGGACGACGCCTATGCCCATTACAACTTGGGCGTCTTGCTTTTGGACTTCGATCGGAAAAATGAGGCGATGACGCGCGAAGCGGTTTCGGAATTCGAAAAGGCGCTCGATATCGATCCGACGTACGCCACGGTCCATTACAATCTGGCCTTGGCACTCGTGCGCCTGGGCCGCACCGACGACGCGTTGCGCGAGTACGAGGCGGCGTCCCGCGCGACGCCGGACAACGCCGGGGTGTGGTTCAACTATGGGTGCGCTCTCGCCGGGAAGGACCGAAAGGATGAGGCCGTCGCGGCATACCGAGAGGCGTTGCGATTGGACCCGCGCTATGTGAACGCCTGGAATAATCTCGGACACGAACTCGCCGTCAAGGGCCAAGTCGACGAGGCGCTCGAATGCTTCGGCGAGGCCGCCGCCATCGAGCCGAATGACGCGCGCGCGCATTTTAACTTGGGCTATTACCTTGCCGCGCGTGACCGGACGGCGGACGCCATAGGCCATTTCGAGACGGCCATGAAAGGAAATCCCAACGATGCCGATACGCATTTCAATCTAGGCCTTGCGCTTGCGAAGGCGGGCAAAGCCGAAGCGTCCGCCGCGCAGTTCCAGGAGACGTTGCGTCTTGCGCCCGACTATCGGGACGCGTATCCGAATCTGGCCGTCGCGCTGGCGCGTCTCGGCAAGACCGAAGACGCGCTCGATGCGTGCGAAAAGACCAAGCAGACCCTCGCACCGGATGACACGAACGCCCAGTTCAATCTGGCAACGGCGTACGCGCTGCTTGGGCGCACGGACGACGCGTCGAGTCAGTTCCGCGCGGTGCTCGATCGAACACCGCAACATACCGGCGCGCTGAATGGCCTGGGCCATGAATCGATCAAGCAGGGCAAGCGGGAAGAAGGCCTCGCCTGTTTCCGTCGCGTGCTCGAGACGGAACCGGACAACCCCGGCGCGCTGTTCAACCTCGGATTCGAGTCGGCGCGGGAAGGCCGGTTGGATGAAGGCATCGCGTTTTTCGTGCGCCTGCTCGGCGTCGAGCCGGAGAATGCGGACGCTCATTTCAATCTCGCGCTCGTCCTCGAAAAACAGGGGAAACGCGACGAAGCGTTCGAGCATCTCACGGAAGCGGTGCGGCTTGATCCGGGTCACGCGAACGCGCAATGCAGTCTGGGTTTCGCGTTGCAGCGCCTTAACAAAACCGACGAAGCGGCGGAGCATTTTGCTGAATCGTTACGCCTCGATGCCGGAAACGCGCGCGCGCAGTATGGGCTTGGATTGGTCCTGCAAGCGCAGGGACGCCAAACCGAGGCCACCGAACATTTCGCGAAGACCACGACGTATTTCGAGGACGCGTTGCGCGCGGAACCGAACGATGCGAATACGCATTTCAGCTACGGTATCGTATTGGCCGCGCTGGGCCGCAACGACGAGGCCGTTGGGCAGTACGAGGAGGCCGTTCGCCTGAAACCCGATTATCCGGATGCGCTAAACAGCCTTGGCCATGAGCGCTTCCAGAAGGGGCGCGTCGAGGAGGCGCTCGACTGTTTCGAGAAGGTCTTGCAGCAGGAACCCGCGAATACGTCCGCCCTGTTCAACAAGGGGTATGCTTATGCGCGGGGCAACCGGATCGACGAAGCCGTCGCGCTCTGGCAGGAGGTGTTGCGTCTAAAGCCGACCGATGCGAACACGCATTTCAACCTCGCGCTTACCTTCGCGGGCCAAGGGAAAAAAGACGACGCGCTCGAACATTATCGCGAGGCGATACGGTTGGCGCCGGGTCTCGCGGCGGCCCATCACAATCTCGCGGACCTGCTGGCGGAACGGGGCGAAACGGATGAGGCCATCGCACAGTATGAGGCCGCGCTTGCCGCAGATCCGACGAATCCAAACACGCCCAAAAACCTGGCGTTTTTGCTGCGCAAGAAAGGCGACGTGGCAAAGGCGGGCGAGTGCTTCGCGAAGACGCTCGCACTCG
>CAIYET010000416.1 GCA_903925285.1 Candidatus Hydrogenedentota bacterium | reverse complement strand
TTGCGCTGCCGCTCTGCGTTACTCATGTCCCCGCCGCCGAAAAACGCCCAAAATCCCTATGCGAATCTGCCCCACCCGCTTGACGACAAGAAAAACCAATGAAATCAACGCCACTTACGCTCAACGGCGGAATCGCTGGCCGCTGGCCGCCGTGCTTGCTTTTCGATACGGCTATCATATAGTAATGCTCTGTGCATTGGTTTTGTATGCCGTCGTATGGGCGTCATTTCCAGTGCGGCGGCTTGAAACGGATGGAAGGTCATAGGTTTATGAAAACAGCGCTATGTTTCTTTCTTGCAATATTGTTGTTCCCGAATCTGCTGTACGCCCAACAACCGCCGACGCCCGAATGGACTTACGCGCGCTACACGGAGCTTGCCAAGGCCACCGGACGCAACATGGGAATCCCGGAAGCCGCGTTCAAAGAAACCCAGGCCCGCAAAGAGAAAGTCCTCAAGTTCATCGAGCAATACCTCGACGGCAAGTTCAAGAAGGCGCAGCCCGAAGTCGTCCAGGCCTTCAAAGACCTCCCACGCGAGTATTTCCATTACAACTATGAAAAGAAGTTGAACATGGTCAAGAACGCATACGAGTCAGACGCAAAACCCTGGCCCATCGGCTACGGTTCGGTCTTGAGCGACTACCTGGGCCAAGCGTATATGACGCAACTGGCCGAGCCTAAATCGAGCGACGTGGTCCTCGAAATCGGCACCGGCAGCGGCTTTCAGATTGCGTTGCTGTCGCGCATCGTGAAAGAGGCGTACAGTATCGAGATCATCGAACCGGTCGGCAAGGCCGTCGCCGAAATCTTCAAGCCCATCGGCTACTCGAATGTCCACACCAAAGTCGGCGACGGATACTACGGCTGGCCCGAAGTCGCCGGCAGGTTCGATATCATCATGGTGACCTGCGCGGCGATCTACGTGCCCCCGGCGTTGCTCGAACAACTCAAACCCATGGGCAAGCTCATCATCCCCGTCGGATCGGCCGTTCGCGGCAAACAGGTCCTGTTCGTCTACACGAAGGACGCGGAAGGCAAAGTCCATTCCCGCCGCGACGTGGGCGTTTACTTCATTCCCATGACCGGCGCCGTGCAAAAGGTCAAGAAGCCCGGTTGATCGCGCCTGGCGACCGCCCCGGTCACACGCGCATAATAGCGGCGTAAGAAGAGGCTCGGCATGGACAAGGGCGAACGGGATCTATGGCAGGCGGTTACCTCGACGGCGGGGCTGGTCGGACAACTCGGCTTCGCGGTCGCCGTGCCGATTGTGCTCGGCGCGGTCATAGGCGTTCATCTCGACCGCTGGCTCGGCGCGCACGGCATCGTCGTCTTCGCGATGATCCTCTTAGGTCTTGTCGGCGCTGGCTACGGCGCCTACCTTATGATCGCCAACGTACTACGCGATAAGCGGTGACTTCATCCTAAATTCGGCCGTTGGATCCCTGGGGAGCCAACGTCCGAATTTAGGGTCACGGAACCTTCGCGACACTTCAGGGATTCCACTATAGGTCTACATCGCTTGTAGAACGACTCATACTTGATTCTCTCGTAGAAAGTCCGATATGCGAAAACTGACATGCGTAAGTCCTTTAGTATCGACGCTCCATTTTGGTCCAACGCGCCGAAATAGGGGTTCTTGCGAGAGAATCGCACTTGCATACAATGGCTCGGCTGTGCGCATCGTACTGACCAAATATCTTCGCGGTGGGATAATCGGACTTATCGCGGTATTGGCCGCCCAAACATGGGCGGACTATCCACCCCTTTGCCTTGAAATCGGTCCAGACCACCCGCTGTTTCTATTCCAGGACACGGGGGCGGAGTGCGCAGACACCGCCGCGTATGCCCAGCACGCGATCCAGGCATGGCAACAGCTTCCCGCAGATTTTCGCGCCTTCTCGGCGATTCAGGTCGAGGCGCGCGGCACGGACACACAAGCCCGTCATGCCTGGTTCCGGCGTCTCTTGGCGACGCTGCAAGAAGCAGATCTGCCCACCGTGATTCGCATCGGCGACGGACGCGCAGGCATCTACCACCCGCTCGACCGCATCGAAGAACTGTTGAACGAGTTCACGTGCGTCAAAGGCGTGCAGGCCGTCGATATCCCGATCGAGGACTACCCGGCCCCCGGCACGACCGAATCGCTTGGTCCACCGCCGCCGGTGAAATGGCTGGCCGACGGCATCGAAGGGGCCGCTCGGTACGGCCGCTTCTACAGTATCGCGTTGGACGAGATTCGCTGGCTGCGCGTGATGGCGAACGAATCGTGTCAGCCGCTCTACCAGCGCATGCGCGAATGCGCGCCCTATCTGATTCCGATTGCGACGTGCCGCGGCGCGCACGTGATCCCGCAGATATCGGCCCTGATGGGCCTCTGGCTCGAAGGCGCGACGGGCCAATGGGGCGTCGGACCCGATTCGAGGTGGTACCGGGACGCGCGATTCGTCGCGCCCGGCGTGTTCGGCGTCGCCGAACCGCCCGCCAAGATGCCGTCGGCGCTCTATCGCGCCATGATCCTCGACGGCGCGATGACCGGGGCCGCCGTTTACGCCTTCACCCCCGATACGGATCTCTGGTTCGGCCCGGCGCGCGCGCATTGGGACGACGCCATCGAACCAACCCTACGCCAGTTACTCGATCTGAACCTCATCGCCCGCAAGGAATTTGTGCTCAAGAAGGCCCGGGTGGCATACCAGGCCGGCGTCGCACGCACACCGCAAGAATTCCACGTCACCTTACACGACGCCGATGCGGTCCTAGACACAGGCAACCTCATTCAGGCGGCATACGGCATGGAACGCACAAGCCAAGTAGCCGAACTCATCCCAAACTCCGGACGCTACTACTGGATTCCAATCCTCTCCGCGATCAGTTCCGAAGCCGTTTCGACCACCTTCGAAGTTATCGTCGCGCCCGGCACGCAAACTTCGGTCGCGAGCTGGCGCGAACTACTCGACCGCTACTACCAGCCCGACGGCGAAGGAACGGCCTTCATCTCGAACGTCGGACGCGGGCTATTCATCATGAACACACGCGAAAACATCATCGAACCCCAGAACTTCAAAATCCCCGCCGTGCCCGCGCCCGTGCGCGGATTCGAGGCCAAACGCCAAGACGATGGCGTCCTCGTGACCTGGCCATTCCGCGAAGGCGACCTCTCCTACAAAGTCTACCGACGCATTCCGCCCGATCCGCGATGGAACCTCCTTGCGAGTAACGCCGAAAATCGCCGGTACCTCGATGCCGCCGCAGACCCCGCGCAGACGATTGCCTACGCGGTAACGGCCCTGACCGAAGACAAGGAACCCTACGAGGGCGTGGTCAATTACGGTGAATATCTCGCGTTGAGTAATGTCGAAAGCCGCATCGCGGATGAAGTCGTTATCGGCCCGCTACTGGGACTCGCACAAAGCCAGCCCGTCACCGCCCCAACAACCAATCCGCAACCGAATCCGGGGCCTTGGTGGATGACGCTGACCGGTCTCAGCGACGCGCAGCAACCCATCGCCTTGGCCATCTCGCAACGCATCGAAGCGCTGGATGCGGCCTTCTGCGCCAAGAACCTCGATGGCGTCATAGACGTCTATTCGGCGGACTACGAGGACGCGACAGGCTGGCGAATTCTGTATACGCGAAGGGCATACCAATGGTTCTTCGAACATTACAATGCATGCCGCATGGACCGCCAAATCCGCCAATGGGACTTCTCCGGCCACGAAGGAAACGGCCAAGTCAACGTGCTCGTCTACTGCCGTTTTTCCGGCTACGCCATAAGCGATCCGACCGGGCGCGTAGCGGATTTGCCGGCATGGTTCCCGCGCGAAAACCGGGGCGAAACGTCGCTGACCTTCGTCGAGCAGGACGGCGCGTGGCGCATCGTCCGCTCGAATCCCGCCCTGCCCAACATGCGCGATATCCTCGGCTTCTCCGCCAGCCCCTTCGATAATCTACCCGTCGGCCCCGACCAATAGCGGGCGGCTCGCGCGGTCGCGTTACCGCTTGCGGATCACAATGTTGCGGTACCACGCCTCGCCGCCATGGTCCTGCAAGGCCAGCGCACCTTCGAGCGGAAGGTCGGCGTATGCGATCGCGAACTTGCCCAGCGGCGTGGTCATCTTGGCAAAATCCGTGTGGATAACCATCCATCCGTTCATGACGACGCTCACTTCCCGGTCCTGCACCGTGATGTCGAATGAGTTCCATGCGCCCGCCGGACGCGACATATTGAACATCGGCGTCACGACGTCATAAATGGCGCCGCAACTGTTCTTGGTAGGCGGCGTGCCGCCATCTTCCAGAACCTGCACCTCGAATCCCCGCGCGACCGGATCGTTCGGGCGCGACCGCAGGAAGACACCGCTATTGGTTTTCCGCGCGAGTTTGAACTCGACGTGCAGGTCGAAATTTTTGAAGGGTTCCGTCGCATAGCCCACGTAGCGTAGCGGATAAAGCGTGCGCCCGAAGATATGGAGTGTCCCATCCTCAAGCTCGAAAATGGCCTTGTTGTCCGTAATGTTTTTCCAACCGCCCGCGTGCGCCGCATCGAGCAAATCGAGCCAGCCTTCCCCTTGCGGACGCGGCGTTGGCTCGCCCACAGGGACGGGACCTTTCGGGAACAACAAGCCCTTGCCCACAAACGCGCCAATGAATGCGGCAATGGCAATCAACACGAACACCATTTTCCGATCGCCAAGGATGAAGGATGAAGGATGAAGGATGAAAGATGAAGGACGAATTACCGCACCTTGCACCTGGCACTTCCTACAGCCTTTTTCATCCTTCATCCTTCATCCTTCATCCTTGACGACTAGCGGATATCCGCATCGAACCATCTGAGCACCGCCATAATCCCTTTGGCCTGGCGAAGCATGGTCGCTTTCAGCCCCTTTTGACGGAGCTTTTCCTTTGCTTCATGACGCGACTTCGCAATCACTACGCCCCCTACGAACGATTTCTCCTCATCGCCTTCTGCCCGAATAGCGTGATATTCATAGGTTGGCATTCATGACTCTCCATAGGTTCAGCTTTCTCGCCGACCTCTCTATCCGTTATTTTAGCATTTTGTTTCGCAATTGACAAGACATTTCTATTGGGGCCAATCGGCCTTCAGGCGTCAAGTCATGCGCGGCCAATGCTCGATGGGGGCAATCCTATTCCTTGATCTTCACACAGAATCCGCCCGTGTCTTTTTCGTGAACTTCAAATTGTTCCTTGAGATTCATCATCATGCGTGAAAGTTGTTTATGTCCGTAGGTACGCGGGTCAAAGCCTGGATCGAGTTGATAAAGTGCGCTACCCATGCTTGCCAGTGGCGCCCATCCATCCTGCTGTACGGACATTTCAAACGCCTGAGTGAGCAACGGCACCGGGTCGACTTCCTCTTTTTCGTCCTTGACCTTTTTCGTTCCATCTTTTGGTTTACGCGGTTGTATGACCGCCTTTTTTTCCGTCACCAGGTTTTCGGTATATACGAATACGTCGCAGGCGTTAACGAAAGGCTTGGGCGTTTTCTTTTGACCGATGCCCATCACAAAGATACCGGTCTCTCGTATGCGGGTAGCCAATCGGGTGTAATCGCTGTCGGAAGAGACGAGGCAAAAGCCGTCCACCACGCTTGCGTGCAGGATATCCATCGCGTCGATGATCATGGCGCTGTCGGTTGCGTTCTTGCCAATGGTATAGCGGAATTGTTGAATGGGTTGGAAGGCGTGGAAATTCAACGTCTCTTTCCATGACTTCATACTCGCCGTCGTCCAGTCGCCGTAAATGCGCCGGACGGTTACTTGTCCGTAGCGGCCCGCCTCGACAAGCATTTGGGAAAGTAAGGCAGCTTGGGCATTATCGCCATCGATGAGCATGGCGATCTTGTTGCGTGCAAGAGATTTCATTTCATCCGTCATGCTGTATTATACCTTTTCATGCCTCATTTACCACCGTGAAATTTCAAAACAGGATCAAGGGGTCTTGCCGTGTTTGTCGAGCAATCGGATCAGGTCTGCGGGACGGTCGGTCTGGATGCCGTCCACGCCCCATTCGAGCAACGGCTTCCATGACTTCGGTCCGCCGTCGTCGGTGAACACGAGCGCGCCCGCCGCGTGGCATTTCTCGACAAAGGTCTTCGAGCAGTACTTCCACGATGAAGCGACGATACGCGGTTTCGCACCGTCCAGTAACTTCGCCAACAACGTTTCGGGGCCTGGATCGGGCATTTCGATGCATTCTGGGCATGCCTTGTACAATTCCGATACCTGTCCCGTGTACCAGACGATATCGTGTTCCATGCCACGCGCCTGAATGAATTTGACCAGTTCGGGAATCGACGCCGCCTTGAGATCGAGATAGATGCCGATCCGGCCCTTGCATGCGTCGAGGATTTCCTCGAACGTCGGGATGCGTGCATCTTTCCATTCCGGTGCGATGCGGCTGCCAACATCCAGGGCGCGCAGTTGTTCGAGCGTGAACGACGCGACCGGGCCTTTAACGTCCTTCGCATAACCATCGATCTTGTCGTTGTGTACGCTGACGATGGCGTCGTCCTTCGTCGTGCGCGTATCGATCTCGACGAAGTCCGCGCCGAGTTCGATGGCTTTTTTGTACGCGGGCAAGGTATTTTCCGGAATGGCCTCATGCGCCCCGCGATGCGCGATCACGTAGACCCCGCCATGTCTGGGCGGATTCAACGGCAACGCCGCGTTCGCCGCCGCCAATACCATGCACACCGCACATCCGGCCACTGCTGTAAGACTCATCGCTAGTCCCTTTCAAGAAACCATTCTATTCTGGGCGTTGCGCGGATGTATGTCAATAGACCCGCCTGCGGCCGCTTTTAGGGTGAACGGCTACGAAGTTAGAATGGCCGCTTCGATTTCAGCCTTCTAACTCCCAACTCCTAACT
>CAIYET010000415.1 GCA_903925285.1 Candidatus Hydrogenedentota bacterium | reverse complement strand
GTCCGGCTGTTACGCCGAACCCTTGGCCAGGGCGACCAGGACAGCCGGATCGTAGTTACCGAACGGCTTAGCTGCCAGCATCTGCATCGTCTGATCTTCTGAATTCAACGAAGCCAGCAAGGATTTGACATTGTTGATAACTTCCTGAGGAATAGCGGCGGGGACTGCCGGAGCGTCTGTGCTTCCGGCGGGGGTATCGTTTCCCCGTTTGCCATAGCGCTCCTCGCGAGCCTTGACGCACTCATCCTTGGACTTGTACACAGCCAGGAACTTCGGCACGCCGAATACCTTACCCTTCTTCGACGCATTGCCGGCCACATTGGGGAAGTCTTCCACGGCCACATACGGCGACTTGGCGATTTCGTTCGCCCAGTTCTTGCCGAAGACCTCGATCAGGGAAGCTTCAACAATCTCAGTCCAGTCGGTCTTGACCCGGCCAGATTTGCGCACGACGACCGAGCGATCATACTCGAACTCCAGTTTGGGGTTCAGTTCGCTGATGTTCACAGAGAACTTGATCTCCAGCGACTGATCACGAGTCAGAGTCTGACCAGTCCAGGCGCTGACCGTCTTGACACGGCTACTGCCCGGCTCGGCACCATCGGCCCAAGTAGCAACCTGCGGCTCAGCCGTGAGTTTGCCAAAATTGATATTGGCGGATCCAGCTTCGGGCGCATTGTCAACTGCGTCCATCAAACCTTTTGCATCAAAAGCAGACATTTTACTCCTTCAAATAAACGTACACAGAATAGGATTGTTCCGCATTCCAGCGGACACACTTTACGACAGGGACAGTTACCTTTCAGATTGTTCTATACTCCTCCTTGACTTTCTTTGGATGAAGTTTGTCCGAGGCCACTGCGAGCATTGCCCAACGCCGTGAAGTAGTAGTCAGCCATTTCCCTGACTACCATAGCCATGGGAACTCCACGCTTGCGGGCTTCTGCTTTGAGCATTTTGCGCTGGTTGGCAGTGAAACCCGAGCGGTCGTTGTGTTGTTCCTTGGGTATCTGTGGCCTTCCTGGGCCTGTTCTCTTTGCCATTAGGGGTTATCCTCCTTTCTATAGTTTATCAACAAAATACAGAAACTCTTTACTGCGTGTTTCTGCCACATAGAGCACATTTTGCTCCTGTGCCTTCTCCCAATCCTGTTCGGCCTTTGGATGAGGCATCAGATCGGGACGCAAGATGAATGTCCTATTGGCTTCTAACCCTTTAGCACGATGAACACTGCTGAACACCACGGCAGTAATCTCATCGCTGAATATGGCCATCAACTTGTCGCGCAACTCCTGCGTATTGTCAGTTACGCAATCACTGGCTATCAGTGCCAAGGTCTCTACTTTGTCCTGCAGAGCCATCTGTTGCATTTCCTTATGCGAACTCAACAGGCGCTCCGACTCGCGCTGATAGTACTCTTCCAGCGACACTCGGAAAGTCTGCAACGACTCGGTCTGGAACTTGTCAATCATGGACACGAGGTTTGCCCCAATGTCACGCCCTCGAATGCAAGCCTTGATACCCTTGCGTATCACCTTGAACGCTGGCCCTACCAATGGAGCATTTGTCCGGCACATTACCATGTCGCCCGGCGCAAGCATGTTCTCGAACTCTTTTTCATTGATATGCAGAATTTTACCTTCTTTGGCGTCAGGAGCTGCTTCAAGTTGAGGTACTAACAGTTTGGCAGCTTCCACATGCGAAGTAGGCAAGCGGTAAGATATGGACAGTGGCAATATCTCGGCGTTCAGTTCGCGTATCAACCGAGGTACTGCATCGGTATCTGCACCGCGAAATCCATATAGGCTCTGGTAACGGTCGCCGACTGCAACTATTCTGCCGGTATCTGGTTTGATTATACGT
>CAIYET010000414.1 GCA_903925285.1 Candidatus Hydrogenedentota bacterium | reverse complement strand
TGCTCTTGGTACAGTTTGATGAAGAAAATGAAAAACGACCCTGGAAATGCCCGCGCCAAACTCCCGCTCGGAGACTGTCTTGGAGGCTTGGCCGCGATGTTGGTCGCGTTGCCTTCCGCCATTGCGTTCGGACTCATCGTCTATGCGCCCCTGGGTAGCGCGCATGCGGGCAAGGCCGCCGTTGCTGGAATTATAGGGGCCATTGCGTTGGGCTTTGTCGCCCCGGTGTTCGGCGGCACGTCGAAACTGATCTCCGCCCCATGCGCGCCCGGCGCGGCGGTACTCTCGGTTTTCGTGGCCGAACTGGCCCGGAACGGCGTGATTCAACTTGGCATGATCCCTTTGTACGTCGCGTTGGTAGCGCTCCTGGCCGGGCTGCTTCAATTCGTCGCGGGCATCCTCGGCGGCGGGAAATTCATCAAATACATTCCATATCCCGTCGTAGCAGGCTACCTCAATGGCCTTGGCGTGCTTATCCTCATCGGACAACTGCCCAAGTTTCTCGGCCTGCCAAAAGAGGTGAAACTGTACGAGGGCCTCTTTACGCCCGAACGCTGGCAATGGCCCTGTATCTATGTCGGCGCCGTCACGATTCTCGCCATGGTCCTCGCGCCGAGACTTACGAAGACCGTCCCCGCCGCGATCATCGCCCTTGGCGCCGGCATCGTCAGCTACTTGTCGCTGGCACTGATGACGCCCGCGCTTGCCACGCTCGAAGGCAACAAGTTCGTCATCGGTCCCATCGCGAATTCCGGCGCCAGTTTCGTGCAGGCCGCGACCGAGCAGTGGTCCATGCTCGGACTGGTTGACCTCAAAAACCTCGGCCTCATCGCCGTGCCGACGCTGACGCTCGCCGTCCTTCTCTCGATCGACACGCTGAAAACGTGCGTTGTCCTGGACGCATTGACCTATACGCGGCATAACTCGAACCGCGAGTTGATCGGACAAGGACTCGCCAACATGGTGTCTGCAATTGCGTGCGGGATCCCGGGGGCGGGAACGATGGGCCCCACGCTCGTCAATTTATCCAGCGGCGCGAAGACCCGTTTGTCTGGCCTGTTCGCGGGCCTTTTCGCGCTGGCGGTGCTGCTGCTCATCGGCAATCTCATCGCGTGGATTCCGCTGGCCGCGCTAGCGGGGATCTTGATCGTCGTGGCATCGAGGATGCTCGACTGGAAGAGTTTTCGTCTCCTGCGACACCGTTCCACGGTGTTCGATTTCTTCGTCATCCTGGCCGTCGTCGTCTCTGCGGTCAGCATGAGTCTCATCGCGGCCGCCGGCGTGGGGATCGCCATGGCCATCCTGCTCTTCCTTCGAGAACAGGTTCGCTTCCCCGTCGTGCGCAGAAAGGCGTTCGCCAATCAAACGTTCTCGAAGAAAAAACGCCGCCTTTCGGACCAGCGCATCCTCGAAACCGAAGGCAAGAACGCCATCGCTTTCGAACTCCAGGGCCAGCTCTTCTTTGGCACAACGGACCAACTCTTCACGGAAATGGAACCGTACCTATCGAAGTGCAAATATATCCTGCTCGACATGCGCAGAGTGCGGTCCGTCGACTTCACCGCAGCCAACATGCTCCGCCAGATCCACGGACGGATCAAGGCGCATGGCGGACGGCTCCTGTTCTCATCGATCCCGTTGAGTCTGCCGACGGGACAAAACGTCAAGGATTACCTCGAATATCTCGGCCTCGCCGAGTCGCAGGAGGACCTGGCCTTTTTCCCCGAACTCGACGACGCGCTCGAATGGGTCGAAGACGAGTTACTCGATAATGCACGTACCGATAGCGCACGCGGGACCGACGAGATTCTCGATATGGCCGGTATCGAATTTTTCTCCGGACTCTCCGCCGAAGCCATCGGAGATCTCCGGTCCTGTCTGAGCGAGCGGACCTATGAACCGGGCGAACTCATTTTCAAACGCGGCGACCGGAGCGACACGATCCTCTTCATACGCAAAGGGATCGTAAAGATTCTTCTCCCCCTTCCCGATGGAATGACGCATCATCTGGCGACATTCGTTGCGGGCGATTTCTTCGGCGACATGTCGTTCCTCGATCGAGGCGAGCGCTCCGCGAACGCGCTGGCCGCCGATCAAGTCCTTCTCTACATCCTATCGAGACAAGCCTTCGACGAGGTCTCGGTAAACCACCCCGTAACCACGCGGAAATTCTTCGAGCGCCTTTCCTACGCCATCTCGATGCGCCTCCGGCAAACCAACGCCGAACTCATGGCGCTGGAAGAGAGTTGAGGCTCATCCGATTTTAGCGCACTTCGTCAGAGAGCTTGTGAATATATTGACTCGCATGTTTCAGTGGAGGTGGATGACGAAAATAGACTCAATTCTCGCATGTTCTCGTAGGGCGGGATTGATTCCCGCCTCCGCAAAT
>CAIYET010000413.1 GCA_903925285.1 Candidatus Hydrogenedentota bacterium | reverse complement strand
TATCTCATTGAGGCAAAACGCCCAACAAGATTTCCGAGAAGCGGAGGAAATATTAATATCCCTTCACCCGTGGGGTGAGATGATTTCAACTGCCGCTCAGTTGCCAAAGCCAGTAGGAAGAGCCTGCCGTGCAGCAACTTGTGAGTCCTTCCCATTCGTGTGATTCGTGTGATTCGTGGTTCAACTGCCGATTCTAGGTTTAGGCGATACCTGCCTGCACCAATTACCCAATTTAGCCTCAATGATGTTCCTTGTGATCCGTCACGGGCGTGTGTTCGTGGAAATGGCCGCGTTCGTGCAGACGGTTGTGAAGCGTGCGGTGCGCCGAGGTCAGGACCAGCCGCATGCGTTTGTAGGCGGCGGTTTCGGCGCGCGTGCCGGTCGTATCGAGGTACGCGAGCGCGCCTTCGATCTGATCGAGGATCGTTACCGCGTCGGCGGCTGCGAAGAACGGCGACCCCTCGATTTCGATCATAACCGGCGACGTGTGCGCCGCAACAATCTCCGGACGGTCGGGCTCATGGCCTCGGACCAGCAGCGCAATCCATGAACTGCGCTCGGCGCGTACGGACCAATGTCCCTGGTCGTTCCATGGTTTCGCAGCGCGACTCTCGCGAATCTCGCCGTTGACGACCAAATCGATGCGCGACATGGGCATGGTCACGCTCGCCGCTTCCCACGCGACACCGACCGTGCCGCCGTTGCGTTTCATCGCGATGCGCGTCCCGCTGGGTTGGCCTTCGACGTGGAATTCGAGCAACGGCCCGTAGGTCACGAACGTGCGCCCCGCGCGGACGGCGTCCATCCACGCCTGATAGTCGAAGGGCTGGCCGTCGGGGATCCGCGCGTACGTGCGAACCGTCCCGACTGCGGTGTTCGCGCTCATCTTGTCCGTGCCGCCGACCGCCGCGACCATGTAGCCGCAGTTGAGGTAACGGTACCAGTCCGACAGCGAATACGGGTCGATGCCGCCGTACAGGTTGCCCCATGCGGTCATTTCGAGCGCGTCGATGCTGCCGTCGACGATCGCGGCGGCATGTTCGGCACGCGGATTCGGGAAATGCGGCAGCACGACGATCCCGCCCTGTTTGCGGCATTGCCGCGCCCATTCGGTCAACAACGCGCCGACCGGATCGCCAAACGCGGATTCTTCCGGACCGCCCGTCGTCATCGGCGCGATCACCGGTCCGTTGTAGCCGATCAACGAGATATGGCCGAGGACGTATTGCCGGTTCTCGGTGCCGACGCGGACAAGATATTCGCCGTCGCCACCGGCCTCGCGCGACCCCCATGTGGTTGCGCCGTCGAAGTCCCCCACGTTGGTCATCAACTCGCCCCATTGACTCGCGAGCAGGTTCACGACGTTGACGCCTTCCGCCGCGCCTTCGAGCCGCGCCGATATCGGCGAGAGGAAATGGACATGCGTGTCCGCAGTGATCCAACCGCGCTCGCGCCACGGCAGGACGCGACGCAACGGGATCGTGATCATGCGCGTGCCGGGCGTAATCGCGACGACCTTGCGGATCGGCTCGATCTCGAAGCCTTTGCTAATTTCGATGTACGCGCGGCCCAGCGGCAGATCGATGACCGTCTCGCCGGAAATATAGGTGCACGCATGCGCGCGTTGATTCACGTAATCGACGCTGTAGTCTTCGTACCACGCGTCGTTGGGGATGCGATGCCGGTCGAGCGGCGCGAGATACTCGCCCGCCTCGCCATGCACGTGCAACTTGACCGGTACGGGCTTCTTCGTCACAGCGTCGATCACGCGGATTTGGACGCGTTGCGTCGCGGGCGTGACCGGCGTCAACGACCCTGCCAGCTTGGCCACGGACACGCGTTTGCCGTTCGCGAGATGGAACTCCGCCTCGGGATGCGCGGCGTACTCGACGACAATTTCGCGACCGGACACCGTGGGCATCTGGTTGTTGTAGCCGTCCGCCCATGCGTCGTTCGGATAGAGACAACGCGGTTGCGCCGAGATGACTTGGCCGAGGTCCAACTGGACTTGAGCCAGCACGCCATCCTCGTTCAATCGCGGATCAAACGTTTCGTCCTTGCCAAGCCGCAGAATCGCTTTGCGCCGCGTCTCCCAACGCAGCGGATTCGACGCGACATCCCCCGCGCTGATCGCCGACAGAATCAGCAAACCCGCGCGCGGTTCGATGCGCAATCCGATCAACGGCTTCTCCGGATGCGGATTCTCCCACGCCCACAGCCAGTTCATCCACCCGTACCCATAGCAGCCCGCGGCGCGCGTCTGCGCCTGGCCCCAGCCGATCGAAGGCGGCGTAGGCGGCTGCTGTTCGTGCGGCGGACGCAGAGGAATCGCCTTGTGATGAACGACGGCCTGGAAACAATTCTCGCCCCAGCACAGCCGCGACAACATCCCGATTTGATGCCGCCGCCGGATCGCGCATACCGACTCCGTGCCGTCCGCGTAGCGCAACACGTAATCCGCCATATGCTCGGCCAGACGGCCATAGCCGCGCGATGCATCGAGCAGCCCGTCCTTATTCCAAGGCAGCGGTTCGGCGTCCGCCGTGTGCATGAACACGAGCCAGCGCGACTTCAAACGCGGCCACGCGACCGACACGTCCACATCGCGCACGGCCAGCGGCTTGCGCACGTCGAACGGGACGCCCCAGCCGACGCATGCGCCCGAAGGCGCGGTCGGCAGACCGTTCTTGAGCACATCGCTGCACGGAAGCGCCGCGAGCGAGTCGAACGACGCGTTGCCATCGAGTGGCACGGAAACGAAACGGCGAGAAGCGGGACCATCGTTGAACGCGGGCATGATAAATCCTCCTTGTTTTCGTGCTCGTACTCGTGCTCGTAATCGAGCGAGCACCCGGATCTTTCGATTACGATTACGAGCACGAGCACGAACCGTAGGCTATTATCGGACAGGCATCCGGCTGCTTTCTACTTTTCCCGACACAGGGCTTCGCAGGATTGCGCGATAATTGCGTCGACCGCACGAAGGCGTTTTTCATCGAGCGACGCCGCGGACGGTTCTCGCTCGAGCATACGAACGCGGTCGCGCGCGATTTGGTACGTATCCTTCGCGCCGGCGGCTTCCCATACCGCGCGCGGACTCCGCACCGACAGATGCAGCGCGACGTATTCATCGCTGTGCAGCCATTCGAGCGTGTGCGGCGCGGTCAAGTACGCCGAATTATGCGGTCCGAGTTCGACGATCACGTCCTTGGCGATAGTCGCGTCGTCGACCTCGATGCCGCGCGCTATCCGCCGCGCGATGGCCGACATCTCCTCATCCATGAGCAACTGCTCGTGACTGCACGTCATGCCCGTCGCGAACATGCCGCAATTCACGATCAGGTCGTTGCCCGCCGCGACGGCGCAGAATTGGCTCAACGCTTTCTCCCACGCGTTCTGCTCATCGTGCGCGTGGTTGTCCGAGTTCGGCGCGGTCGTGTGCGACGGCACGCGGTATCGCCGCGCCAACTGCGCGCCCGCGATACGACACACGGTCGTCTCCGCCGACCCGACCAGCGCGCATGCGTTGCGCATGTTCGTCGTCGTCCACGAATTCGCGTACAGGATCGCCGCGCCGGGCCGGAGCAACTGCGTCATAACCATGCCCGACAACCACTCGGCGTTATCCATCGTAATCAAACCCGCCAGCGTATACGGACACGACACGCCCGCGTTCGGTTCCGGCAAGATCGCGAGCGGCACGCCGAACCGAACCGTGTCCTCGAGCGCATCGAGCACGCTCGCCTCCCAGAACAACGGACTCGTCGGCGAGAGCTGGCCGATGCCGTAGGCTTGCGAATGGAGATCGCCCGCGAACGCCGCATCGAGCATTTCCATAATCGCGCGGTTGATCTCAGGACGATCCGTCGAGAAGAAAATCGGTTTCCCGCTGTTGGCGATACATGCCCGCACGCCATACAGCAACGTCGCGCGCGCGTCCGGCACGTCTTGCGGCATCACGGGAATCCCGATCACATCGATATCCGGCAATCCCTCGCACAACCGCGCAAACCGCTCGACATCCGCCACAGTCGACGGACGCGTGACACCCGTATCCGAATCCACCCAGAACACGCCATTGTGCCCCGCCGCGATACGCGGTACACCGTCGCCCAGCACAAACAGCGCACGCCCTTCCCGGTCGAACACCTCGAATCGCGGCGGCACAAGACTCAAACAATCCTCGACGCATCCGCGCGGGATCCGCACAACGCCCGACGCCTCATCCACACGCAATCCCCGTTCCCCAAGAAACGCCAGCATCCGCCCGCCGCCCACCTTCACCCCAGCCTGTTCAAGGATATCGAGCGAAGCCTCATGAATCCGCTCGATCTCAACATCCGAAAGAACACTCAACGCCGCCAGTTTCATACCCGGTCTCCTCCGCTCGCATCCACCCCATTATACCCTTTGCCTGAATGATAAAGGATAAAGGACAAAGGATGAAGGATGAAAGAGCGCGTCGCCTCGCATCTCAAATCTCAAATCGCAAATCGCAGCTCGTTTCTACACCCTCCTTCACCCTTCTAACCCTTCTAACCCTTC
>CAIYET010000412.1 GCA_903925285.1 Candidatus Hydrogenedentota bacterium | reverse complement strand
GATGAGACCAAAGCCCAACGCCACAACCGCGTAAACCGCGCCCTTGCAAAAGCCATTTGATAGAAACTGGAGCATGTTTTCTTTCTGCTAATCAAAACATGTAACATGTATCATGCCAAGCTCCCAATTCATCCACATTACAAACGCATAAGATACTGTACGACAGTATGTTATGACAGCAATATTGCACTCTAATACCCTGTCCAACGAATCTCAATCAGCTATGTTTGTAACTCCTGGGGATTACTGGTGGGTAATTCTTGAATTTCAATCCGACCAAAGCGCAGTTGCCGGGGAGGCATTCAATCGTAAGTCGATTACCACGGGGCGCGACAAAGATCGGTTGATGGCTCACTGCTAGCGCCTCACCCTAGCCGTCTTTTCGGTACCATGCGCATTGTCATCCCGCGATTGCGACGATTCCCAGTCTTGGACAATATGGGTGTATGGCCGGACAAGGACTTCCCAAATGGGACAACTTCGGGATTGAATACGACCGAGCGGTTTGATAGTCAACCTCTACATTCCGATCCAACGCATGATTTGCAACTTGATGCCTCTCCGCGATTCCCAAGCGCGCGTGGATGTGGCGCGCCCAATCGCCGATTTCCTTCCGGTTGTCGCCGAGATCACGGCACCAGGTGGCGTCTTTTCCAGCTTTGACCATCGCTCGTGAGAGGATGTTGGCGGCGTCAACCAAGGCGTTGTGGGCGGCCGTTCTTGCTGAATCCTTCGCACGTCGATCCTCCGCAGTTGTCAACAGCCAGTCCGTCCTCAGCCGGGCATCATGGACGGTGCCGAGAATCAAGTGGTGCTTCAATTCATGCTCCCTAGGTTTGATGCCCGCTGCGGATCTCCAGAATCCGGCGGTTCGATTGCCGGTAATATGCATGCGCTCCAGTCGTTCGTGGTTCCACTTGCGGATATCGCTGATGAGTCGGCCAGAAGAGTCTGGTTCGGTGCCGAGGTAGAACCGGACGAGCGGACCCGATCCGGGGTTGTTGGAAGCCGTATGCATCATAAACGCCTCAAGACCCGCTAGGGGAAACCTGAAAACCGACCCGTGTCGCCGGGTCTGCGACTCGTTTAGCCGTGAACCGATCTCGCTCTGGTTCAGAATTCATTCGTGATCTTTCTGTTACGGTGGCGCAGCGTCATCTTGGTCCAGTGCGCATTGAGCAGGCTCAGGAAGACGGCGGCGAAGAACCAGTACATGCCTTCTTCGATTCTGAACCTCGCGACCTGGCCTAGCTTCAGCAACACGCAGAGAAGTCCGGCGACGAAGACCTCAAGCATGGACCACTTGCCCAACCAGTGAAGCCAGTGTGCCGACCGCCCCAGCCAGTCGCTCACGACTCGACCGTTGCGGAGGAGGCTGACCCAGATCAGCGCGTTGCCGGCCAACTTGACAATCGGGAAGACAATTGAAAACAGGAAGATCACGACAAACAGAAAGTAATCGCCATCGCTACGCAGCTTGGAGATGGCCGAGATTATCGAGAAGGTCTGCCGTTCATCCACGAGGCGGATCGTGATGCCCAACAGTTCCTTCTTCAGGGTCTTGCCCACCGTTATAGCGTCCTCGGTCAAGCCGAACCAGAGGAGAACCGCATTGGCGCACAAGGTGACGGCGAGAATCCAAAGCCAAATTGTCGGCTTTAATTCTGCGTCTGCCACCTTGCCCTGCGTTCCGGTCATTTCCGCCATATCCGTGTCACCCGTCCAAGAATCAGATTAAATCCGATAAAGCACACAACAAATACGATGCACCACGTCAACACAACGGGTGACGGGCGGGCGTTCATCACTTCGATGACGGTTGATTCCGCCTGTTTATAGACTTTTGCGGCGGACGGCAGGGGGCTTTGTGTGGCAGCTTCGGTTGGCGCTGGTGGCTTCGTCGGTTCCTGCACCGGTGAAGCGGGGGCCGATGCT
>CAIYET010000411.1 GCA_903925285.1 Candidatus Hydrogenedentota bacterium | reverse complement strand
TTTACCGGTATGGAGCAGAATGTGATTTACGCGTTTACGTTGGGAAAGTAACGGATAGGATAAGGATAGGATGAGGAATTGGACGATGGGCGTTCGTTTGACGGCTTTGGGATGTTTGACGGTCCTATCCCGATTCAGCGGAAATTGGGCAATCGCCGATTTTCTAATTGGGCGACCCGATGGTCAGTGAAGCAAGCTATATGGTGGCGACGCTCGCGGCGAACATGTCCGGCAACCCCGGTTTGACGTTGATATCGCTGGTGGCTGCGGCGTACGCCACGCGCGCCGCCAAACCGCCGTGTAGTTCGGCGCAAGAAGCGCATTGACAAGCCCCGCGAGCTCATGTCTGGGTTTTGTCAAGACTCGATGCATCAAGCCGGTGGCGTGCTGCCTGTAACCAATACGAGCGTATGTTCACGAGCCTTATCAAATAGGGCGATCACATTGTCGTTTCGGAGCCTTATACAGCCGTGTGACGTGGGCGTTCCGATATGCTCTTCATCGTTCGTTCCGTGAATATAGATTCCGCGGACATAGGAATCTTTACTGCCCCCCTTGTTCTGGCCTGGTTCGAGTCCTTCAAGAACCATGACGCGCGTCAGGATCAGATCTTCGGAAGTGGTCTGTCCAGGTTTCCAGACTCGTTTTGTCTGTTGGGTATTGAGGAATATCGTGCCCCATTGTGCGTCCTTGCCGTACTTCTCGGCAATGGCGTGCCAGCCCAGCGGCGTCTTGTTGCTGTTCACTTCGGAGCCTATGCCGTTGCGTGCCGTGCTGCACGGGACTTCCCACAGAACTAGCCCTGCCTGGACCCATCGCAACCGTTGACTGTCTACGTCCACCCACACGGCGCAGGCATCTCCTACCCGCGTGGTCCATTCGGATCTCGCCAAAATGGCCACCTCATCGGCGGATAAGGGCCGCGAGGCATCCGGCGGCTTGATCGGCGTCACCTCTTTCGATGGTGCAGGCGCGTTTTCTTTTGGAGAGACCTGCGCCATAATGCCTTCGTGACACAGAACAGCCAATACGATAACTGCCACTATGCGAATCGTGAAATGAGTGTGCATGCGGGTAAACCTAGCGGCCAAGCCTGGCCAATGTCTTCTCGGCAGGCCCATAACCCAGATCTTTCGCTTTTCTGTAGCAGGACACAGCCTCATTGATGTCCTTGGGCAAGCCGCCCAAGCCTTGCTCATAACAGGAACCCAGGTTGAACCAGGCACCGGGGCGTCCCTTTTCCGCTGCACGCTTGTAATACTCTACGGCCTTCATCAGGTCCTTCGCCACGCCTATGCCGCGTCCATAGCACAATCCCACGTCGTTGAGAGCGGGCCCGTAATCGCGTCCGGCCGCGCGAAGATAGTATTGGAGCGCACGGGACGGGTCCGATCCGACGCCCACGCCGTTGTCGTAGCAACATCCCAAGAGCCATAGGGCCTCCGGGATTTCCTTCTCGGCGGCCGTCTGCCACATCGCCAATTGGGTTGGAACAGCCCTTGAGAGGAATTCCTTTGTGCTGCCCGTCCGAAACGCTGTCTTGATGGCATCATTCGCGTCGGCTTCCACGCCACGGGTGAGGTCCGGGGCGGCATTTCCAGGGGCGGCCGACGACGGGGCAGGAGGCGTTTTCAGGTCTACCTCGATTGTTCCGCGAGAGTTTTCCTTGTCGACCCATGTCCCCGAAAGCCGCTTTCCGTCTTGCGACAGCGTGAGACTCAGGACATCCAGGCAGTAGTATTTACCCGGTGAAGGCGTAGGGAGGACATGTGTGCCGGTCAATGTAATGGCGTCTCCGCTCACACTACCTTCGAAAACTTCAGTGAGCGTCCACGTGCTAGCCTTGCCTTCCGCAGCCAGCTTGTTCTCCTTTCCCTCGCCAATCTTCAGCAAGAACATCATGCTGCCACGGCTGTTGGTCCATTTTCCCGTCCATTCACCCACGAAGTCCCTGCTATCGCGGGAAGACAATGAAGGGACCGGAACCGGAGAAGGCGGTGCCGACACGGCAGGCGGCACCGTCGCCTGAACTTCTTTCGGAACAATCAGTTGCGCACGTGCCATACCAGCAAAGGCCATTAAAAGAACAAACGAAAGAACGACGCTGAGTCTCTTATATGGGCACTTGTCGCGCCTTTCGTCAGCAAGAACAAGTCCCAAGCCATGCTTCTCCTGGGAGCCTTCACGTTTCCGGTCAATGATCATGCAAACATCCTCCATCGTGTCTAGGGCAACAACGGCGAAATGCCTCGCGTGTCCTGCTGCGCCCAAGCCACACCGAACAATAACAAGACTGTGAGATAAACAACTTGGGCCTTTCTTCTCATGGATGTCCCAGCTCGCATCCCAAGACTTGCTTACAGAGTCAACGTTTGAATTTTCTATTGCATTCTTTCGTGACACAATCAGCGCTTCCTCGCGAAACTGTCCGAGAAACCGGCCCGCTGCCTGAGTTCATTGCAGGCCTTTGCGGCGGACTCCTTGTCCGGATAATGCCCAACGACGAGGGAGATCTTCTCGCCGTCCTCGGAGGCGATCAAGTCCGCCTTCATATCGGTGTTGGACTCGAGGCGCTTCTTGGATTCGTCGGCCATTTTCTGGCGATTCGGACCCGAGACCGACGCTATCTGAATGCAGAAGTCGCCACTCGCCGTCGTTTCCGCTGTATCAGATGCAACAGGTGATACGCCGTCGGCGAATTCGAGATTCACGTTGAGTTGGCAATCATTGCCGTCCTTGTCGATCACGGTGCCGGGCAACGAGACCGGTTTGAATCCCTTGACGTGGAAGGCCAAGTCGTATACATCGCCGATTAGATAAGCGATAACGAATTTGTCGCCATCGCGTTGCATCATACTGGGATCGGACATAACGCCCGACGAACACCCCAGGTTGCATGCGTCGAATGCGTCGGGAACCGTACCGTCCGGTTTCTTGATGACCAAAACGATGCGTCCGCAGGCCGGAAGCACGAAATCGCGCGTCGCGCTTTGGCTGGGTTGCAACTCGACGCCAACCGGCTCCGTGCGCGCTGTGCCGGAGCCCGCCGCGCGCAGGCGCATCGTGCCACCCGTATGCGCGAACTCGTACGTGCCGTCGCGTCCCGATCGAGCGAGGCTCTTGCCGGAACCGTCTTCACCGACGGCCCAAATGCCGAAGCCCGGCGCGGGCGTGCCGTCGGAAGCCAGCACGCGGCCGGAGATGGTTGGCGTTGCGAGACCCTTGCGGCCACTTGACTGTGGTAAAGGACTCGACGCCTGAGGAGGTTTCGCCACCGGAATCTCCTTCGGGACAATTAACTGGGCGTACCTCATGCCTGCATCGAACCCACTCTGGTGTTGCGCATGTGGAGCAAAATCACCAGTATCATTCCTCGTCGCCGGAGTCGTTCCGATAATGGTCGCAATGAGCAAACATGTCGCAAACAATGATGTGCCTCCTTTTCAAATCAGCAATGGCCATTGGTGCCACTCATGCCATTCATACTTTCGACCGCCTCAATCATTTCGACTTCTTGACCCAATATACTTTCAACTCTTCCTCTGATGTTATCTTCCAGGCGGCGCCGAATCGGTGTAATGTCAGGCTCTGTTTTTCGCTTCCGCTGAAGTCCTTCGCGCCATGGGCTTCCCAGCTCTTGTCAAACACGACCACAGCGTCCGATGGAGTTGCACTCTGGACCTCGATATTAGCCACCTGCATTTGAAGGCTGCTATAGGGCTTGAGAACTTCTACCTTGTCATGGGCTATTCTCTGGTTGCTCAAGTGTTTGTAGGTAAAATACGTGTCGACCTGGTCAGCGTAACAGGCGCAATGCTCATCGAGCTTCTTTTCGCAGATCGTCCCTATCCACACATCGATAAATTGCCGAATTTCCTCCGTGACGGACGCAGCCGCCTGCGGAGCGGGTGCATCAGTATAAGACGGGGAAAGCGGCTCTGGCTTGAACTCCTGGGCGCGCCGCGCACCATCGATTTCCGCCTGCTGAGGCTTTGTTGTCGCGGTCGGATTCGCGGCGGACGGGATCTCCTTTGGGACAATCAGTTGGGCGTAGGCTATGGCCTTCGTCGAGCTGTCACCCGAACCGAGATTAGCGGCCAAGGCGCCTGCGTTCCCTATCCATGACGTAAGCACCACGATTATGACTCCCGCGAGCGGATGTATTCTCATTGCAGTTAAGCCTCTTTCGCTTTCGGCTAGCGTAGGCCCATGCCAGAGACATGGCCCATCATCCCGCCGGGCCGCGGGCCCATTCTCATTTCATCGGGCGTCAGTACACCGTCCTTGTTCTTGTCCATCATATCGAAGCGTTCTTTAGGTAGAGGCCGCACCGCGTTCATTTCTTCGAAGATGACTTTGCCGTCGCCGTCCTTGTCGGCTTCCTTAAACAGGTCCGCTGGAGACGGGAAGTCGGCTGCGGTCAAGACGCCATCCTTGTTGCGGTCCCTCATGTCGAACTGCTCTTTGGTCATTTGCGGGCGTATCGCTTTCATTTCTTCGAAGGTGACTTTTCCGTCGTTATCGGTGTCGGCCTTCTTCAGCATGTCCAGCATCGGGTGCTGTTGCGGCGTGCCGCCGGGGGGAGCGCCAGGCGGAGGGACAGGCGCGGCATCCGTTTGGGGGACGGGAGCCACTTTGGCCGGGGCGACGGGAACAGCGGTAACCGGGGGAGCAGGAGATGGATTTGGCACACGGACTTCCTTTGGGACAATCAACTGCGCGCAGGTCGTACCTGAGATTGGTGAAGCCTGCCATGTGGTGACGCCATGGAGAAGTGTCTCCTCTCGAACATTGGAGGTGCTTGCGCTGGCGATGTTCCCGATAATCAGATACATCACGAACAGGATCGCAAATCCTTCTACCAAGCGCCGATGTTTACCTTTTCGCATTGCCTATCCTCTCTATTCCGCCTTCTGACGCTTGGCGCCAGAAGGCTTGACGTACGCATCAGGTACATGACTTTGTATTTCGGGCAGAACAGCGTTTGCTTCTGATGCCGTGGGATAACTCCCGTAAACCACTATGTATAATCCAGGCGCCAGATTGCTCCAATCGGACGAAAACAGCACTTGGCTCCGAAATCCATTGCTCTCGTTGCGGTGTCGCGATTCTGCGGTTGCCGCTTCATGATTGCGTGTCGAATATCCGATCACGAAGAATCCCTCCGAGTAAGGTGAGGATTCTGGTGGTGAAATTGGCGCAGTCGTTAACTGACCGTGAGAGTCAACCAAGCCATTTGTTTTCGAAAGTGAGCGCGGACGCACTCCAAACACACGATGGGTGCCCGAACGATCTCGGGAGTACGAACCCTCGTCGCCGAAGGCTAAGCGGAAGGACCACGCCGCCGCCGAATCTTTCGGTTCAGCCCAGATCCACCACCCCGTGGTCTTGAAAGCCGGGTCCATGTTCCGATCACCAACACCCTGCTGATACAAGCTATGCAGTTCTTGGCGCTTGGGCATGCGCCAGCCGCCGCCTGCCACGCTGCA
>CAIYET010000410.1 GCA_903925285.1 Candidatus Hydrogenedentota bacterium | reverse complement strand
TAGGCGCACTGCCTACAGCCTACAGCCTACAGCCTAAAGCCTATTGTATACTAATCATGCCATCCAACGAAATCGAAAACGTGCGTGGCAATCCGGCGGCGTCTTTCCGCTTTGGATCCTCGAACGTGACCCCCCTCGTGCCGATTCGCTTCACCGTAAAACGCCCATTGACGACCTCGTCTTTCTTTTTGATAACCAAGTCGGAGGGCCGCTCGGGATACACAATACGAATCGTGGCGGATTCGCCAACGGGATCCACGCTCGCGATAGTCATCTTATACGCGTAAACTTCTGGGTCCACCATTTTTTTCAGATCCTTGAGAGCGACGCCCTCCGGATCGATCGAGACCGCTTTCGCCAACATCGAGGATGCCTTGTCGAGTTGCGCCATACTCCAGGGATTGGCATCCAACAAAGCCCCCACTTCCTTCAAAACCTTATCACGCGACTGATCGAGCACACGCTGGTTATTCCTGTTGCCCGGAGCGCCATGCATTTCTTGAACCGCAACCGACAACGCATCGAGCGCGCGCCCCGGCTGGTTTAGCAGGGCGACGGCCGGATTCTCGACCACGCCTACAAGTTTCACCGCATCGGGCTTCAAATACCCGTCGATGTACGCCTTTACCTGTAAGCCCCCAAACCAAATCAAGACGACCGCAGCCACGAACGCCGCCACAAGCGCCACCTTCTTCGTCCAAAGCCGCTCCGGAATTTTCTGAACGATCTTGCGCGTCGGCGTCAACGATATCTGCGACAATTCGACGTTGCGCGCATCCAGTTCAGGCATGTCGTTCTTTACCGCTTGAGGCCTCTCGATGGGACGCTTACGACCAAACCAACTCTTGGACTTCTCGTCTTCTTGTTGCTGGCGTTTGGACGCGGCGCTCTCTAGTTCCTCCTGCCGAAACGCTTCCAGCGTATCCACGAGCGACTCGTTCAACGTTTTGCGTGTGTTGTCGCTGCCACCCAAGTCCGTAACGCTCAGACGCCGGATTTCCTCTCCCATCGTCTTCGTTACTTGTTCCCCACAATACCGGCATTTCGTCGCCAACGCACTGATTGACATGCGACACCACGGACACAACCGGCTCTTGTCGCGCATATCCTGCGATTGACCATCCACGAATTGTTCACCTCTAACCCGTATAGAACTTCACCGCATACAATATTACCGAATGGTAGCACAAATTGCAAGACTTATCTGCTCTTAATGTCAGAAGGACGCAACATGCGAGGAACTTGGCCTTGATATTAACACCCGCCATGTCCAGAATATCAACTTGTTAGCATATCAATCTCGAGGAGAGCATGTACCGAAATGGCCACGAATACACTGAAAGCCGCATTGCCAATTGTGCTCGCACGCGCATGCACGAGCGCTGCCTTCGTTTTTCTGGTCATCTCGGCGGAGGCAAATCAGATGCAAGACGACCAAAGCGACATTCTCCAGATTCCACAGGGGTACACGCTCCAACAATATGACGACTGCGGCGTGGCCAGACGGCAGCCTCATGGGCCGGTGGGGGCGTATCACACGTTCCCGCGCGAATCGGTCGATGCGGACGAACCTTCGCGGACGCTAACGTATGGCACGCCGCACTTTGAAATGCATTACGCCGGTCTCCGGAACAACGCCACCTATATCGTCGCCGTCACATATGCCAGCGAGCGCGGCAACCGCCGCGTGCAAACCCTCGAGGCCGGCGGCGTGCCGCTGCACGCGCCTCTGACGTTGCCGGACGGCAAGGCGCAACGATATCTCTTCCCGATACCCTCGTCGGCAATTCGCGATGGTTGTCTAACGTTGCACTTCGTATGCAACCAAGGACACAACGCGGTGGCGTCCATCGTGGAACTGTGGGCGCCGCTCCCGGCCCCTCGCGTATTGCACCTCGCCTTGGACCCGCACTACAGCGCGAGACTCGCCGGATTCGTGTCGGATATCGCGTACAAAGGCGTGGCCGACGCACGAATCGAGGTGAACGATCCGGCATCCGCGACCGCAACCACCGGAGCCGATGGGCGATTCAACCTCGACCTTTCGGCACTCGCGACAAAGGGGAGCGACGGTATGCTACATGTATCCGCACGTCATGAAGACATGCAGGCCGAAGCGGAAATCCCTCTGTCCGATCTGCGATTCGTAGCGCCGACGTTTCGTCCGATTGCAGGCAAACACGGTTCCGGCCAGACGGACCTCCGACTCGACGGCACATGGCGCATCAACCCATCGCCGCCGGAAGATTTCGCAGAAGGACCGGGCTGGTCGGATTTTCACGTTCCGGGCCAATGGACGCAACAGGGCTTCGATATTCCGCGCGACAAAACCGTCGGCATCGCCACCACGTTTGCGATTCCGTCCGCGTGGGCAGGCAAACGACTCTTCCTGCGCTTCGACGCCATACACGGAGGCGCCAAGTATTGGCTGAACGGCCGCCCCCTCGGCTCAAGCGAGAATCTGTTTACGCCCGTCGAATTCGACATCACGGACGCCGCGAAACCCGGCGAGACCAACCGGCTGACAATCGCGATGAAGGTCGATACACCATCGGAATTGGCTTCGTTCAGTTCCAGCTACGCGTTTCACAACCTCGGCGGTATCGACCGCTCCGTACACGTATTTGCATTGCCGCCCATACACGTGAAGAGCCTCCATTGGGACACGCCGCTCGATCTCGATACCGGCCACGCGGTGTTGGCCCTGAAATTCGCCTTGGACAACTCGACCGGCAAGACTGTGAACGGCATGTCCGTTCGCATATCGCTCGAAGGATTCGACCAATGGACCATTCCGCTCGAATCCATGCCGCCCGGCGAAACGCGAATCGCCAAAGATTTCCACGTCAAGTCCCCAAAGACCTGGAACGCGGAAAAACCGCATCTCTACACGCTTCGCGTGACGCTGCTCGAAGCGGGCCGCAAGCTCGAATCGTTCGAGCGCATGGTAGGCTTCAGAACCGTGATTGCGAAGGAAGGCCGATTGCTCGTCAACGGCCAATCCGTCAAACTCGCCGGCGTGAACCGCCACGAAATCGACCCACGCACCGGACGCGCCGCCACGGCGGCACACGCCGTCGAGGATGCGCGGTTGCTGCGCGATGCAAATTTCAACTACGTCCGCACGTCCCATTATCCGCCCACCGAAGAATTTCTCGATGCATGCGACCGGCTCGGATTGTACGTCGAATGCGAGGCCCCGTTCTGTTGGACGCGCGGCGGGCACGGCGAGGACGACCCCGCGATGGCCAAACGTTTCGTCGAAGTCACCGCCGCGATGCTCGAGTTTTGCCGCGACCATCCGTCGATCATCTTCTGGTCGATCGCCAACGAGTCGGGCAACGGTCCCGATGGCGACAATCACCTGCCGCGCAACTTCGCAGAAACCTTCGCGCTGTGCCGACGCGAAGACCCATCGCGCCCGATCCTGTTCAACAACGAATGGGCGCGCGATGGCGGCGTGTGCGACATCGCCGTCCTGCACTATCCGCCATGGCCGCCCGAAACGTGCCCCTTCGTCCAGGGCGATACGCGCCCGATCATGCTCGACGAATGTTTCCCGCCACAGACCTTCACGTTCCCCGATACGCTCGAGCGAAATCCCGGACTCGACATCGTCAACTGGTCTGTGGGACAAAACGCGCCCTCCTCGTTCTGGAGCCAAATCTACGCGTCCAAACAAGTGATCGGCGCGGCGATATGGGCCGGTATCGACGAGGAATTCTTCATGCCCGACGGGAAAACGCTTGGATACGGTCCGTGGGGATTCATCGACGTGTGGCGACGCCCAAAGAGTCTCGCGTGGGACGCAAAACGCCTTTTCAGTCCCGTCTGGATTCCCATTCGCCAAGCGAACCGATCCGAAGACGGCAAGTCCGTGCGCATTCCCGTCGAGAACCGCTTTTCGTTTACCGACCTGTCCGAACTGCGCGCAACATGGGAAATCAAACCGTACAACGGCCATTGCCACATCGAGGCGTCGCCCGGCGGCAAGACTTCCATCGAGATTGCGTTGCCCAAAGAAGTCCAGGACGGTTCGACGCTCGAGTTGCGTTTCTTCGACAAGTCCGGGCGATTGATTACGGCCCACGGCGTCACGATAGGCCACGCTACGACGTCCAAACCCGCGCTTCCCGAAGCGGGCGCGCCCGAATGGACCGACGACGGACATGCCATCGCGGTTTCCGGCCGCAACTACCATTTCTCGCTCGACAAGAACACAGGCCGCATCGAATCCGCGACGACGCCCCTGCGCGGCTTCCCGTCTCTATTTGCAACGCGCTTGGAAGAGCGAAACGTGTTCAATCCCGGCGGCGCGGCGTACGCCGAATTCCCCGACGAAACGACGCGCCTTATCAAGAGCGTCACGGCCGAAAACCGCGCCCACGCGCTGTCCCTGCGAATGGAAACCAGCTACACGGGATTCGACGGTGGCGTGGAAATGCTGATCGATGCCGACGGCGCGATTCAGTTATCCTACGATTACCGCTACACGGGAGAACCGATGAACATCGGCGAAATCGGCCTCCGCCTAATCATGGACAAGGCATGCCAAGAGATTCAATGGTGTCGCCAATCCGAATGGGACGTCTATCCCGAAGACCACATCGGACGCCCCAAAGGCTGCGCTACAGCCGCGTCCACATCGTCCCACGCCCGCCCTTGGCGCCTCGACGCAAACGAATACGGAACCCGCGATTTTCGCGCGACCAAATACAACATCTACCAAGCCCAATTGCGCGCGCCAAACAACCTCGGCTTCCGAATCCAATCCGACGGCTCGACCGATGTACGCGCATGCCTGGCCCCAGATGCCGTGCAACTGCACGTGCTTCAGTCGCCGACAGCCGACACGCCCCCTCTACCATGGCCACTGCAACCCGGCCCGCGAAAACTCGCCACCAACGACGGATTCAAAGGGACATTCGCCACACACCTGCTCGCGGCCAAGTAAGCTGCGGCCAACCTGCCACGCCGTTACTCCAGAAACGGCAGTAGGAATTCAGAATACAGGCGTCAGAATTCCGACTGCCTTTTTTAGGTTTAGAAGAAGGCGCCCACCTGTGCGAATGACTGAGTGGCGGGGAACTCGCCGGGATATCGATTGAACTGGACATGCCCGTCCATATAGAGGACGTTGGCGCCGCCGGGGATGTGATTCATTTGCGCCCGTCCGGAGGAATTCGCCGTGACCACGTCCCACATCGCGGCCAACGTACTCTGCGCGTTTGCCGACGCGGCAGGATTGTTGATATCCGTAATCAGAAACTGCTCGACTCCTTCGCAAATACGGTATATCTTCGAGCCGTCGCCGTTTCCGAGCGGTTGGCCGGGCGATGTGGTCAGCAGTTTCAGCAGGTTGTGCTTCATCTTGTCGTCGATGTCGTTTCCGAGGAGGCCGTCGTTGGCCGGGTTCTCATCGCCCAGGGGACCTTGCAGGAAAGACACGCCCTGCTTGAACGAGATGCAGGACATGAGGTAGGCAACCTGCGCGCAAACGGGCACGGACGGCGACACGCCGAACACAGAGGATTCGATGATCGGATCTTGCTCGGAAACTTTGTCGAACACAAACCCATAATATAGATAACTGGCGTCGGCATTCGAGGGCGTGCCAGCGTATGGACAGTCCTGGCCCGTTTTGGCGTGGATAATTCCAAGGGGGTTTCCCGAAGCGATTTCGGGGTCCGACGGACAGACCAACACGTTGAGGTCCGTGAGGTATTCCGGATACAGTGCCTGGATGTGCGGCGCGAGTTCCGCCGCGTTGTCCGCAGAATCGCATCCGGCGGGGAGTTGGCCGCCCCACGGTTCGTCGCCGTGTACGCGGGGGAAGAAGCCGCTGGATTCGCCGGCGTACATCTTGAAGACGACGCCCATTTGTTTGAGGTTGTTCGCGCAGGACGAACGTCGCGCCGCCTCGCGCGCACGCGATAGGGCCGGCAGCAAGATGGCGGCCAGGATGCCAATGATGGCGATCACGACCAGAAGCTCGATCAGCGTAAACCCGCTTGCGGACCTGACGCGCCTTAGATTGAAATTCCTCTTCACTTTTGATCTCGCCTAGTAGCGGTAAAGTTCCGGTTTGAAGGGGCCTGTTACCGGGATGCCGAGGTATTCGGCCTGTTTGTCTGATAACGATTCGAGTTTCGCGCCGAGCTTGCCCAAGTGGAGACGCGCCACTTCTTCGTCGAGGAGTTTTGGCAGCGTGTATACCTTGCCGATCTCGTATTTTTCGGGTTCGGTGAAAAGGGCGATTTGGGCCAGGGTTTGATTCGAGAAGGAGTTGGACATCACGAAGGACGGGTGGCCGGTGGCGCAGCCGAGGTTCACGAGGCGTCCGCGCGCGAGGACAATCAGCGAACGCCCGTCTGCGAAGACGAATTTGTCGACTTGCGGCTTGATGTTGAGTTCCTTGATATTTGGGTTCGTTTCGAGCCATGCAATCTCGATTTCGGAATCGAAATGGCCGATATTGCAGAGGATGGCCTCGTCTTTCATAACCTCGAAGTGTTCGCCGCGAATCACGTCGCAACAGCCCGTCGAGGTCACGAAGATATCGCCCTGCGGCGCGGCTTCGGCCATCGTCACGACTTGGTACCCTTCCATGCAGGCCTGCAACGCGCAAATCGGGTCGATCTCGGTGATCAGCACACGCGCGCCGAGTCCGCGCATCGCCTGCGCGCAGCCCTTGCCGACATCGCCGTACCCGGCCACAACCACGACTTTGCCCGCGACCATAACGTCCGTGGCGCGCTTGATGCCGTCGCCGAGCGATTCGCGGCAGCCGTACAGGTTGTCGAACTTCGATTTGGTCACGCTGTCGTTGACGTTCATCGCGCGCGTGTACAAACGGCCTTCTTTCATGCGCTGATACAATCGGTGGACGCCCGTCGTCGTCTCTTCCGAGACGCCGATCCATTGCGGCACGATTTCGTGCCAATGGTTGGGCATTTTCGCGTGGACCTCGTGCAAGAGCGTGTCGACAATCGTCACCTCGACGTTGTCCGTGCAAATCGCCGGGAGCTTGCCCGTGCGATTGAACTCGTCTTCCATTTCGTAACCGCGATGGATCAAGAGCGTCGCGTCGCCGCCGTCGTCCACGATCATGTTCGGATGCGCGCCGCCGTCGAACCGCATCGCCTCGAAGGTACACCACCAGTATTCTTCGAGCGTCTCGCCCTTCCACGCGAACACCGGAAACCCCGCCTTTGCGATGGCCGCCGCAGCGTGATCCTGGGTCGAATAGATGTTGCAACTCGCCCAGCGGACCTCCGCGCCCAGCGCCGCGAGCGTCTCGATCAAGACCGCCGTCTGGATCGTCATGTGCAGCGATCCCATGACGCGAGCGCCCTCGAGCGGCTGCTGTGCGGCGTACCGCTCGCGGATCGTCATCAACCCCGGCATTTCCTTCTCGGCCATGTCGATTTCCTTGCGTCCCCACTCCGCAAGACCGATATCCGCCACCTTGAAACGCAACAATGCACCTGCCGCCGTAGTCGCCATGTCAAATCGCTCCTTATAGTAATCAACCCTGAAGGGAAGTATAGACGGATGCGAAAATGGCGTCAAATTACACTGTAGGGTACAGTTCTCGTTACAATTCCAGAAGGTCCCAATTTTGGAGTGCGGCGGCAACGACGCCGCTTTGCCTCGGACTTCGCGCCGGCAGTCATCCAAAGCGGCGTCGTTGCCGCCGCACTCC
>CAIYET010000409.1 GCA_903925285.1 Candidatus Hydrogenedentota bacterium | reverse complement strand
GAATTTCTCGGACAGCAGTTCATAGACGCGCTGGTCGGCCGCGTTCTTGCGATTGAGGAAGTTCACCACCACCACGTCATGCTTCTGCCCATAGCGGTGGCAGCGCCCAATGCGCTGCTCAATGCGCTGCGGATTCCAGGGAAGATCGTAGTTCACCACGAGGGAGCAGAACTGGAGGTTGATGCCCTCCGCGCCCGCTTCCGTGGCAATCATGATGCGGCCTTCCTCGCGGAAATAATCCACGAGCGCGGAACGCATGTCGGCCGTCTTTGAACCAGACACGCGATCCGTGCCGGCGTGCTTCGCCAGCCACGCCGCGTAAATCGCGCGCGAGCGTTCGTCCGTGTTCGAGCCGTTAAACAGCACGATGCCCTCCTTGAACGGACTGTCCGCGAGCACGCGGACCAGATAGCTTTGGGTCTTGCGTGATTCCGTGAAGATGATGGCTTTTTCCGCCGCGCCAAGCTCCACGGCTTTCTTGAAAGCGACGCCGAGCGCCTTGACGAGGGCCTTGCCTTTGGCGTTTTGCTCGATGGAGGTGGCCAGCCTGGCGAACCCGTCGAGGTCAGCGACCTCGGCTTCGATGGCGGCACGGTCGGCGTCCGAGATTGGGTCAGCGGACTCTTCCTCGCTCCATTCCTCAGCAGTTTCATTGAGGGCTTCGTAATCTTTATCCAGCTCCTCTTCCAGCGGCACCGCCGGTTCTTCTCTTCTGATCTTCGCCTTGAGCCGTTCCGAGATAGACGTGAGTGCGCCGGCAATGGCAAAGGTGGACGAGGCGAGCAGCTTCCGCAGCACGAGCGTCATAAGCGAGCGCTGGCTGGCGGGAAGCGCTTGAAGATTCTCGCGGCGCAGGTATTCCGAGACGAGCTCGTAGAGCCGGTCTTCGCTTTCCTCCGGGGTGAACTCTTCCAGAATCGGATGCCGCTTCGTGAAAGGAACGTAAGCGGTGACCTGTCTTCGAAGCGTGCGATGGCAGATGGGCTTGAGACGGCGCTTCAGGGTATCAAAAACCTTCTCCTGGCTGAGATTCGCGAACTGTTCGCGGAAGGCCTTGAGGTCGCCGAAAGCGTGCTCGTCAATGAAGCTGACGAGGCCGAATAGTTCCAGCAGCGAGTTCTGCAGCGGCGTGGCCGTGAGTAGAAGTGTGGGAGCATTCCTGAGCGCCTGCTTGAGCGTGTTGGCAATGATGTTTGTGGGCTTATAGACATTTCGCAGGCGGTGCGCTTCATCAATGACGACCAGATCCCATGCCGTGTTCGCAACGTCGGGGGCTTGCTTGCGAGCAAACTGGTAGGAGCAGATGACTATCTTGTCCTTGGCCTCGAATGGCCGGAAACTCCCCTCCCGCACCGCGGCGTTGTAGGACTTCGTTTCGAGAAGCTGACAGGGCAGGAAGAATTTCTCGGTCAGCTCCTGATACCACTGTTTGCGAAGATTGGACGGCACGATGACTAGAATCTTGCGCTTGCGCTCGGCCCACTTCTGGGAAATGACGAGGCCGGCCTCGATAGTCTTGCCCAAGCCGACTTCATCCGCAATTAGAGCGCCCTTGGAGAGCGGCGAGTGGAAGGCGAACAGGGCGGCGTCCACCTGGTGCGGGTTCAAGTCCACCTGCGCCCCAGCCACCGCGCCGGCGAGCTTCTCCAAGCTGTCCGACGAACAACGCTTGGTCAACTCATGCGCGAAGTATTTAGCATGGTAGTCCGTGAGCGTCATGAGGCGACGGTGCGTGCATGTGCGCTGTGGCCCGAGAGGGACACCTTGCCGGCTGAAAACTGTGCATTCGTGCCGCCCATGACGGTAAGTCGCGCAATGGTGCGCCGAAGCGGGGGAAGTGGAAAGGGGAAAGT
>CAIYET010000408.1 GCA_903925285.1 Candidatus Hydrogenedentota bacterium | reverse complement strand
CGTTCAACAAGGCCAACGAGCGAGTGCCCGCCGCGTGCGAAAATAGCGGGCCAACTTTCAACTACGAAAAAAAAAATCACATGAAAATGAAATCTGAACTCAGCTTGTCCAAAAACCAAGAGGGCTATTGGCTCACCGTCCAACCGAAGAACTCCGGCGTAAGCGGGATGATTCTTCTTTCCGTCCGTGCTGGAAGCATCATCGAACGCGCACTGGCAGAAGTCCTCAAAACCCAAATCAAATGAGCCTTACATTCACCGACTCCGACTCCCAATCCACCGACGGCTTCTGCAAGTTTCTCGGTTACGGCGTCCCTGGCATCGGCAAGACGATGCTCGTCACTACCATGCCTGACGTTGCCCTCGTCTCCGTCGAGAAGGGTTTGCTGTCCCTCAACCCTCAAAACCAAATCCGTGTTTTTGGCACGTCGGTCAACGTGCCGGTCCTCGAAATCACCGACGTTGATGACTTGAATGACGCGCTGCGGTTCTTCCTCTCCAGCAAAGACGCCGAGCGTTTTCAGTCGGTGGCACTTGACTCCATCTCCGACATCGCGGAGGTCGTGTTGTCCCACGCAAAGAAAACCGCCAAAGACCCGCGACAGGCTTACGGGATTCTGGCCGACCAGATCACACAGGTCATTCGCGGCTTCCGCGATCTCCCGAAGCACGTCTATTTCTCGGCCAAGCAGGAGCGGTTGCAAGATGCCTCTGGTCTTGTGCGCTTCGGTCCTTCGATGCCGGGGAAGCAACTCACGGAGAAGTCCAACATCGCCCACTTCTTCGACGAGGTATTTGCGATGGATGTCTCTCCCAGAGACGCCGATAAAAACACCTACCGTTTCCTCCGCACCGCCGCCGACGAGACGTGGAACTGCAAAGACCGCTCTGGTCGGCTCGACGCCATCGAGGAGCCGCACTTGGGCAAAATCATCGCCAAGATTCGGAAGCAGGATTGAACTCACCATGAAAACTGAATCACTCAAAAAGTTCGTCGTTCTGGACCCGCCGCTGAAGGACGAACGCAAAACAAAAATTGTCATCAGGTTGCGAACATCCTACTGGCGAGACGAGCGAGGTCTTTACTCGCGGCAGTCTGTTACCTACCTCCGTAGCAAATGCGAAGGTTTCAACCTGGTTGACGACGAAGCCCAGAACATCGGCGCGGACGAAACTTTTGCAAAGTTAAACGTCGGTGCCTACAAAGATGGCCTCTACGAAGTCGCCATAATTCCTGATCGGCCCGACTACGAGACGGGCTATTCCGAAGATTGGGAATACTCCCTTATTCCGCTCGACCGAACCGCTCCCAAAGATTGAAAATTTCGTCAGCAACTCAAAACCAAAAAAAAACACCATGCTTATTGAAATCACAGACAACGAAGCCAAGATCATCCAGAAGGCGATTGATCTCTACGAGAGCCAGCCGTCGATGGACGGACTGATGGGGGTGATGTTCGGCGCGATGCTCGGCCATAAAGGGACCACCGAAGAAGAACGTGCCGAAAAGACCAACCGCGAGATGGAAGCCTTCGCGCAAAAAGTTCAGGCTCGCAAACTCGAATGCGCCCGCCTCCGAGTCAAGTTCCTCGAAGTCTCCGAACGGCCCACCGAGTTTGCCCGCTAATTTTGTCAGTCAACATCAACCCAACAAACACCCACCATGAGTCAAAATAAAATCACGGCGTTCAATTTCAACGCCGCCGATGTGCCTCCCGCGCAAGCGTTCGAGGCCATCCCCGCAACCAAGTGCGGCTTTATGCAGGTCGTCATCAGTGACGCCGAAGTGAAGCCCACTGCTGACGGCACCGGCCAACGCATCGCGTTGGAGTTCACCATCACCGAGGGCGAGTTCAAAGGCCGTAAGTTCTGGGACGGACTCAACGTCAAGAACAAGAACGCGCAGGCGCAGGAGATTGCCCACCAACAATTGTCTGCTATCGCTCACGCGGTCGGCGTCCCCATCATTACGAACGTGGGGCAATTGATGAACAAACCCATCCTCGTCAAAGTTGGTTTCAAAGAAGCCGAGGGTGACTACGAGGCCAAGAACACCTTCAAGGG
>CAIYET010000407.1 GCA_903925285.1 Candidatus Hydrogenedentota bacterium | reverse complement strand
GCGGTGGCGCGTCAGGCGGCGGCGGCAGCGGCGGCAGCGCAGGCGGCTCGGTTACTGTGGTGAGCGGATGGCCTTGTTCCAACGGCTGCGCCTCTTTAGCGGGTGGTGGTACAGGCGGTACGGGCGGTACGGGCGGAGTCGGCGGAAATGGCGGCACAGGCGGCACGGGCGGCGCGGGTGGCGTGGGTGGCGGTGGCGCGGGCGGTGGCGGCGCGGTGGTACTAGCGGCACGAGGTATCCTTCAGATCGTTTCGGCCTCGACGATGTCGGTATCTGCGGGCACGCCGGGCAGCGGACTGAACGGTACAAGCGGCGGGACCGGCATCGGCGGCTTTCCGGGCACATCAGGCCCAACCGGAAGCGGCGGAAGCGGTGGGCAAACCACATCCTGCGAGTACAAGTCGGCGATTCAGTGCTTTCCAGGCGCAGCGGGAACAAATAACCTTGTCGGCGGGACGGGCGGCACGGGCGGACGCGGCGGCGACGGCGGTACCGGCGGCAGGGGCGGCGACGGCGGGGCAGGCAATACAGGCGGCGACGGCGGCAAGGGCGCGCCAGGAATGATCAAACTCCATGGATCGGTCGTCAAGGCCGGCAACTTGTCCGTGCAAGCGGCCAACGGCACTGACGGGACGCCGGACACGAACGGCAAGTGTACGATCGTGTCGAACATGTCCTCCGGCAGCGTAAACGACGATAAGCAACCCTCCTGCCTACCGACGACCGTCGTACGCGGCGCCACAACGAATGACGGCGTGTTGAAAGGCACGAGCGCATACGATGCGGCGGTCAGCGCGCCGCTGATCCCGACGCTGGTTGGCGGGCCGGCCACGTCCGGTTACTGTCCGACGGATTATTGGAACAAGACGGAGACCGACGCCAAACTCGCGCACGAGGGCAAACCGGAATTGGTGAAGTTCCAGTCCGGCGTGGACAGCGTTTTCGCGGGGTTCCATCAGATCATGGTCGTGAATACCGGCACATCGGAAGCCACAGGCGTTCAGTTGCGGATCGGAGCTTATCCATCGATTTTGATCGGCGGCTCCGGGGTTCTGGCCCAGAACCAGGTGTGGACTCTCACGGTAGCCGACAGCGTCGCGCTGGCCGATATCACGCTGACGAATCCGGTGGTAATCCTCGGCAGCGATCCGTCCGGCGCGGACCTGTACGTCGGCGAATCGCATCCTATGGAGATTCAAACGGCATACGGCGCCGGGACTGTCCGCTATCAGTGGCGCAAGTACGGTATCGACATCGCGGACGCTACGGCTCGGACGTACGCGATCGAGATCGCGCAACTCGTGGATGCGGGCGACTATTCGTGCGCGGTGACGGACGACGTCCACACCGTCGCAAGCCAGACGGCGATCGTTACGGTGTCGGCGCCCATCGCGATTCCATCTGAAGGCCAGCCGCAGGGGCAAAACGCCTACGTGAACGATACGCTCGTCCTGACCGTCGTTGCGCACGGCGGCATAGGCGCACTTTCATACCAGTGGTTCAAGAACGACCTCGAATCGAGCGGCGAGAACGCGAGCACCTTCCGCGTCGAGCCCCTGACGCTGCCCACTACACCGGGTTCGCCCGACAGATACCGGTGCGATGTGTCCGACGCGCGGATGACGCTACCGTCCAATGAAGCAGACGTCAACGTAGGCACGGCCATCGCAATCACCGCACAGCCCGAAGGCGCCTATCTCCATACGGGCGCGTCGCACACGTTCAGCGTGACGGCGGGCGGCGGCGGCGGCGGCTCGCTCTCGTATCAATGGCTCAAGGATGGCGAGACTATTACGGACGCGACAAATGCCTCGTATGCGAAAAATGGGTTGCAGCCCACGGATTCGGGCCATTACCTCTGCGTGGTCAAAGACGCGTGGGATACGGCCAAAACCTCCAATCCCGCCGAACTCGGCGTCGGCAATCCGCTCGAGATTTCCGGCCAGCCAACGGGTAAGGACGCCTATACCGGGCAAAGCCACAGCCTGGCCGCGACGACGACCGGCGGCGTGGGAACCGTCGTATATCAGTGGAAGAAGAATAGCTTAAACGTATCCGACGCCACGAATCCGACGCTGACCTTCGCGCCGCTCGCGCTGGCCAATGCCGGCACGTACACCTGCCAAGTCACGGATCGCCTCGACTCGTTCGCGACGCTGCCCGCCGTGGTACACGTCGCGAACCCGATCCTTATCTCGGCGCACCCGTCAGGCGGCACGTATCTGCCAGGCGCGTCGCACACGTTCGCAATGACGGTTTCCGGCGGCTATATGTCGTTGCACTATCAGTGGCAGAAAAATGGATCTGATATCTCGACTGCGACTGCGGCAACCCTGGGGAAGACGGGCATGGCGCAAGCCGACACGGGATCCTATCGGTGCGCGATTACCGACGACTATCATCTAACGCCCGTCTCGAGCAATCCCGCGAATCTGCTGGTCGGAACCCCGCTGGGCATCGGGACACAGACGGGAGACGGATACGCCTACGTGGACGGCTCATTCACGATGTCCGTGACGCCTTCGGGCGGTTATGGCGTACTGAGCTATCAGTGGCGGAATAGCGCCAAGACGGACATTTCCGGCGCGACGAATGCCTCGTATACGATCGACCACGTGTTGCTCGGCAGCGCGGGCGCGTATATCTGCCACGTCTCGGACGCGTTGGACGGAATGGACTCGACTCCCGCCACGCTCGAAGTGGCCAACGTGCTTGCTATCGCGCAGCATCCCATCGGCGCGACGCTGCAAACCGGCCAACTCTATACCCTGACGGCCGCCGCAGAAGGCGGGTTCGCGCCACTGGGTTACCATTGGTCGCGCAACGGCGACCCGCTGTCCAGCGCGACGCTCGCGTCCTACGAGATCGCGTCCATGGGTACACTCGATATCGGCACGTACCTCTGCACCGCCACCGACGCCAAAGGTACAAGCGTGACGTCGCACAGCGCATTCCTCGGCATCGAAGGCATGCTCGTGATCGTATCGGAACCGGGAAGCGTCACCAAGCACGAAGGCGAACCGTGCTCGTTCGACGTCGTCGTGACGGGCGCTACAGGGGCGGTCGAATACCGTTGGTTCAAAGACGACCAGCCCGCGCCGGGCATCGGCACGGCGAGCAACTATGAAATCGACGCCGTGGCGCCCTCGGATGAAGGCGTGTATACGTGCGAGATTTCAGATAGTCTCACGGGCGTCGCCACGGCCCCCGCGACATTGACGGTCATCCCGGACGCGCCATTGCCTCTGGCAGGCCTGGCCGGCTTGAGCCTTGCCGCCGCCGCGTGTATCCTGATGGCAATTCGGAAACAAAAATAGGCTGTAGGCGCACATTTCCTACAGCCGCCAGGAGGATACAATGCCGTTTGGATTGGCTGTCCTATTGTCGGGTGGTGGGACGACGCTGCAAAATATCGTCGACCGGATCGAACTCGGCGAACTCGACGCGAAAGTGCATTGCGCAATAAGCTCGCAACGCGACGCCTACGGCATGGTCCGCGCGCGCAATCACGCCATCCCCGCCACGGCGATCGTCCGCAAAGATTTCCCGAATTCGGCGGCGTTTCGCGAGGCCGTGTGGACCGAAGTCCGGCACTATCCCGTAGACCTCGTCGTACTGGCGGGATACATGTGCTTGCTCGATGTGCCGCCGGATTTTGCCAACCGGATCATCAACGTCCATCCCGCGCTAATCCCCGCGTTCTGCGGCAAGGGCATGTACGGCCATCACGTCCACGAAGCGGTGCTCGAATACGGCGCAAAGATCTCCGGCGCGACGGTCCACATCGTCGATACCCAGTACGACCACGGTCCGATCATCATCCAGGAATCCGTCCCTGTCCTCGAAGACGACACGCCCGATACTCTCGCCGAACGCATCCAGGCGAAAGAACGCGAAATTTATCCCCGCGCCATCCAATGGTTTGCCGAGGGCCGCATCAAAGTCGAAGGCCGCAAGGTGAGACTTAGGCTTTAGGCTTTAGGCTTTAGGCTTTAGGCTTCCTTCCTACAGCCTAAAGCCTACAGCCTCCGGAATGTGACGGACCACGGTTCGGCTTCCGTGTCCACGACGGCATAGCACGCGGGCGAGTCCGCGACCGCACCGGGATTCACGAATAACGTGCCGTCGACCAAGCGCGAAAAGGGGTTGCGGGTGTGTCCCATGACGATCACGTCCGCCTGGGCCACTTCGCGAAATCGCTGGAACCGGCGCGGGTCGTCATCTTCGCCAAGCCCTGCGTCCTGGCCGTTGGGACTGCCGTGGCATAGGTAGACGGCCACAGCGTCGACCGTGAGCCGCCGTTCACGCGGCAGGCCTGCGAGGTATTCGACATGCTCGCTACGGAGCGCATCGTAGGTTCGCTGCAACGCATCGAAGACCTCCGGAGCGCATTCCGCGCGTAGCGTTTCCCTGGCATGCTTGCGTGCGAATCGCGCGGCACGGCGGTCCATGTCGCCCTGAACGCCCGGTACGACACGCGCGCGCAACAGCGCGACCGTCTCATTCGGTTCGGTACCGAACCCGACACAGTCGCCGACATGTACGATGGTTTGAATACCCGCAGCATCGATATCGGCCAGCACGGCCTCGAGCACGCGCGCATTGCCGTCGATATCGCCTATCGCCGCGAGGATCATCGTTGACGCTCCGTTTCAAAGTTTAAGGATGAAGGATGAAGGATGAAGGATGAAAAGAAACACAGCGACGCCAAGGATGAACCGAAACGCGGACTGGAATGAGCGATGAAGCCGACGCGAAAGCCTTGCGCGCGGCGGGATGGAACGAGGCTGTGTTCTTTTTCATCCTTCATCCTTCATCCTTTCCTCACTTGTGCTTGGCCGCGACGGCGCGAAGTTGGGCGAGCATGGGCAGTCCCTCTTTAGGCGTCGAGAGCTTTGCCACGCCAACCACGTAACTGCCGACGCACGTCGCGACGACGCCTTTCTGCAAGGGGTCGACCGCGAGCAGGACTTTGCCACCGGGCGTTTCCTCCCAACGGTAACGCCCCTTGGTCTGTTCGAGGTGGGCGACGAACCGGTTCAAGGTGTCCTCGGCATCCTTGGGGTTCATCCCAATCACGGCGAACACGGTACAAGGCTTCGTGGCGACCGTCGCATCCGCCGTCAAGCCCATGGTGAAAAAATCGTATCCGAGCATGCTCTGCGCGATATATCGCACGGTCTGCGGAACGACATCTTCCACCTTCAACAGTCCCGGTTCTTCCGGCATGAGTCTATTCGGGGGCAACGTACGCAAGACCGCCTTCGCGCAGGCCATCAACACATCCCTGTTGCCAAGCAGTTTTCCAGTCAGGCGTATCTTGACGAAAAAACGATCCTGGAAACAAACGGCCTGTGTCGTGCCGATGAAACCTTCCGTGCCGATGGGTTCGAGCTTCGAGCGTAGGTCGCGGTAATTCGAGTACGCGCCGAAGGCATCGAGCGGCGTTCCGAGTTCGTAGACCTCGGCCTCGATCTTCTCGCCGAGGCTCGACGCCGACGCATACGTGACCGTGAGCGTCTGCTTGAACCCATACGGGAAATACAGTTCCGCTTCCCCGTCGATCAACTCGAACAAATTCTTCGCGTCGTAGGCCACAACGGCCCCCGTCGCTTTCCAACCGCCCGGGAAAGTTACGGCAGCCAGCTTCGTTGCGCGGTCATCTTCGGCAGCGGCACGCGGCATGCCTGCCGCCACCAAGGCCGCCAAGACCGCGAGTATCGAAACATTTCTCATCGTTTCATACCTCTTATGCGCTGTAGGCTGTAGGAAGTGAGGCTGTAGGCTGTAGGCTGTAGATACGCACTTCCTAAAGCCTAAAGCCTAAAGCCTAAAGCCTAAAGCATTAGTTGACTCTTATGCCATATCATCCAAACAGTGTACGGGCACGCTGCATTCGTTCGGCGACATCGAGTCCATTCGGACACCGCGCGGTGCATACCGCACAATCGCCACACGCCGACGCCGACACCGCCGATGGTAGATCGCGGTACGTCGAGCGCGCCAGCGCCATATCGCGATACCCTTCCGCGTACATGAGTCCTCGATTGATTTCCGGGATATCGACGCCCGCCGGGCACGTCGGACGGCACACGCCGCAACGGTGGCAATAATACGGGGCAATGGCCTTGCCGTAACGCTCGAGGATATCAAGGTCCGCCCGCGTGAACTGCATGCGCATGACCGCGACGCCTTCCTCGACTTGCTTGAGATTCGTCATGCCCGGCACCGCGAACGACACGTTCGGATCACGCACGACGTACTTGAGCGCGGCCTGATGCGGACTGATATCGCCCAGTTCCTTCGTCGCGTAACCGCCCGCCTGCGTCTTCATCGCGATCACGCCGACGCCCGCCTTTGCCGCGCGTTCGATGGACGCCTTCGTTGCCGGCGGACTCTTGAAGTTATACGGGAGCATCACCGTGTCCCAGAACTTCTCCGGGTCCGAGGCCACCGCATCGAGCACCTCGACCTCATTCGAGTGGCTCGACACGCCGGTGAACTTCGTCTTGCCCTCCTTGCGCAATCGTGCAAAAAACGCGCGGTAGTCCTTGTTGAAAACCTCGTCCTTCGTCTTGATATGATGCAGTTGCAACAGGTCGACATAATCGACGCCGAGCGCCTCCAAACTCTCCTTGACGGACAACTCCATCTCTTCCAACGAACCCGGCGCGACCTTGGTCGAGACATAAACCTTGTCGCGATAGCCCTTCAGCGCTTCGCCGACCATACGCTCGTTGCGCCCGTCCATGTAGACGCGCGCCGTATCGACCCAGTTCACGCCCCGATCGAACGCCGCCTGAAAGACGGCCGGCTCGGACGTGTTCAGGGAACCGAAGCCGACGATATTTACCTTAAGCCCCGTGCGGCCCAAAGTTCGGCAAACCGGCGCAGCCGCCTCCTGCGCCAAGCTCGCGCCCGACATGACCATCGCCGTCCCCAGAGAGGAAAAGCCCACCCTCAGAAACATCCGCCTATCCATACTGTCTCGCATTGACGCCATAATCGTCGCTCCTTCACGGTCCTCGCCAAATCGTTTCGGAAGTCTAACATCTTTCCATAGGAACTTTCTGCTTTTTGTGCCGCGAAATTGCGCGCCGTACGCACTGCAAAAGTCCACGCTATTTGGAGTGCGGCGGCGCAGACGCCGCTTTTGTTCGCCAATGCCTTCGGTTCTACAAATAACCCGCCGATTGTCGCGAAGCCCGTAGTTCCTGGTGAAAGAAAGCGGCGTCAAGCCGCCGCACTCCAAATAGCGTGGATTTTTGCAATTTGACACTACCTCCCGACTTCTATTGTCGTTCTTGGGTTCAAGGATGGTATGCTGCGGGGATTCGAGGAGATTGTGGACGTGTGGCGTGTCGGTGCGATTGTGGCGGCAGTGACGCTGGTATGGTTATCGGTGGCACGTGCCGTCGAGCCTGTCACGCTGTATTATTGGGGCACGGACAATGATGTTCTTGCTTTGGATCTGATTCAGGAATTCGAGCAACTCCATACCGGCGCGGATGGGGGCGTGCCGATCCGGGTGATCATGGGGCAGACGGCTTCGATGGATCGTACCGGGGATCCGCAGCGGCTTCTGTGCTCGATCACGGGGGGCGATCCGCCGGACGTTGTGTGGTTTCCGCGATTCGCGGTGGTCGCGTGGGTCGCACTGGGTGCGCTCGAATCGCTTCAGCCCTACATGGACCACGATCGTGCCGAGCGTCCGAACGATCCGTTGACGTTGCGTAAGGACCTGTTCTACGGGGCATGTTGGGACGAGTCGGAATACGACGGCCAAGTCTATGCGATTACGGCTACGGCGGACAATCGGATCCTGTATTACAATCTCGATATCCTCGAGAAGCATGCCGATGCGCTCAAGGCAGTCGGTTGCGTGGACCCGAAGGATCCGTCGAAGCCCGGTCCGCCGCAAACGTGGGCACAACTCAAAAAGTGCATCCCGATTCTCACGCAGCACGACGCGCAAGGCCGTTTGCGCCAAGTCGGGTTCATTCCGAATTACGGCAACGCGTGGCTCTATCTTTACGGCTGGCTGAACGGCGGCGAGTTTATCAGCCCCGACGGACGCCGGTGCACGATGAATTCGCCCGAGATCGTGGACGCGCTGGTCTTCATGACGGAACTCTACGATCTCATGGGCGGCGTCGAAGGGGTCAGCGCCTTCGAAACGTCGTTGCCGAGCAGCGACATGGACCCGTTCATGTCCGGCACGGTCGCGATGAAGATCGATTGCGAGCCGTTCATCGGCCACATCGCGAAGACGCGGCGCGACCTGCGCTTCGGCGTCGCGTTGCCGCCCGCGCCGGAAGGCAAACCGCAGATGGGTTGGTCGGGCGGCTGGTCGTGGGTCATCCCGAAAGGCGCGCGGCATCCCAACGAGGCGTGGGAATTCATCAAGTACATGGCGTCGAAGCGCGCGTTCCAGATCCGTGCCGACGCGCAACGGCAAGTGGCCCGCGCCGGCGGCAGCGTATATATCCCGTTCCTGTGCGGACGTCCCGACATCAACCAGTGGGCCGCCGACTTTTACGTGTATGGCGATCCGACCATCGAACAACGGTTCAAGGACGCGCAACGCGTCGCCGTGGACACGCTGCCGATTGCGAAGTACCGTCCGCGTACGCCCGTCAGCCAACTCCTCTGGAACGAGCACGTGCGCGCGATGGAGAGCGGACTGTACAAGCATTACGACGCGAAAGATCTCCACCGCAATGCGCAACTGGCGCTCGACAACGGCACGGTCATCGTCCAGAAGGAACTCGACAACGTCTTCAATCCCCCGCCGTATCCGGTTCTATCGTGGCGTCCGATTGTCATTGCGTACGCCGTGCTGCTCGTGATCGCCGGCGCGTTGATGTATGTCCATTTCGGACGCTCGATGCGTGCGCGCGGCTATTTCCGCCGCGAATACTACGCGGGCTATTTGTTCGCGACGCCGTGGTTCCTTGGATTCGCACTGTTCGGAGGCGGACCGATCCTGTTCTCGCTGATCATGAGCCTTTGCCAATACGATGTGTTCACGCCGCCCAAATTCGTGGGCCTGAAAAACTATACCGACATGGCGTTCCATGATCCGCTTTTCTACAAGTCGCTGTGGAATACGTTGTACATGACGCTGGGCATTCCGCTCGGCATGGTCCTCAGTCTCGCGATCGCGATGTTGCTCAACCACGAAATCAAGGGCATGGCCGTTTACCGTACGTTCTTTTACCTGCCGGCGATCATGCCTGCGGTCGCGGCATCGATTCTCTGGATTTGGATCTTCAATCCGCATGAAGGCATCCTGAACGCGTTGCTGGCCCGGCTCGGCATCGAAGGCCCGGCTTGGCTCCAGAATCAATACTGGTCGAAGCCGGGTTTGATCGTCATGGGGTTATGGGGCGCGGGCGGCGGGATGATTGTGTGGCTCGCGGGACTGAAGGGTATCCCCGTCCATCTGTACGAGGCGGCCCACATCGACGGCGCGGGAAAGTGGCGCTGCTTCTGGAACATCACGCTGCCCATGCTCAGCCCATACATTCTCTTCAACCTAATCATGGGCCTCATCGGCACGTTCCAAGTCTTCACGCAAGCCTACGTGATGACCCAGGGCGGACCGGTGGACTCGACGCTATTCTACGCGTACAATTTGTTCAATCATGCGTTCCGCTATCTCAAGATGGGCTACGCGTCCGCGATGGCATGGGTACTCTTTGCCATCGTGCTCGTGTTGACGCTCATTCAGATTCGATTGGCCAAGACATGGGTCCATTACGAGTCGGGCGAATAAACGCCCGTCGCAGAAAAGGAGACGTTGCACCATGTTTCGTTTTCCCCAACCCTTCGCGCACAAGCACCCGCCCGTCAAGAACGTACACGAGGTGTTCACAAAACAATCGTCGTTCGGCGAGCGCGCTTCGGACAAGGTCGTCGCCGTTGCCGGCTCATGGCCCTTCATTCTCATCCAGTCGGGCATCCTTGCGTGCTGGGTCGTGCTGAATGTCACGGCATACATCCGGCATTGGGATCCGTATCCCTTCATTCTGATGAACTTGGTCCTCTCGCTCCAGGCGGCCTACACGGCGCCGGTCATCATGATGAGCCAGAACCGCCAGGCGGCGCGCGACCGGCTCGAGGCGCATAACGACTTCGAAACCGACGTCAGGGCCGAAGAAGAAATACACCTCATCCTGGATCATCTCGAAGCGCAAGATGTCGCGCTCGAAGAAATCCACAAGTGCGTGATCGCGCTCCAAAACGCCGTCGCGCAAGCGGGCAGCTCCAAATGACGCCGGCCCGCTTCTTCCTGTACCTGATGCTGGCGGCATTGCCGGCGATGGCCGAGAACGTGCTCGATTCATGGCCGCACGGCGCGCTGGGATACCAGGAATCGCTTCAACGCGCAACGGAAACGGAACAACCGCTCATCTTGTTTTTCCACAGCAAGGATTGTCCCTTCAGCAAGCGGTTCATCGCCGAATACCTCCCGGACAAGGCATTGCGCGCGTTTTTCGACTCCGCCATCAAAGCGGAAATCGATCCGTTCACAGGAGACGTCGAGAAATCGGTCGTCGAACAGGACTACGCGATCAAAAGCTTTCCGACCATCGTAATAACCGCCCCCGCATTCGGAGCGAAAGTCCACAAATTGAACCCGCTCCGCAAGAACGCGCCCGACTGGACGCCCGCGCAATTCCTGCAAAAGGTCAAGAGCGCCATCGCAGAGTTCTACGACGAAAAGGCCTATTCCTTCGACAAAACCCAGGACAACGAGAAGGCGCTGAAATACCTCGGCCGCGCACTCGAGTACGATCCGAACAATGTGTACGCCAACAAGGCCTCGGGCGCCTGCTATCTGGCCCTCGCGAAGACGAAGAAGGACCGCGAACTGCTCGAAAAGGCCGAGGCGGCCTTCACAAAGGCGCAACAACTCGATCCCAGCGACAAGACCGCCGCAGGCGCCCTCGCCGCCATCCGGGGCATGAAATAGGCCGGGAAGTCCACAAGACGGGCCTCTTCCAGAACCTCGTGAAGTATCGCTGACATCCGTGTACGGTACAGCCGATTATCTCGGTGCAGCCGTCAGAAAATGGCATTGGTATTCCAGCGACAGCGCTTCGCCGGGCTGGAGTTCCTTTTCCTGCGAGAAGAGTTCTAGGTTGATCTGCGACCACTCGGGATTCCAGAAAAGATACGGTTTGCCGATCTTGGCGGAGTCGTAGGATATTTGCACGCCGAACTTCGCCTGCTGGTTGAAGAACGCGAAACCGCCGCCTTTGGCTTGTTCGAGCAATCCTTCGTCCGGGCCTTTTTCCATGAGCCATTGCCGGTTGAGCTTTTTCCACTCGGCATCCTTGATGTATGCCGTAACTATATTGCTGTCCATTGTATTCGTGGCGGCATCGAATTCGGGGTGCGCCTTGAACTGGTAGATCTTCGCTTGGGCGGTTGCGTTTGTCAGCTTCGACGCGAATGCAATGGCATCGCCGTCGAGCGCGATGCGCCGTTCGAGGGTCGAACCGTCTTCGAGCGTCTTAGCGAGCACGATGGCCGAACCGTCGACCACGCCCGTAAACGCGAGCGGCTTGGCGTCCGAGTAGCCCTTCAACGCGACGTCCTCGAGCGAACTCTTGCCGAGGACGGCATCCGTCATTCCGGCAACAAGATTGCGTCCCGTAGGTTTGTGGAACATTTCGACGAGCCGACCGTTTGCGCTGGGCACGACGAGCAGCCGCCACGTATCGTTCTCGATCCGTAACGCGGGCGCGCCCTTCAGCGTTTCAACGTACTGCGCAAAAGGCATCCCTTCGCTCGCCATCGTCAAGCGGTACCGCGTGGCAAGATCGATGTAACGGTCGATAAGACCCGCAAAACGCGGATCGAGCCATTCCCGTTTGCAGCCGCCGTCCTCGTACTTCCACGCTCCGCCGCCCGTAAGGATCATCGCCTTGTATGCGCAGATCGACGCCTTCTCGACGCGCGCGCGGACTTCGTCGCTCTTCGCACGCGCCAGCGCGTCCGCGAAGTAGTCGAACGCCTTCTGCGATATTTCCGGCGTCAGGCCGACCGCCGTCCCCGTCGGGAAACAGCCGGGATGCAATTTTTTCTGTGCGGCATTGTCGTGGAGCATCGTCAGGTAATCGAGGATCGGTTGCGCGGACTCCTGGTAATGGAGGCGGCAGAATTCCTCGACCAGCGGCCAACTCTCTTGGCCGGGATGCCATATGCAGTGCGACATGACGTAGTTTCGCAGGTCCGACATCTCGCCCGTCGTACCATTGCCGTTGGCCTGCATGAACACGCCCTTGACGTTGTTATCGAGAAAGAATCGGACGTTCGCGCCGATGCCGCGCAGGTTCGGGAACGGTTGATCGTAACAACTGAAATCCGTGTTGTAGTTCCAGACCCAGATGTCCTTCGAGATCGCCTTCCACGCCTGCATGTCCGTGCAGAATTCTTTGTTCTTCTTGCACGCGGGATCGTCGATCGCGTGCAACGTGCAGCATTCGATGCTACACAGTTGGATCTGCATGTTGTCGCGCGGCTTGATCGTTTTCGGAGCGCGCCGCGTGTACCAATACGCCAGCGTGCCGATCTTGACCTTCGGATGAACTTTCTCGACGCGCTCCGCGACCGCATCGACGAAGGCCAGGTGCGCGCCCATCGGCGTGCCTTCGCGTTTGTTGATCGCCTCGCACTGCGGACACCGGCAATACTCGGAGTTGTCGTTCTGGCTGACGCTGATGTTGCGCACGTTCGGGTTTGCGTCGAGTTCCGCGATCACGCCCTTGGCGACGATATCGAGAACCTCCGGGTTCGTTACGCACGGTTCCGCGCCGCCGCCGCCGACATCCAGTTTGCGTTCGCCACCGATCATCGCGAAGTATTCAGGATGCGTCTTGCCATACGTTGCGGTGTCGATCCACTTGAAGAGACTATGATTGATCAGACTTTGCGGCGTAACCCCGCCGAGTTTCTCGTCCTTCGTGACGGTATTGACGTGCAGACGCGCGGCAAACGCCGGTTGGTCGCTGTTCTCCTTGTAGTAACTCCAACGGAACGAGAACGGCGGCACGAACGTGTAGTTGTCCCGAGGCAGCGATTTCAACGACGCCCGCTCCGGGAAATAGGTGTGATCGAAGCTCAGAAACCGCACGCCAAGATAACGCTCGAAGAACTCATACACCCCATAGAGCGTCCCGCGCGGACGCCCGCCCGCGATGGCAATATTGTTTGCCTTGATCCGGATATGGAGACCCTCGTCGCCCAGTTTCGCGACGCTGAACCCGACGGGACTCGCCGTCAATGCCGCCCCGGCGCCGATGAAGATGTTGTGCTTGCGCCCCGGCGGCACGGACGCCACGGGCAGGTCGATGCCGGTGGCCTGCTTGAACAGCAACTGGAATTCCGACGCGGCGTACTTCTCGCTCGCGAGGGCATCGTCCGCCACGACGATCGTCCAGCCCTGCATCCCCGCTACATCGAGTTTGCCCAGCGGCGCCGCCGCGTGCCACGCCATGACCAATCCCGCAATCAACGTCAGATGTCCCATGAGTCAATGTTCCTTCTGTTTCGTTTGGGGTTCCGTTTTTGAAGGTTCCTTGGCGGCGTCCTCCGCCGATATCGTTTTCGATTGCTGCTGATAGATGTCGATGGTCTTGATGTCATCCAACTCGCCCGACTTGATACGCCGGTCCAATTCCTCGTTTGACAGAGGCTTGTCGTTCTTGTCGTAGATCCAGCCGCCTTGCTGGCGCACTTGGTTGATCTGGTCGGTATTCGCCTGCTTGGCCGCCTCGACCCGTGCCTTCGCTTCGGGGCTTATCTCCTTCACAGCGGGTTTGGCCGGCGCGGCTTCCGCCTGCTGTCCGTCCTTCTTCGTGGCCGCTTTGTCCGGCGGCGGCGGAGCAACACGGGGTACCTGGGCCGCTCCGTGGGACTGATTTCGAAATTGCAACTGGCTCTTCGGGATCTCGCGGACCGCGCCGTCCTTCCCGACCTCGTGCGCCACACCGCCACGCCCCACAATCGTCACCTCGGCATCGCCCGCCCCGCACCACCCCAGCGACACGAGAATACATGCAACCCAGACAATCCACTTGCGCATGGCTCATCCCTCCAATTGGCAACAACCACATTATAGCAAGGCTTTAGGCTGTAGGCTGTAGGCTGTAGGAAGGAAGCCTACAGCCTAAAGCCTAAAGCCTAAAGCCTTTTCTTCATCCTTATGTTAGGCATTGTCCTCGATTACCCCGATGCAAGTCAGGGCCTGCCGGAGGAAGTCGGTGTGTTCTTCGAGTCCCTCGGTATGTGCGGTGGCGAGCCACGCGTCCACGGCCTCGATGGCGACAAACGGCGTGACGATCAGGCCGCCGAGCGTGAGGACGTTGGCGTTATTGACCGCACGGCACAGCCGGGCCGTAAGGGCGGACTCGACCACGCTGGCATAAATGCCCTTGAACTTGTTCGCCACGATCGCCATGCCCATCCCCGTGCCGCAACACAGGACGGCCCGGTCCGCCTCGATGGCTTGGATCTTCCGCGCAGCCTTCGCAGCGACGTCATAATAATTCGCGGGCGCGTCCGCGTGTCCGCCGAGATCGACGACTTCATGCCCAAGTTCGAGCAGGTGTTTCTTTACGGCTTCCTTAAGTTCGAGTCCCCATGGGTCTCCCGCGACGACGATACGCATACATGGCTCCTTCTTCCGTTAATCCGGCCAACCACAAATTCCATATTGTGCATATACTAACCCGCGCGCAACACAAATTGTTACACCATTTTCTCCGAGGGAAAGATCTATCGATTACGGTTGCGCAATGTTCGAAGTCGAACCTTGAAAACACATACGCGCTCAATGCCGCAAGGACCGTTGGATTCGCTTCACTTCAGCCGCCCTGCTTATGTCTCTTGCCGCAATACGGCGATGGATTCTTCGGGGATGCGACCGTGGCGATCCGGGGGAACATCGAGAAGTAGATTGACGCCGCGTTCGCGGCAGAGGCGGCGTTGTTCACGGAGCTGTTCGATGGGGCGGGGTTTGTCGTGATCTTTCCAGAACCATTCCTTGCCGAGCGGGTCGCAGACTTCTCCGGGCATGTAGTATTCCTTGCCTTCGATGGTCCGCCACTTCTTATGGCCGACGGGTGGCGGCGCGTTGCGTTCGATGGCGAGGAGGTCCGACGGCCAGGCGTAGTCGATGTTGTAGTTTTCGCCCGTGGTGAAATCGCCGTTGTTCATCATGACGAGGGCGTTGGGCTGTAGCGATACGATGTGCTGGTAGAGGAACGTGCGGTAGCCGCGGCCGAGCATGCCGGGGATGTCGATCCAGACTTCGGCGATCGAGCCGTATTGCGTGAGCAGTTCCGTGACTTGGGCGGTCTGGAACGATTGGTAGATGGATGTCGTGAACGGCGCACCGCCGGCCTCGTCGCGACACCGGCTCCCGAAACGGTTGTGGTAATCCTCCGAACAATAGTACAGTCCCGGCAGAACACCGCGCCGTTCGCATGCTTTGACGAACGCCTCGACGACATCGGTCTTGTCGCCGCTGTTGGCGACGCTGTAATCGGTATGGCGGGTGGGCCAGAGACAGTGTCCCGCGATGTGCTTGGCGGTCAGGACGGCGTATTTCATGCCGGCGTCGCGCGCGACAGATATCCATTGGTCCACATCGAGGCGGTCCGGCGCGTATTCGGACGCAGGCGGCTGTCCCTTCGGGCTAACGTGGCCGGAGAACGTGCTCATGCCGAAATGGATGAACATGCCGTAACCAAGCGCTTCCCATTGTTGCAGCCGCTCGATGCTCACACGTTGATTGCCGCGCATGGTTTCCTCCTTCGGCACGGGTGTGGCCGCACCCGCCGACGCGGCATAGGTGACGCCGCCCGCCGCTGTCCATAGAAACATCCGCCGCGAGAAACCTCGAATAGACAAGCTCTTTCTCCTTATGTGCGGTGGATGAGCCGCGCGATCGCCGCAACAGTCTTGCGAACCTAAACGGCGTCCATGTCCTCACGCCTATTTCATCCGCCATGGTGGTAGTTGTATCACTAACGCCGTCGTTCATGCACGAAAAACGGATTGTCCCGAATGCCGCCATGTTGATTTCTGTCCAAAAAGAAACCCTTATGCGGCACAAACGGCGCGTCGCCCTTGCCACTGTATACACGGTCGCCCCGGTGTCGTCCTGCGGGAAATGGCGCCTTGAGAAAGGAAACCCGCGAAACCCACAAACCCACTCCGCGTGTCGCGTTGTCGTATCTTCGCGGAATCTTCGGTCCGGTTTGTGCGGAGTTGGAACGCAAGAGAACGAACGCGCGGCGAGGGAAGGGCAAGTACCGAATTCCGCATTCGTGACGCAAGCTATTGTTCGCACTTGATATGCTTGCAACTTTATGCGACAATATACATTAGTTTACAGGCGTTCAAAATAGACCTGATTGTATTCTGTATCCTCTGACAAGGCACCTGGAAAGCTTCGGCAGAATTGACGCCCGGTTTGGTTTTCGCAAAACAGTAGTCGTACGGCTAGCACCAGGAGATTGGCTGTAATGCTTGATACACATGATGTAATTGATTCGCCGGCGGCGGCGGAAATTCTCCAAATTCATGAGGAAACGCTTCGCAGGCTTGCGCGGGAAGGCCAAGTACCCGCATTCAAGGTGGGCGGCGGATGGCGTTTCAGCCGTGTCGCATTGCGCAAATGGATAGAGGCCCAAGGATCCCGCGTCAGCGTGCCACTCGTTCTTCTGGTCGATGACGACCCGAATGTTCATCTTATCGTGAAGCATTGTCTCACGGGAGCCGGGTATGGCGTCATTACGGCGTCCAGTGGCGAGGAAGCCCTGGCGATTCTGGAGAAAGCCAGGCCTTCCGCCATCCTTATGGACCTACATATGCCTACGGGCATGAATGGCCCCGCGACGATCGGCGAGATCCGCCGACTGCACGGACAAGTCCCCGTGATCGTCGTTACGGGCTATCCGGACAGTGATCTTATGAATGAGGCGCTGGCCTACGGTCCCATAGGCTTGCTATCCAAGCCGTTTGAGTTTGCGCAACTTCTGGCGGCGGTCAGGATGGTGACGTCCAGCGCCGCCGCACCGGGCACTTGAAAACACAGACCACGAAAAACCGGTGGAAATCCGTGGAAGTCCGCGAAGGTCCGTGCGAGTCCGCGTTCGAAAGGAAAAGAGTACGATGAATCAGGATCCACGCGAGGGCGGACCCGCAACCCCGGTTTCGGATTTGCGTAAGCGGGCCGAGGAAATAGCCCGGAGCAATGAGGCTAAGACACGGCAATCGATGTTGCCTGATGAGGCGGGGCAAGTGCTCCACGAATTGCAGGTACATCAGATCGAGTTGGAGATACAGAACGAGGAATTGCGCCGGACCCAGGGGAAACTGGAGCTGATGCGGGCGCATTATTTCGATTTGTACGACTTGGCGCCGGTCGGCTATTTCACCCTCGGCGAAAATGGACTGATCATCGAGGCCAATCTGACTGCCGCCGATTTGCTGGGCGTGGCGCGCGACAATCTGATCAATCGGCCGTTGACCCAGTTTATCATCAAGGAGGACCGCGCCCTCTTCTACCTGCATCGCAAACAACTCTTTGAAACGGACGCGCCACAAACATGCGAATTCAGAATGCTGCGTGCCGACGCAACCCCTTCTGGGCGCGCATCGAAATAAACGCCGCGCGGGACGTTGACGGCGCGCCCCTGTGCCGCGTCGTTGCGAGCGACATCAGCGAGCACAAGCGCATTGAGAAGGCCCTAAAGGAATCCGAGCGCTTCGCGCAATCGACGGTCGATGCACTCACCACGCATTTGGCCATTCTGGATGAAACAGGAACAATTGTTGCCGTCAACAGCGCCTGGCGCCAATTTGCCCGGGCCAATTCGGCCAATTCGGCCTGCGTCGCCGAAGGCGCGAATTATCTCGACGTTTGCGATAAGGCGACTGGGGTAGATTCTATGGGCGCCGCCAAATGTGCCGTCGGCATCCGCGCGATCCTGAACGGCATGCGTGATAGGTTCACATTGGAGTATCCCTGCCACTCGCCCACGGAAAAACGGTGGTTCGTTGGCCGGGTAACGCGCTTTCTGGGCGAGGGATCGCCCCGTTTGGTCGTCGTCGCGCATGAAGACATCACCGAACGCAAGCTGGCGGAGGATGCCTTACGCCACGCCAACCGCGCCCTACACGTCCTGAGCGAGAGCAATTCGATGCTGGTGCGCACCGCGGATGAGGAGACGCTATTGCGGGAGGTCTGCCGAATAATAACCGAAACCGGCGGATACCGCCTGTCTTGCGTGGCTTTTGCAGAACATGATGAGAATAGAACTGTCCGCGTGGCGGCCCAGCACGGATTCAAGGAAGGTTACCTGGATTCTTATAAGATCACGTGGCATGACACCGAATACGGGCAAGGCCCCACCGGAACCGCCATTCGCACCGGGCAAATCACGTACTTTGCAGACATTCCACACGATCCCCGCTTCGTTCCTTGGCGGGAGAAGGCTCAGCAATACGGCTACGCCTCGAGCATCGCCTTTCCCATCGTTATCGAAGGCGAAACGGTGGGGGCGCTCATGGTATGTGCCGACATGGTGAACGCCTTCAGCGACGACGAGATCGCCAACCTCGGCAGATTAACGGACAACCTGAGCTTAGGCCTGCGGATCCTGCGTACGCACGCCGATCGCGATCGTGTGGATCAGGCGCGACGGGAAAGCGAGGAGCGGTTTCGAGTTCTCTTTGAAAGTTCGCATGACGCCATCATGACGTTGGAGCCACCGCTTTGGAGATTTACCTCCGCGAATCAAGCGACGGTGGATATGTTCAAGACGGGTAGCAAGGAGGGATTTCTGTCCTGCGCTCCGTGGAATTTGTCACCGGAACGGCAGCCGGACGGGCGCGATTCCCCCACGGCGGTCCGGATAATGATCGAGACCGCCATGCGCGAGGGCACCCACACATTCGAGTGGACGCACAAGCGGGTCGGTGGCGAGACATTCCCCGCGATTGTGAGCCTAACGCGGATGGAACAAGCAGGGAAATCGTTCCTCGAAGCAACCGTCAGGGACGTCACCTATATCAAGAGGGCAGAGGCGGCGTTGCGCGAAAGCGAGGAGCGCTTTCGTTTGGCCTCGCTGTACAGCAACGACCTCATCTACGAACGAGACCTCCGAACAGGAGTCGCGCAATACTTCGGCGATGTCGACCTGGCTTTGGGGTATGCGCCCGGAGAGTTTCCACGCACGCTTGCCGAATGGGTCGAGCATATTCACATCGAAGACCTTAGCCTCCTCATGGATGCTTATCAGGAAGGATACCGGTACGGGAAACCGTACGACGTCGAGTATCGCGTTCGGAAAAAAGATGGAACCTATGCGCATTGGTCGGACACCGGCTGCGTGATCCTGGATGCTGCGGGAAATCCCCTCAAGAACATCGGGGCGGCCACGGACATCACCGAGCGCAAACAGGCGGAGGCGGCGTTGCTGGCAAGCGAATCTCGCTTCCGCGCCATTACGAATTCCGCGCGTGACGCGATCCTGATGATGGACGCTGAAAGCAGGATTTCACATTGGAATCCGGCGGCCGAACACATTCTCGGCTACACGAGCGCCGAAGCGCTGGGCCAGAACTTGCATGAGCTGATCGCGCCAAAAAGTCATCGCGAAGCGCATCGCGCGGCCTTCCCTGAGTTTCAACGCACAGGCCGTGGGGCGGTCGTGGGCAAGACGCTCGAATTGCCGGCGCTCCGGAAAGATGGCCGCGAGATCGCCGTCGCGTTGTCGCTGTCCGCCGTCCAGCTCAGCGGGGGCTGGCACGCCGTAGGGATCTTGCGCAACATTAGCGAATCGAAACGCATGATGGAGGATTTGATCCAGGCGAAAACCGAGGCCGATCGGGCCAACCGCGCCAAGAGCACGTTCCTGGCCAATATGAGCCATGAAATTTGCACGCCCATGAACGCGATCCTCGGATTTTCCCAACTCTTGCAGCGCGACAAGGCGTTGACGACGCAACAGTCCGAATACCTCCATGTGATCAATCGTAGCGGCGAACATCTGCTGGCGCTCATCAACGACATCTTGGAAACATCGAAGATCGAAGCGGGACGCGTCGAGCTGAACATGGCGACATTTGACTTGGCCGTGCTCTTGGACGACATGGAGATGATGTTTCGTGTGCGCACGGACGCGAAAATGCTCTGGCTGGAGTTCAACCACACCAGCGAAGTACCCCGCTTCGTTCAGGCCGATGAAGGCAAGGTGCGGCAGATCCTGATCAACATGTTGGGCAATGCCGTGAAGTTCACGGACGCCGGCGGCATCGTGGTGCGCGTACGGGCGCAGGACGAGGATGGCAATCGCGTGCGTATTGTCATCGAAGTGGAGGACTCCGGGTGCGGCATTGCGCACGAGGAACTCACGCGGGTATTCGGAATTTTCGAGCAAGCCCAGAACGCCCTAAACCGCGGGGGCACCGGGCTGGGTATGTCCATCAGCCAACAGTATGCACGAATGATGGGCGGCGACTTGACGGTCGAGAGTGAGAAAGGCAAGGGAGCCGTATTTCGCGTCGAGTTCCAGGCGGTCCGCCGCCGCGAAATGGACATCCCGGTGGCGCGAATCCAGAACCGCGTCGTGGGGCTGATTCCCGGACAGAAAGCCATACGCGTGCTTGTGGTGGACGACCGCGTCGAGAATCGCGAACTGTTGGTCCACCTGCTGACTCAGGTGGGGTTCTTGATCCGCGAGGCGCGGGACGGGGCCGAGGCCGTGGCCATGTTCGAGGAATGGCATCCGCACGCGATCTTTTTGGACATGCGGATGCCTGGCATGGACGGACAAGAAACCGCGCGGCGAATCAAAGCACTGCCCAGCGGCCTCGAGACGCCGGTGATTGCCATCTCCGCCAGCGCCATGGAAGAAGATCAGGCCGCCATCTTGGCGGCTGGCATCAGCGGGTTCATTCGCAAGCCTTTCCGCGAAGAAGAAATATTCGAGGCATTGCGGCGGTTTACGGGCGTCGGGTATGTCTACGAAGAGCCGAAGGCCGTTGCGCAGTCGCCGGACGAATCCAGCTTCGCCCTGTCGCGCGAGGCGATCCACTCGCTGCCGCCGGATCTGGTGGCCGCGATGTACGACGCGATAGCCGCAGCGCGCATGGACGAGTTTTTGAAGCTGGCCAAAAAAGCAGGGGAACATGCACCCAAGGTTAGCGGGATGTTGTGTATATTAGCACAGCAATTCAATTACGACAGACTCTTGGACCTGCTCGAGGGCGAAAGGGACGGGGCAATCGGGGAACAAGGAGAAGTGATCGATGCGTGAACGTTTGGTTCCGGAAAGCATCATGATTGTGGACGATCAGCCGGAGAACCTAAATCTCCTCGGCCTTGCCTTAAGGGGCAAAGGCTACGACGTGCGTCCGGTACCCAGCGGTAAGATCGCACTGCGGGCAGCCGCCATGGCGGCGCCCGACCTCATCCTGCTCGACATCCACATGCCGGATATGGATGGGTACGAGGTTTGCCGGCGACTCAAGAAGGATGAGCGTCTCCGAAAGATCCCGGTTCTGTTTATCAGCGCCATGAACGGGACGGAAGACAAAATGCGGGCTTTCGACGCGGGTGGGGTGGACTACGTAACCAAGCCGTTTCAGTTCGAGGAAGTGTGCGCCCGCGTGATGACACACTTGGAACTGCGCCGCCTGCATGCCGAACTGGAACGGCATAACGTGCAATTGCAGGAGCTTGTAGCGGCTCAAGTCAAGGAGATTTCGGATTCGCAAATCGCCGTGATCTTCGCCTTGGCCAAGCTCTCCGAATCCCGCGATGACGACACGGGAAAGCATATTGACCGGGTGCGCGCCATCTGTAAGATGCTGGCCATGGAGCTAGCCGCCAATGGGGAATGCCCCGCCATCGACGATACCTATGTCGAGAACATCTTCTGGGCAAGTCCGTTGCACGATGTGGGCAAGGTGGGTATCGTGGACGCCATCCTGCTCAAGCCCGGGAAGCTCACTGCGGACGAGTTCGATGTCATGATGACCCACACGATCATTGGGGCCAAGACCCTGGAAGCCGTTTCGCGGCAATACCGCAACAATGCCTTTCTCAATATGGGCGTCGAGATCGCGCGCTCGCATCATGAGCGCTGGGACGGCGCCGGATATCCAGACGGACTCGCGGGCGAAAACATACCGCTCTCGGCGCGGATTATGGCCGTGGCAGACGTCTACGATGCGCTCCGGTCCGAACGTCCCTACAAGACGGCCTTTTCGCACGAGAAGACCCGCGACATCATTCTCGAAGAGACCGGCGCCCAGTTTGCACCCTTGATCGTGAACGCTTTCCGATGTGCCGAGGAAAACCTCGCGGAACTCTATGAAAGGTCCTACAACTGATGAACGCATCCGAGCCACTTCAATCTCATGTCGCTGCGAGCGAAGCGAAGCAATCGAAACGGCGCGCCAAAGGCATTATCCTTGTGGTGGACGACACGCCGGAGAACTTGCGACTGCTGAGCAGTATATTGACGGAGAGCGGGTATGAAGTCCGACCGGTGCCGAGCGGAAGACTTGCACTCAAAGCTGTGGAGAAGGACCAGCCAGAACTGATTCTTCTCGATATCAATATGCCCGAGATGAACGGATACGAGGTTTGCGATCGCCTCAAGGCCGACCCGAAGCTGTGCGAGATCCCGGTTATTTTTATTAGCGCGCTCAACGAGACGATGGACAAGGTTCAGGCGTTTCACTGCGGCGGTGTCGACTACATAACAAAACCCTTCCAGTTTGAGGAAGTTCTGGCGCGTGTTGAAACGCACCTCGGCCTGCAACGGAGCCGGATGGAAATCCTCGCCAAGAACCAGGAACTCGACGCCAGTTACACCAAACTCAAGGAGCTGGAGTCGTTACGAGATTCGCTCACGCATATGATTGTGCATGACCTTCGTTCCCCCCTATCGGGGATCATGGGCTGTCTCGGCATCCTGGCCACCGAGATGGCTGAGGGGCTGCCCGAATCTCATCGGAAGTTCCTGCTCATAGCCGAATCGTCCGCCTCGGAACTGATGACGCGTGTCAATGCCCTGCTCGATGTGAGCCGCTTGGAAGAAGGGGCGATGCCCCTGAAAATCGAGACGGTCGATATCGCCGCGTTGGCCCGGGAAGCAACGGTGTCGCTCAGTGTTCAGTGCCTCGAGTTCCACTTGGTGTTCGATTTGCCGGAGTCTGCGGTTTTCGCACCATGCGACCGGGAACTGATAGGGCGCGTATTCCTCAATCTCTTGCACAATGCAGTCAAGTTCGCACCGAAAAATTCCCACATACGGATCACGATCGAGCCTGGCGAAGCGGCGGTCCGGGTTGCCGTGCACGATGAAGGACGCGGGATCCCGGAGGCCTACCGGGAGAAGATATTCGAGAAGTTCAAGCAGGTCGAATCGGCAAAGGGAGGTGTCAGAAAGGGTTCCGGCTTGGGACTGGCGTTCTGCAAATTGGCCGTGGAAGCGCACGGCGGCTCGATCGGCGTGGACTGCCCCGCCGAAAAGGGCAGCATCTTCTGGTTCTTAATTCCCAATTCCTTCCTACTTACTTGAATTGGTAGAAGACGGCGCGCAAGTGGCGCATGGCTTCGAATTCGGGGCACAGGCCCGTGATGGATTCCGTGGAGCCGATGATGAGATAGCCATCGGGCGCCAGGACCCGCGCAATGGCCTTGAACAATTTTATCTTGTCCGGTTCGGTGAAATAGATGGCTATGTTACGGCAGAAGATGATGTCGAACCGGGAAGGAAACGCGAAGGGTTCCAGCAAATTCATCGTCTTGAAAGTGGCCATGGCACGGATTTCGTCCCGAATTTTCCACGTCTCGCCGACGACGGTGAAGTACTTTGACGTCTTGTCGGCCGCCAAGCCGCGGTCCATCTCGATCTTGCTGTAAGCGCCGTAGCTGGCCTGGGCGACCGCCCGGTCGGAGATGTCGGTGCCCAGGATGCGGATATCGTAGCGGGCCAAGTCGGCGAGAAGTTCCTTCAGGACGATTGCCGTGCTGTAAACCTCCTGTCCGGTCGAACACGGCGCGCTCCAGATGCGAATGGGAATGGGCCGTCCGGTTCCGAGCGATTTCACGCGCTTATCGATAAGGTCGGGAATGATCTTATGCCGGAGCAGGTCGAAAGGGGCGGTGTCGCGAAAGAAGGACGTTTCGTTCGTCGTGATGGCCTCGATGACCTTGCGTTTCAGCGCGTTGCCATAGTCGGCTTTGACTTTGTTGTACAACTCGGTATAGGTGGCGCTGTTGGTTTCGCGCAACAGCACGCTTAGGCGGGTCTCGATCAGATACGCCTTGGACTCATCCAGATTCACACCGCAGATCGAGTGGATATAGGCCGACCATAGTTTTCGTTCATCGGCGGATAGCGTGCTCATAGGCTGCGGCCCCGGACGATTGCGACGATCCGGGCCGCAATGCTATCAAGAGGCAACACGACGCCTACCACGCCTGCGTCAATGGCCGCTTTGGGCATCCCGAAGACGACGCACGTGGCCTCGTCCTGCGCAATCACCTGGCAACCGTGGCGCGTGAGCAGCCGCAACCCCAAGGTCCCGTCGCTGCCCATCCCCGTCAGAATCACGGCCATGGCGCGTCCGGGAAGACGGTTGGCCGCGGAACGAAACAAATAGTCCACGGACGGTTTACAGTTGTTCTCCGGCGGATCGTCCGTGATCTCGATTTGCATCCCGGCGTCGCGCGTGCCCGATAGGCGCATCTGCTTTCCGCCGGGTGCGATGTAGGCGGTATTCGGCTCGATGCGCTCGTTATGGGCGGCCTCGCGTACTCGAATCGCGCACTTGGCCGCGAGACTCTCGGCCAGCGATTGGGTAAACACAGGGGGCATGTGCTGCACGATGAGCAACGGAACGCCGAGGTCGCCCGGAATGGCCGGCAGAAGTTGCGTCAGCGCGTTCGGCCCGCCTGTCGAGACGCCGATAAGAACCATATCGGGTTTTGTGGCGGCAGTCGCGAGGCGCGTCATGCGCTGGGCAATCGGGACCGCATCCTCCTTGAGTATGGGCGCGGGGACCGCCGGGGCGGGCGCTGCCGTGGAAGTCGGCCGCAGTTTGCTCCGAATCTCAATACGGTTCGCCAATGCCTTCAGCCGCGGCGTCAGTTCGCGTTGTATGGCCGATTGACTCTGCTCGGCGCCTTGCCCTTCGGGTTTGGTGATAAAGTCGAACGCGCCCTTCTCGAGAGCCTTCATGGTCAGCCGCCCGCCTCGAGGCGTTACGGCGCTGACGACGATGACCGCTGTCTCTGCGCCAGCCTGCCGCAAGGCGTCCAACACGGCCAGACCGTCCATCTCGGGCATTTCGATATCGAGCGTGAGCACGTCGGGCCGCAGCTCGCGGACGCGCTGCACGGCCAGCTTGCCATTGGGCGCGGTGCCCACCACCTCGACATCCGGGATGGCCGCCAGCGCGGCGGAAATCACGCGGCGAAAAAGTGCCGAATCATCCGCTACTAATACGCGAATAGGCATCTAGTTCCGCACGCTCGATGTCGATATATCCTCAGCCTCGACCGCTAAAACGGCCTCCAAATCGAGCAGTGCGGTCAAATGCCCGCCGACCTGGGATACGCCCATGAGGTGTCGACCGCGCACGCCGCGCAGGTTCTCGGGGGGCGGCGCCAAGTCCGCGCGATCCACCTCGATCACGTCCGCGACGCGATCCACTACCAGCCCTACGGATTCGGAGCGCCAGTCGACAATGAAAATCCGGCTGTCGCGGTCCACTTCTGCGCACGGGATGCCGAGTTTGAGTGCCAGGTCGATTACGGTGGCGATTCGTCCGCGGAGATTCATGATACCCAGGACAAAGGGCGCCGCCCCACGCACCGGCGCAATATCGCCCACGCGGACGACTTCCTGAACCCGGGCCGTATCCAGGCCAAAGACTGCATCGCCCAGCAAGAATGTCGAGACGAGCATGGGCTGATCTGCCGTGATGGCATCATCCTGTTCCATCGCGTGTTTCCTTCCTATCACTTTGTAACCGTTGCTCGCCGTCATTCCCGCTTTCGCGAGAATGACGGCGGTTTCGAGAATGACACTGGTTACTATACCTTAAATTTGGTCACCATGGCCTTGAGTTGCTCGGCCAGCGTCGAGAGTTCCGCCGCGCTCTTTTGTACCTGCTCGCCATCGTCCGCGATCTCGAGCACGATCGTATTGACGTTGGCAATGTCTTGCGCGATCGATTGCGAGACCGATGCCGTCTGCATCACGCGTTCGTTGGAATCCATCACGCCCGCCGAGGCCTGGCCAATGTTGCCGGCGACGTCCCGGGTTACGACGGCCTGCTCCTCGATGGCGGCCGCGATGCTCGCCACCAACTCGCCCACCTGGACGATTACCGCAGATATCTTCCCAATGTCGCCGACGGCGCCAGAGGTCGAATTCTGGATGCCCG
>CAIYET010000406.1 GCA_903925285.1 Candidatus Hydrogenedentota bacterium | reverse complement strand
TGTGATTTTGAAAGAGTAAGCCTGTTGGCATGGGCGCGCGGCTTCGCTTTGAAGCGATTCCGGCATTTCGATGGTGAGACCCTTTGCATCCTGCCGCCATGGCATGGGCTTCTCGAAACCCAGCAGCCGAATCTCGGATCCCTCCGCGGCCCGCACGCTCGTGAGCCCGAGTTGCTCTCCGGGCCACTTCAAACAAATGGCGTAAACAGTCCGGTTGTCCTTGCTACGGGTGAAGCGGATGTCATTGCCTTCCTTCCACAGGCCGCCGTCCCGTGGCCGGGTGGCGTAGATCGCCTCGCCATTGACCTTGAGCCATGTTCCGGCGTATTCGAGCGCCTCGATCGCCTTGGGATCAAACAAGCCGCTTGCGTCCGGGCCGATGGCCGGCATAAAGTTGCCCCCTTTTGCGACCGCGTCCACGAGGTTCGAGACGATCCAATCGCCACCCCGATACTTGGCGTTGTTCACATAGGAATATGCGCCGTCCCCCAACGGATAGATCACCATCCAAGGCATGCGGGTGTTCTCCTTGGTACCCGGCACGAAGCCTTCGGGCGTGTAATAATCGCCATAGTTGCCGATGCCCCGGGCGCGAAACATGACGTCCGGCTGAATGCGGCGCAGCATCTTCATGGTTTCTCGCATCTGCGGCCAGACGTTCGGTCCCATCCACATATCCAGACAGACCATGTCGATCTTGCCGTACCGGGTGAGCAGTTCCGTGAGTTGCTCGCGGTGTCGTTGAAGCATGCGCTCCGTTTCCTCGGCCGTCTTGTCCGGACCCAGCCAGTGTGGCCCGCCGGCCAGCGCTCCGTCCGGGCCTCCCATCACGCCTTTGCCGAACTCCGCGGAATGGGTTTGGGCATCAGGCGTCGGGACCGGGTGCCAAATGTAGGGACGGAAATCCGCGTCGTACCAATCCGGATGGGAGAAATAGAGATCGATCTTGATGTCGTACTGGCGCGCCGCGTCACAGAGCTCCTTGACGATATCCCGTCGAAAGGGTGTTTCCATGATGCTATAGGCCACATCACACGATTCCAGCCGAGGCCCCCCGGGAGCCGTCCAGTTGACCCGCTGTTTGACGCGGGTCCGAGTGTCATACATGCTGAATCCATCGTGGTGCTTGGTCGTAAAGGCGAACATCTTCAAGCCATTGCGCTTGAACATCTGCATCCAGGCCTCGGCATTGAAATCCTTGGGATTGAACTTCCGGTAGAGCTGTTGATACGCCTGCTTTTGCTCGAAATTCATGCTGCGGACCAAAGGCCACGACGCCTCACCCCCAAAATTCCTCAGGGCATACACCCCCCAGTGGATCCTGAGCCCGTACTTCAAGTCGCGAAACGCCTCACGGGCCGATTCTGAGGCCTGCCGATAATCCGCTTGAGGATTGCGTTCAATATAATACTCGACCCGTTTCCAGTGTCCGTCCGTTTCGGGCACTAGAACAAAGGGAAGATTGTCTTGGTCCTCCGCTTTCGAAACCTGCGGTTGAGCCGGGAGCTTCTCTTGTCCCAGCCCCGTTTGGCCACAACACGCCGTCAGCACCACAATTGACGCCACCACCAAATGGGTCCGTTTCATGGAATTGCCTTTCTTGAGAGACTTCTGATTTCTGATTGATTTGATGGTCCTTCATGGTTCGTGTCCTTGCCGAATGAAAGACATTTCAGCGACAAGGCACCGATGGTAAACAGTGAACGTAGTTTCATGTTTCATTTCCTTTTTGTTGGCGATACGCCAGCGGCCCGACGTCAAACTTGGTGTAACCCTCCTTGTCATCTCTCGTGCCCCTTTCTCAGCCGATACTCTTTGTGATTGCTAAGCAACATACCTCCCGATTCGTAAAGAGCGAAGCCGTGCGTCGCGCTATCGCCCTTCCTGCCCTTTCAACTCCGGCCAAACGCTCTTCATCTGGTATGCATCGAGCGAAACGAGTTGGGCCTCGCTGCCGCGGGCGAAGACGGACACTCCCGTGCTGTCCTGGCGGGTGGGGTAAGCCCTCAGCGTCAGGCACTGGCGGCCATTGGCAAACACTTCGACGATACTGCGGTCGATGAATACCCGCAGACGCAACAGCTCGCCCTGCTTGAGATACAAGGGGCCAATCTCCGGCGTGCGGGAAGCGACCTCAGGACCGAGCGAGGCTTGTGAAACATCGATCATCAGTTCGCGTCTGTCCGATGTCCACGGGTAGGCCCACGAGTGCATGAACAAGCTGATGCTCGCTTGCTCCTGACCGTTCGGGCTGCGCAGGACACGCAACCCGACTTCACGAGCCTGTCGGGGATCAATCACGGCTTCCAGTTCCATGGCTTTACCCTGCACGCCGGGGAGAATTCTCTCACCGTTGGCGGGAATGGCCACATTCTCAACCTTCACGGGATTGAAACGCAGCGCCTTTAGTTCCTCGATCGGTTCGATACGCAGCGGGTTCAGCTGCCTCCGATCGAGGCCCCCGACCGTAGCCTGTTCATTCAGAGACAGCCGGCGCGGCACGGACATAACCTCACCCTTGGTCCCACAGAAGTCATCCTTGATCACACATTCGAAAATATTCCATATCCCAATGCAGCGTCCGTTGGGATCGACAAATCCAGAGGGCGCGTGCAGACTGCCGCGCATTACGGGACCGTAATTCATCCGGCCATGCTCTTCGATGGTAAAACGTCCCTTCTGCAAGTCGGATATTCCAAGATAATACTTCGGCCCCTGATTGTGGGTGAAGAAAAGCACCAGGCGCTTGCCTTTACCGATGGACAAAACGTTGTTGCACGAGCAGTCCGTGCGAGGATCGGTGTAATGGCCGTCTTCCAGGAAATTCCCCATCGATTCCCATTGCGCCAAATCTTTGGAGCGCAGAATCTCCAATGTGGTATTCTCGCCATTCTTCGGTCGAGTCACGTAATAGCAGTCGCCTTCATGCCAGACAAAGTTGTCGCCGAACTTATGGGCCAGGGGTTCGGTCCAGTTCAGCAACATCGGGTCGGATGCAGTGGTTAGTTGATCACCCGTCGTCAGGATCACCCGGTCTTTCTCCGCCCAGACTTGCCCCGTGCCCCCTCGGATATCCGTCGGCAACATGGGCAAATCCCGCCAGTGTACGAGGTCGTCGCTTACGGCATGTCCTCTTGACCACATAAATCCAGGAAGACCGTAGAGATAGAACAGGTGGTACTTGCCCCGCCACCAGCACAGCCCCCCCGGGTCGTGAAGCCCAAAGCCAGGAGGGGAGAAGTGATAGAGTGGACGGTAAGGATCCGCGGCGAGCGACTCCCGCTTATTGTGGAAATACTCGATCTGTGCGTCAGGGCCCATCTTCACAAGTTCCGTTTTGTCAGATTCGGCAGCAAGACTGGTGGCCGCCAACAAACTCAATGCCAACAGAAAAGTACGAAAACACATCTTCTTCATCGTTATTCCCCTTTCTTCTCGGCTTCTCCGTGGTGATTCCCCGTCACCCCGTGAACGCCTACCGGGTCGTCGAACCAGCGGTGCACTTCGCGGGAAATCTCGTCCTCCAAGTACCACGGGCTGGTCGCGCGGGCGCGGCGGCCGCCAGGCGCCGAAGCCATCGGTCCGCCCCAGTAGTGAGGACTGGGCTTCTTCGACAGATCGACCGTGACGATCTGCATCTTCTGGCTGTCGTCTTTCTCAAAGGCCACGATCGAGGTGGAGGCGATTTGGTAAGGGAAGCGGGTGGAATCGGGACTGCCGCCGTCGGCCTGATTCCCGCCTCCGTCCCATACGCCGCACGGAGCGTCAGTGCTCGTGGCGGCCACGACGACGCCGTTGTCGGCGGCGCGGGCGTGCATCAGTTGCATGTAATAGCCCGCCGATGGGAACAAAATCAGTTCCGCCCCCTTCAACGCCAACAGTCTAACCGTTGACGGGTGCCAACTGTCGTAGCACGTCATGATGCCGACCCTGCCGAAATCGGTCTTGAAGACGGGCATGGAGTAGCCGGGCGACGTGCCGCCTTCCAGCTCCTCCTCGTAGAGCATGGTCTTGTCGTAGATGCCCACCAGTTTGCCTTGGCGATCCCAGAGCGGGGCGGAGTTGTAAACGAGGTCGCCCCTCTTCAGGAGGAAGGTGCCGCAGACGTACATCTTCCACTGTTTGGCTTTTTCGGACATGAACTTCATGGAGGGCCCGTCCATAGGTTCCGGTTTCTGGGGATCGTGGTTCCCGTTGAAGAATTCGCTCATCAAGGCCACGGCGCAGTGCTTTTGACCGGCAGTGTCGAGGAACTTTTCCCAGCGATTCCGGTCGCCGCCGCCCTGAGTTACGGCCAGCTTGACCAGGCGGGGCTGGACCGGCTCGCATTCCGTCAGTGACACGTTCGAGTACCAGACCTTGCCTTTGGGGGCAAAGCGGAAATAGAGCCGCACGTCGCCTTCGCCGGCAAGCGCCAGACGCGTCTCGCCCACGGCCCATTCACCTTCCTTGCGATAAGTGAAAATGCCGTCGTTTTTTTTCGTGAACACCCCGTGAACCAGATGCCGATTCACATCGTCGAAACCCTGGAACTTGAAGCGGACACGGAAGCGATAGGTCTTGCCCGGCGGCAGGGTGACGTGGTGGCGAAGGATGCCAAAGCACTCCTTCCGGCCGTTGCCCTCGACGAGGAGCAGATTCGTCCCGTCATCGCCTTTGACCAGCTTGTAGCTGGGCGCAAGCACGGGGTTCGGGGCGAAAATGGTCCAGCCCGCGGGTAGTTGACCGGCTTCTCCCTTGGAGAAATCGCCGTTCTCGACGAAGTTATCCGATGGCACAGCCGGAGCCACTGCCGCCGCAGCATCCGCCGAGGGCGCGACGAAAGTCTCCCCGCGGATCTTGATCGCCCAAGCGCACTCACAGGGGCGATTCTTCGGATCCTGCAGGGCCTCCGGCAACTCGATCGTCAGTCCCTTGCGCTCGTCGAACCGCCAGGCAAGCGGCTGCAAAACGCCCAACATGGTGATCGCCGAGTCTTTTTCCGGACGCACCGATCCCAAGGCCAACGTCTTGTCCGGCCATTTCAGGCAGATGGCGTAGATCGTTTTGCCATCCTTGCTTCGGGTGAAGCGGACGTCACCGCCCTCCTTCCACTGGTCGCCATCGCGCGGCCGGGTGGCGTAGATGGCCTCGCCGTTGACCTTTAGCCATGCCCCGGCGTATTCCAGGGCTTCGATCGCCTTCGGATGGAACTTACCCTCGCTGTCCGGGCCGGTGGCGACCTGAAAATTGCCTCCTTTGGAAACGACGTCCACCAACGTGGAGACGATCCAGGGGCCCTTGTTGTGGTAGTCCGCGGCGTTCGGGTTGTACGAAGATACCCACCCCGCCATTTTGATGATCGACTGCCAGGGCCGCTTGACCGCCGGATCGCCACCCCCCCACGATATCTCCTGGCCGGCATGGTCGGGGACTTCGCCCTCAGGAGTCGAGTAATCGCCGTATGCCTCGAGCCCGCGCTGCCGCATCATTACACCGGGTTGAAGCTCCCGGGCCATCTTGAGGGTCTGCTTAGTGTCCGGCCAGGCCTGCCGCCAGAAGGGTGACTGCGTCTTACTTTGCGCCACCGGACAATCGAAGCACAGGTTGATGATCGGTCCATAGTTGCCGCACAATTCCAGGACTTGCTGGCGATGGCGGGCGACGAACCGCGCGTATCCCTCGGGATCGGTTTCCTTGGAGAAGCTCGTATCGTCTTTCAGACCGTTGGGGCCGGCCGCGCCATCGGCGCCGCCC
>CAIYET010000405.1 GCA_903925285.1 Candidatus Hydrogenedentota bacterium | reverse complement strand
TGAGTGCGTCCACCGTTTCGCAGTACATTCTCCAAACTGGGTCAGGGATCAGTCTTTGGTTCCAGTCATCATAGTCGTCCTCATTGGTGATCGCCTGCCTACGGCGCAAAGCGTGTTTCGGATATATGGTCTCTACTTCTTCTTCCGCGTCTTCGATTCTACAGTCTAGACTGCTAATCACGTACTTGAAGGTCTCGCAACCCATGCACTGGAGAAATCGATGGTACTCCTTCTTGATGATTGGAGAGCCGGGTTCGTCTATCCATTCGACAACCTTTTCGCGTAAAATCCGGTGCCTTGTTTTCCTTTGTCCGCAGCGTGTGCATGTGACCCACATTGTGCGTGCTTTTGAACTCATTACCGTTCTCCTGGGCTTCAGGCATTGTCTTGTACGGCATTAACCTGTGCTTTAGATGTAGTACTTGAAACTGTGTTGAGGACTTTTCGTCAACGGATTGTTCACCAGAATTTCTCCTACAGCGTCGGAGAAATGAACGGTCACTGGGCGGGACTCTCCAAGTTTGCAGGTGTTGTAGTTCAGTTTTGTCAGGCTCAGCACATCCTGTGCCACCTGAACTATCTCAGCCTCCCCATGTTGGATGTCGATCCGCAAAGGCACCGGCACTTCCCATCCGTCATACGTCATGAGACGGGGTTTGAAGCCATTCGCCCAAAGGAAACCCGAGCGGTCTGAGTCTCGCAAGAACGTCCCGCGCAACACTGGGCGCGTGCCGGGACGGAACAGTCGGAAACCGCGACGTTCCTGGCGAATGCGGACGCCGACAAGTTTCACGCCAGGCGGACATGCTCTTTCGTAGCCGGCAAATTCCTCCGCAGAAATATTTGACCGCGAGTGCAAAAAGACTTCCTTGAGAGGTCGGCCGTCCAGGTCTTTGTATGTCCGGAGTATCCCGTCCAATAGTTTGAACGCAGCCTTCGCGTTCAGTTGAAACTGTTTCTTTTCGGGTGAATACCAGGGCCCATAGTCGCCCAAGAAAACGATCCCATCTCCTGAATCCAGGAACATTTGAGCTGCACAGCATGCAGTAGATTTGTTTTCTTCTACCATTCGGAATGCGATTCCAAGGTAGCATACGCCGTCTCGCGCCCCAGCCAGGCGCCACGGCTTCCCGCCCGCCTTGTAGTAAAGAGCGGTCGTCATGTTCCATGCGCGATCGGAAAGTGGGGTTAATCCTCGTTGTCCGAAGACCTGATCGTCATTCGGCCGCAATGTACTCTCGCGCAGAATTTGTATCGGCAAGGGGGCGCCATGAGAAGAACGTCATTGGTCATTGGCGGCTTCGCCTCGTCATTGGTCCTTATGCTGGCGGTCGGGTGCGCCGGGCCGCGGGTGGTGTTCCTGCCGGCCGCGGACGCGCCCGTGCGCGCTGGTCCGGACATGAGCGGGCGCGTGTACGTGTGGACGGGCACCGCCTGGGAACTCTCCCGGAACCACGTCACGATCCCGGAAGGGTTCTACATTTGGGACGCCGGCGACGCGGCGCCCACCAACACGGTCAAGGGGAAGTGATATGGATGCGGACCTGATCGCTTTGCGCGACGAGATCGACGCGCGCCTCGGCGAAGTGGAACACTCCCGCGGCACGTGCAGTGGCCACCCGGCGCTCGCGCGCGCCATCGCCACCCTTCTACGGTGCCAGCGCGCGCAACTCACCCAGCGGGCAGCCAGCACGGTTGCCGCGGCCAAGGCCGGCGGGGTGGTCGGTGCGCTGATGATCGGGGCGATTGAGGCGGGGAAGTACCTCTTCGTGAGGTGATTCTGAATCAGGATGGCGGATCCGGATTGCCTTATTTGCGAATCAACAGTCCCTTTAGACTGTAGTGTTTATGTAGTGCTTTTGGCGGTTGCAACGTGTGATCGTGAGTGGTAGACCGCGGAAACATGCAATAGTTGAAATCTGTTGAAAGTGCAATATTTCAAAGAAATATAATGTATTTCGTGGGTCTAAAATTGGAGCCAGCAATCGGGTTCGAACCGATGACCTGCTGATTACAAATCAGCTGCTCTACCAACTGAGCTATACTGGCAACTCTTTCTACAGCAGGTACTTACATATATCGCGAAAAAAGTCCGTTCAACTTTCGTGACGTTTTTGGGACGCGCCAAGCCTAGACACAGGCAATTGGCAGAAACGCACGGCACCTCACGGAACCTCTTCTAATGGGGTAAGACACGCTGGCCATCATACGACGCCGCTGGTGTCGGTTTCAAGTGGAACTGTTCGGGACTCCTACGGGACCTATCACCTTGCAGCCTTCAACGACCCCAATAACCACATACCGCGAGTCTCCAACGCAAGATTGGCATCAAGAGTACCACCGTGCCGAGAGAACGCGCAAGGATTGTGGCCGGAGAAGTGGCCTGTCCTCGGGTGTACTTCAGGGAACAGACATTGCGGTTCAGATTACCGGAAAGCCAATGCTCGTGAGATATTCAAACGTGGGGTCGTAGAACTCCGGCGGGCGCGTGTGATCTTCGGCGTCGCCAGGGGGAATGACGATCACCATCCCCTGGCGTGCGCGGGTCAGCAAGACGCGATAGGCGTTCTTGAGATAGGTTTTCCGCTCTTCTTTCCTGACCCGGTTCCATTTCTCGCCGCAAAACGAGAAATGGCTCCAGTCTTTCAGGCCGTAGCGCAGATCGGCGTCCCACGTCACGCAAGCCCAATCCAACTCCAAGCCTTGAATGCTAAACTCGGTGGCAACGTCTTCGAGGTAATAGGATGAGCGGACATCCTCCTTGCCTGCCAAGAACCAGTGCACTGGATCCATCGGAGCCTTGACATGGATCGCATGGGGGCGCAGGCGTTCGGCACTCGATGAAACCACGATCCCGTAACGCTCTGAACCGAGGGCATTGTCCTTGAGCCATTTCTTGGCGCGTGTTAGATCCCGCGTGATCACAATCGGGTATTTGGTGTTCAGTTGGCCAAAGGTCTGGCGAGCGGCATCGGTATCCAGATCGAGGAGTTGCTTGATCAGCAGGGAGACATTTTCCGCGCGGAACGAGCGCATGGAAACCGACAGGTGCAAGTCGTCGCTGTACGAGACGTTGGCGCGCTCCTTGATTTTCGCCAAGAACGTTCCGGCGCCATACTCACTGTCTGTCAGGCGATTGGAAATGTGTATGTGCCAACGCGGGAAGGAGCGGTTCAGCGCTTCGATCCATTCGCCGATACCGGCTTCGCCGGTGTTGATTTCCTGACCACCGCCAACCAAGCAGACAATGACACCCCAGTCGGGATGACGATCTATGCACGAAATAAGGAATTCGGGTTCTGACTGGTGGAAATTCGACCGGTTTCGTTTTCGCCGCATGAAACTGACAGTCTGTTTCAGATCCCATGCGCGCTGGGCTTCGTCGAAGAGTGCGACATGATCAACGGGCGGATTTGGGTCCTCAAGACATTCATCACGATAATGACGTATGGCCTGTACGAAGGCCTTGACCTCGCTCAAAGCCTCTTTCTTCCGGAGTTTTCGTTGGGATTCCTTTTCGCGGCAAATCTTATCGCGGGCCAAGGCCTCTTGCAGAATTTTCACCAAGGGATCGTTACCAGACAAGAAGACGCTGTACATGGCGCCGGCCGCGTCCAGGTGTTTTGTCGCGATGTTCAGACCGATCAGTGTCTTGCCCGCACCGGGAACGCCAGTCACGAAGCAGATGGTCTTGTGGCCGTTTTGCTTGGCCGATCGAATCACCTCTGAGATGGCATCGGTTGTTTGCGTGAGGTTCTTGGCGCCGGCATCGCTGCGCGAGATGTCCGTGACGTTGTGGTTGCGATACAAAGCCATGGCCGCCTCGATGATGGTCGGGGTCGGACAGTAACGTCCCCTCTCCCAATCATCGGCCTCAATGCGGTCTCCATCGGCGAAGGCCAGGACCGCCTCGATGGTTGCGGGCAGCATCGCGGGTGTGCTTTTGATCGGGAAGAGCAGTTTGTCGTTCTGGTGTGTCGCAAAAATGGCCAGTGCAACGTCTTTCGCCTTTGTTGCGATGAGAATGGGCGCGACGTAGCGTTCGTG
>CAIYET010000404.1 GCA_903925285.1 Candidatus Hydrogenedentota bacterium | reverse complement strand
CCACCCCGGTTGAAACCGCGTACAAAGAGCCTGCTGAAGCGGGCTAAACCGGGGTCGTCCGACAGCCTCGCGGCGCCAACCCAGGGATAGCAACCGACCATTTGGAAAAGTAGACGACGCGTAGGCGCGGAATCATTCCGCGCCTACCTTTGCAGGGAGCGAGGCCTATGCCAACTGCACCATCTCACATGCCCTCGAAATAGGTCTTGATCTTCTGGGCCATAAGTCTGCGACGCTGATCGAGGAAATCGTCGTAAGCGGGAATGACGCCATCGAGAAGCGATTCCGGCAGGCAATTGATGCGCAGGTTGGCGCGCATCTCGGCAAGGTCAGTTATGCCACCGTACTTCTTGGGACCGCCGTTACACTGTTCGGCCAATTCCTGGAAGTAGATTTGCGGTGCCTTGTCGCCGATAACGATGTTGATCTCGCTTTGGGCGAGAACGAAATTAGCGATCTGGTTGTACCTCCCACGAGGCAGGCCCTGTGTCTTGAGGTGGTTACGCGGATACACGTGGTGAACGTCGCTACGGTTCATGAGCAGGTCAAGCACCGTGATATCGCGCGAGAGGAAGCCTTTGTCGCCGAGCTTCACCTGCGCTGCCTTGTAGGCGAGAAAGTAGGGGCTGTTCGATGAAGAGGTATCCATAAGCTGGGGAAGCATGCCTGTCCAGAAACTCTCGGGTAGTTCGGCTTCGATAACCGCTTCGATGTAGGCCGCGAGCCCTTGAGCCTCGATCTGACGGATATCGAAGTCGAAGGCGGTTTCGGGACTTCCTGTGTAGCGTCCGCGCAGAATCGACATGGCGTACCAGCGCCGTACCAGACGTTCCAGGTCGGCGGCGGGCAGACTCTCGGCACGGCCACGCAGGTAGAGGATGTAGGCGAAGTTGACGGCGTTCTGGCCGCCGATGAGGTCGCTCGTCACGAAGCCCGCCGAGCGTAGGATCATTGTGATGCGGTCGAAATGGGTTTTGTTCATGAAACGCAGGATGCCCTGTTTGAGCCGTGCGAACGACTTTTCAGCGATCGCGTCTTCGTACTGTTTCGTCTCAAAGTTGCGGCCCGAGAGCAACGCCACGAGGTCCTGCAGCTTGCCGCGGCGGAACTCGGAGGTGAAAGCCACGCGCAGCATGTCGGTGTAGGTTGGGTCGTAAATGTCGTCGTTGACGTCCTTCAGCCAACGCATCTGTGGGAAGAACTCGGAGGCGGCGAACGCCTTGTCTCCCTTCTCGATGCGCCCCAAGAAGTCGGGAGCCACGGCGAGGTGGCAGAAGTAGTCAATCGCTTTGCGCAGCATGTTGCCGCCATAGGTCTCGTTGGCGGCGATTTTGGACATTGCGAAATCGGCCTGTGACAATTCGGCCCCGGCGGAGTTCACCCGAATGAATATCTCGGTAACGGTCTCGATGTCGAGATCGTCGGCCAACTCGATGAGGCCAACGTGGTTGTTGATAATCTTGCGCAGCTTCTCCAGGACGCCGAAGAGTGCATCTTCATCCACACTGGGGTTGGCTGCCGCATAGGCCTTCGTAATTTGCAGGAGCTTAGCGTCCGGCGCAAAAAGATCCGCCACATCGGGGAGCCAAGCGGCGTTCTTCTGAATGGCTGGGTTGGCGACCTCGAACTTCTCCTCCTGGGGGTGGAAGGCGATGCGGATGCGCACCGTCTCGTATTCCTTGGTCAGCACCTCCCGCCCGAGGAGCGCCGCCATGAGCGCGGTAACCCGTTGCTGACCGTCGATCAGGATGCGCTTGCCAGCCGAGGGCGTTCCGTCCTTCAGCTTTACGGTCGGGTTGCGCCAAGTGATGAGATAGCCGACCGGGTAGCCTTGATAGAGCGAGTCGAGGAGGTTGCGCACCTTGGTGGCGTCCCACACAAAAGGACGCTGGATTTCGGGAACCGCGATCTCTCCGGATTTTACCCATGTGAGCAGGGTTTCAATGGGATGAGGTGTTACGGAATAGCGCTGCGTAGCCATGTTCAGTGTTCTCCCCCGTTGGTTTATCGGGCATCTGAATGGTAGCCCCTTTGCCCCTTGTGGTCAAGAGGGT
>CAIYET010000403.1 GCA_903925285.1 Candidatus Hydrogenedentota bacterium | reverse complement strand
TCTTTCCCGGATCGCGTGGCTCTTCGATGCGACCTCTTCAGGCGTCATGGCCCGCCGCGCCGCAAGACGACACCTGCGAAGGTCTATTTTACTCGATTCGTTTTTCATCTCCATCCCCCCCGCTCTCCTCGCCGTTCGCGTGCCTTCAACGCAACAGCAACAGTGTGGAGAGCGGCAACACCACAATCCGCGGGTCGTCGACGTCCACCTCATCCACTTGGCAAACAAGAATGCCGAACGGCGCGTTGTTCGCCGCATTTTCAATGAAGTAGCGAAGCCCCACGGTGTCCCGAAGCCCGTCGATCCGCCGCTGATACTTTACTTCCAGCGGGATGCGTTTGAGTCCCATCGTCAACACGAAGTCAACTTCGGGCCGGTCTTCACGTTCGGAAGCGTACGCAACGTTCAGGGACCGAATCGTCGAAAGCATGGCCCCCACCACGCTCTCCGCGATATGCCCCGCAAGTTGGGTTAGCTCGGGCTTCTCCCAAAGGTCTTCGGGCGCCAACGGAATAAGCTCCTCGAGCCAACTTGCCCGGAGCGCATGATCCGCGAGGCATATCTTCGCGTTGCCGCGTTGCCGGCCTGAACGCATCTCGATCGGATCGATGAAACGCACGAGCAGCGTGTCCGCCAACGCGCGAAGATAGAGGTTGACCTGGCGCTCTCCCACCTTGTGGCCCAACGCGCGCTCCGCTTCTCGCGCGAACAGCATTGGATTCGGCGTCAGCCCAGCATAGCGAAACACGAGATTGAGCAGTTCTCCCGCCAGGGGCGGGTCCCATTCCTCCGCCTTTGCCTCCAGCGGCAAATCATGCTGAATAACGCGCCGGATCACCGTCTCATTCAACTGGTCCGCAAGGTCGTCCCATTCCAGACCCTTTCCCACGTGCGCGACGGGATACGCGCCCCGGTCGGCAAACGCTTTGAAGACGCCGTCCCGGAGATCCGCCACCTTCCGCCCATGCGCCTCCAAATCCCGCCAGAACTCCTTGCGGGTCAGCGCGTCATACCCATTGTCTTTGAGGAACGGCGCGCCCAGCGGAACTCCCCGGAACTGGGCGATTTCCGTCAGTGAGAGCGGCCCGGCCTCTATCGTTGTGATCCGCCCCGCAAGACTATCCCGCCCCCGCTCGATACGTAGCGCCGAACTCCCCATGATCATCACGCGGACCGTGGTCGTGTCCACGAGAAACTTCAATTGCGGAGCCCAGGCGTTAAGGTTTTGTACCTCATCCAGAAAAAGATAGATGTCGCCGCCTTCCTGCACGGCGCTGTTGATGCGCTTCCCCAAGATCGCGGACTCATACCAGTCCACCATGCGCAGAATCGGTTCGTCGTATCCCGTCAACGAAGGAAGTTCATCGCATTGAACCCGGAAGATGTGCCTCGGCGGCGTGTCCGCCGCCAGCAACGATTGCAGTACCTGCAACTGCGCGATCGTCTTGCCGATCTGACGAGGGCCGCACACGGACACGATCGGCGCCAGCCGCAGGTCCATGCGTTTCCGGATCATATCGACGAGGTGGCGGCAAGACGACGGCAGGTCTGAAAGGGGAATGCCCTCCCACCACAGATTCTGACGGCGCAACGCCCGCTCGAGCTCGTCGCGCAGCCGCATTTCC
>CAIYET010000402.1 GCA_903925285.1 Candidatus Hydrogenedentota bacterium | reverse complement strand
CACCGCCACCCCAGCCAGATTCTTTTCGATGATGTCGAACACGCGGCTGCGCACTGCCTGCGCGTTCTCCGAGGCGTGGAAATACTCCAGGGCCGTGCCGCGCTCCACCTGATCGTATTTTAATTCCGTCAACTCCTTATATGCATGGAACGGACGTTCCTTGGTGATGCCGCCCAGCACGAAATACTTTGTGCCGTTTCGGGAGAAATCCAGATTCCCGGCCTCGTCGAGAAAGATATAGAGAAACCGTTCTTTGAATGCTTCAGACATGGGCTTCTTTGTATGCGGTGAAACTCGCCACGAGCGCGGCAAATGCTTTCGGGTCGTGCTTTTCAAACCCGTTCTGGTCCACGAAAACGAAGCCGTATTGCTGGCCGTCTTCCTCAGCGGTAGTCGCGTCGGCGCACCATTGTTTCAGCCGGGCCATTTTCTGCGGCAGGTCGAGCTCGGCGCGGCCCTTGGTTTCCGCGATCCAGATTTTCTTGTCGTTTGTGCGGACGATGAAATCAGGAGTGTAGTTGGCCAGGTCTCCACTGGCCTTGACGTAGTCGAGCTTGAAGCCGACGGCGAAGTAGTTCTTGGCGAACGCCTGCACATCGGGCGCTTCCTCCAGGAACGCGGCAAACCGGAGTTCAAATCCGCCGGAGTTGGGTTCGCCGACGACCTTGTTGAAGATGCTTTTGGTGGCCGCCAGGTGGGCGCGGTAGTCGGTGCGGAAGGGCCGCATTTCCTTCAAGCGAATGCGGTCCTCGATGCGGGTCGTGCCGGTTTCCTGAACGGTGAGAGCGTTGATGGCGGACTTGAAGGCATCGTAAAGGACTTTGCTCGCGTCCGGCTCGGACAGGTTGCGCAGCACGACGGGATCTTCCAGGTTGACCGGCGACGGGCTGAACAGGCACTCGCGCATGAAGTCGCGCACCTTGGGGTAAAGCACGTCATAGCCGCCGACAAGGCGGAGGTCTTTGAGCAACTGCCGGGCGAAGAAGGCGACGACGGAGCGGTAGTCCGCCGGGCCAGTACCGTCGAGCTGGATGATGTGATGCACCTCGGCGTCGAGCATGGTCTTGAAGACGATCTCGCGGGTTTCTTCGGGGGTGAAGGGCTTGAGCGGCAGGAGTTGGTTGCCAAACTGGGCCGGGTCGAGTGCTTCAAGATGCTTGAACTCACGCTGAAAACGGCGGGTGAGTTTGGGCAGTGGGATGTCGAGGTCGTCGAGGTTCTTATCCCCGTTCTCGGCGTCCACTTCCACGATGAGCGAGTCGTGCCGGGTCGTGCCGCCGCCCATCGGGACGTGCTCAAAGCTGACACCTTCGCTTTGGATGGATTCAACGAAGTCCATGAACGCCGGGGTGCCCATGACGGAGACGGTTTCGCGGACCACGTCGTTGCCGAAATACATCCGGCGCAGGCCGCGCCCGAGGGTTTGTTCCGGGAGAATATCACTCTGCGCGACATAGGCCCGCAGGCCGACGATGGTGGTGACATTCCGCACGTCCCAACCTTCCTTGAGCATGAGGACGGAGACGATGGCCTTGTGGGGCGACTTGAGCGTGTCAATATCGTTGGCTTCTTTGCGGAGCTTTTCGAGCTCCTCCTTGTTCTTGCCGGAGGCAGCCTCGGAGATTTCGCCGTTGTTTTTGGTATGGATGACGAGCACCGCGCCTTGCAGTTCGGGACAGATTTTTTCGAGGTAGGCGCCGACGTCATCGCAGTTGCGGGTGTCGTCCACCATGACGAACAGGACGGCCTTTTTGCCGAGTGCTTTGTGCTCGGCATAGCTTTTCTTCCATTCCTCGATGCCGAGCCTGAGGTAATCGTCGTATTTCTCCGTGAAGAGGGCGCTTTTCCGCTCGGTGAGCTTGGCGCGGCTGGCGGCGTCGGGCAGGACGGGGTGCTTGACGACGTTCTGATGGAT
>CAIYET010000401.1 GCA_903925285.1 Candidatus Hydrogenedentota bacterium | reverse complement strand
ATTGAGATCGCGCGTGGCCGTCTTGATGTGCCATAGGTCGGGTGCAGCGTAGCGACTGTTTGCCCATGCGAGATATCGGGCTGTGCCCTCGCCTACAGTGATCTCTTCCGGCGCGATGGTCTCGTTGCGGCCAGCGGCCAGCCATTCGGCGATGGCAGCAGCATACCGTTGGGTCGCTTCCGGCGAACCAAAGGCACCCAAGTAGGTGCGCTTTCCATTCAACGCGACGTAGGCGCGGTTGGATGCTTTGTGTCTACAGAGCTTCGGAAGACGGGGTGATATTTGCGGGGTTTTACTCATGGCTTCAGCAGTCCTTTCCGTGTCGAAAGTGTCAATTACACTTTTTCGACGTTCGGTCTAGGCTGCTCTGCCACTGTAGCAGGTATAAGCTAACTGCTTATTCAGCAACAACTTATGAATGGTACCGGGGAAGAGACTTGAACTCTTGACCCCTGGATCCACAATCCAGTGCTCTAACCAACTGAGCTACCCCGGCACATTTTGGGACAATAACTCACTACTCGTCAAACGGGGAAACCCGCGTCGAAGAGGAATGGTCTTACTATGGGTAGTATAGCGAGATCGGGGCGGAAACGCAAACATCCATGGCCGTGCCGCATGGCGAGGAGGGTTCAGCAATGCGTGTCGTATCGATTCTGTCGGTACTGTGTTTCGGGGGGCTTTGGGCGTACGCCGGTGATTCGTGGAGGCTCCCGTTGGAGCAGAAGGAGCGTATCCTCGAAAAGAACAATGTCGAGCGGCACAACATCCTCGGACTGTATCCGTCGCAGGTGGATCTGCCGATGGACGGCGGGCCGTCGGACCATTCGACGCTGGGCAACGGCAATATTGCTCATGCCGTCTGCTGGACGGCGAATTACCTGTGCGGGACGTCGTACCGGTACGCGTTCTTGAAAAAATCGGGTGCGCCCGCCGAGGAAATCGCGAATGCGAAGGCGCGGGCGGATGAACTGTTCGAGTCGATATACCGCTGCCAACTCGTCACGGGCGTGCGCGGTCTCCAGGCGCGTGGGTATGCGTTGGGACATGGCGAGTCGTACGAGGAGCGGGGCATCGAGCCGCTGACGGATGCGTGGCAGCAGGGCGCGGGCGAATACGGCAATCTGCGGTGGCGGGGCAGTCCGAGCCATCACAATTACAGCGCGGCAACGCGTGGCCTTTGTCAGTATTATGACCTCGCTGCGGAAGGCGTGCAGAAGGATCGGTGCCGCGAGGCCATCGATGCGCTCGTAGGCTACTGGGTGGACAACGATTTCAAGATCTGGCATATCGACCGAAAGCGCAATACGTATATCCTCGGTTTTAATAACGGTAAGACGCTCAACACGCGCATCCTGATGGCCATTGGGGGCGCGAAGGCCGCTTATCACGCCACGGGCAATCCGAAGTACCAGGCGATGTACGAACGCCTGGTCGATCAATTTCATGTGCGCGGGTTGACGAGTTTCAAGACCGAGAAAGATCATGATGATGCCGAGCACTGTTTCGGACATCTCGAGAACCTGTTCCGCATCGAAACGGATCCGGAACTGCTCGCGGCGTACCGCGTCGTGCTCGATGGGCTCTGGGCCAACCACGCGGAGGATGCGCAAACCCTTTTCACATATATCTACATGAGTCTGACTCCGAACGCTCCGGGGCGCGAGAAGGCTTTGAAGGAGGGGTTGTTTTCGCTGCAAACGTGGCCGACGGAGACGATGTTCGAACCGACGATGAATAGTCTGCGGCCGGACCTGAAGCCGCCGTACCCGATGTATGCGGCGGTGTGGGACAACGAGTATATCTGGAAGGGAAACCTGCTGAAGCAGGACGGTTGGCTGAGCCGGATCGTCGTGGGTATGGCCGTGCCCGCCGAGGATCCCGTGGTCCTTTACGCCTTCGACACGAGGGGCGACCTATACCAGTCGCGTGATGGCGGGGCTACGGCGGCGGGATGGCACAGCATTGATGCGGGGATCGGTTCGAGGGTGCGCGCGGTGGCGGCGGGTCCGCGTGTGCGAATGGTCTGCGTGGCGTGCGACGATGGATTCCATGCGTCCACGACCGGCGGCTACGCGTGGCGGCATCTTGATGTACCCGAAGAGGGCGGCAAGGCGGTGGACGTGCGCATCGAACCGGGCGAGAAGAACGCGCTCTACGCCGTCCGCGAGAAGGCGGTCTATCGGAGTGTTTTCGCGAATGACAAGGAAATGGGCAAATCGTGGGAGAAGGTCGCGGAGGTTCCCAAGATTCGCGAAGACAAACTGCGTTTCAAGCCGGATGATAACGGCGTACTCAAGAGCGCCGATGGCGGCGCGACGTGGCAACTCAAGCCCGATGGTTTGCGGATTCCGCGCGCGAAGACGGTGTTCATGCCGGAAAACACGGATTGGGTGTTCGCGGGCACGCCGGCGGGACTGTATCTGTCGAAGGACGGCGGCGAACGTTGGGAAGACGCTCATTTGGTCCTGCAATTCGTCAAGAACGTCCGGCGCGACCTCGGCGGCGCGGCGTTCATCGATGCGTATTGGCGCGGACGCTACTACGGGCTTATCGACGACGCTACGGCGCGCACGCCCATGCCGTGAACCGTCGAGCGAAGTGGTCTTGATAAGCTGGATCTGAGATTTGAGATTTGAGATCTGAGATTTGAGATTTGAGATTTGAGATCTGAGATCTGAGATCTCAGATTTGAGATTCAGAGCAATCCGCAATTCGCAATCGCCAATTCATCCGTCATCCTTTAAGCGATCAAGAATGCCATTGATGAAGCGTGGGGCCTCTTCGGCTGCGAAGGTTTTGGCGAGTTCGATGGCTTCGTTGATGGCGACGGGGATGGGGACGTCTTGGGCGTTGCGCATTTCGTATAGGGCGATCCGTAGGATGTTTCGTTCGACGCCGCCGATGCGTTCGGGTGTCCATTTCTGGAGGGCGCCGACGATGGCTTCGTCGAGAGTATCGCGTTGCTCGCAGACGCCTCGGATCAGGGTCATGGCGTAGTGGCGGACGCTGGGGCGCGTAGGCTCGATTTCCCAGAACACGGCTGCGGCAGGCTCGCAGGGATTGTTGGTGAAATCCAGTCCGAACAGAAACTGCAAGGCGCGTTCGCGCGCTTTACGGCGGATGCGTGGGTCGGGCACGGTCAGATTTGCTCCAAGAGGTTGACCATCTCGATGGCGGCAACGGCGGCGTCGAATCCTTTGTTGCCCGCCTTCGTGCCGGCGCGCTCGATGGCCTGCTCGATGGTCTCTGTGGTCAGCACGCCGAACAACACCGGGACACCGGTCGAAAGCGAAATTTGCGCAACGCCTTTCGAGACTTCGCTCGCGACGTAGTCGAAGTGCGGCGTGTTGCCTCGGATGACGGCGCCGAGCGCGACGACGGCGTCGAACTTGCCGGATTCGGCCATCTTCTTGGCGACGATCGGAATCTCGAAAGCGCCGGGTGTCCAGGCGACGGTGATTTCGTCGTCTTTGACGCCGTGGCGCGCCATCGCATCGATCGCGCCGCCCAGGAGGCGGCTCGAAATGAATTCGTTGAATCGCGATACAACGATTCCGTATTTCTTGCCCGATGAAACTAGCTTGCCTTCGAGTGTCTTTGGCATGTTGCTTTCTCCTTTTTGTAAGGTGTGCGAAGTGCGAGGTGCGACGCAATGCATTGGATCTGAGATCTGAGATTTGAGATCTGAGATCTGAGATCTGGAATTCGCTACTATCCGCATTCCACAATTCCTTCATTCTTACATGATCAAATGGCCCATTTTTTCTTTCTTGGTTCTCAGGTAGCGTTCGTTGATTTCGTTTGGGGGAACTTCGATGGGGACGCGTCCGGTGATATGGAGGCCGTAGCCTTCGAGTCCGGCGCGTTTGACGGGGTTGTTGGTGATGAGCCGCATGCGTTTGACGCCGAGGTCGACGAGGATCTGTGCGCCGATGCCGTATTCGCGCGGGTCGGGATCGAAGCCGAGATGGACGTTGGCCTCGACGGTATCGAGCCCCTGATCTTGCAGCGCATACGCTCTGATCTTGTTGGCAAGGCCGATGCCGCGGCCTTCTTGGCGCATGTAGACGAGGACGCCGCAACTTTCCGCCTCGATCATGCGCAGGGATTCGTGGAGTTGCGCGCCGCAATCGCAGCGTAGCGAATGGAACGCGTCGCCCGTGAGACATTCGGAATGGACGCGCACGAGGATGTCGCGGTCGGTCGTCACGTCGCCCTTCACGAGGGCGAGATGATGCGCGTCGTCGATGTCGGTCTCGTATGCGAAGAGTTTGAATGAGCCGTATTCGGTGGGCAGGTGCGTTTCGGCGATGCGGCGGACGAGGCGTTCGGTGCGGCGGCGGTACTCGATAATGTCTTGGATCGAGCAGATCTTGAGGTCGTGTTGCTTTGCGAATTCGAGGAGTTGCGGCACGCGCGCCATGGTGCCGTCTTCGTTCATAATCTCGCAGATGACACCGGATGGATCAAGCCCGGCCATGCGCGCGAGGTCCACCGAGCCTTCGGTCTGGCCCGTGCGGACGAGCACGCCGCCTTCGCGGGCGCGTAACGGGAACACGTGGCCGGGGCGCACGAGGTCCTCGGTGCGGCTCTTCGGGTCGACGGCGACTTGGATCGTGCGTGCCCGGTCGTGCGCGCTGATGCCCGTCGTGACGCCCGTGGCGGCTTCGATCGAGACGTGGAACGCGGTTTGAAACCGCGAGTTGTTTTCCGGGGCCATGGGGGGCAGTTGGAGTTGTTCGATACGCTTCGGCGTGAGTGTGAGACAGATCAGGCCGCGCGCGTGCGTGGCCATGAAGTTGATGAGTTCGGGCGTGACCTTCTCGGCGGCGATGGTCAAGTCGCCTTCGTTCTCGCGGTCTTCGTCGTCGACGAGGATGATCATGCGTCCCGCGCGCATGTCCTCGATGATCTCCGGTATCGGTGCAAACATCGTTGATGTACTCCCAGTCTACTTATGTGAATCCATGTTGTGCCAGGAAATCGGCGCTGATGTCCCGCCGTCCGGCGTTTCCTCTTACATAATGGTAGATATGTTTGCCGATGATGTCGGCCTCGATATTGACGGCGTCGCCGGGCCGTTTCATGCTCAGCGTGGTTTGCTTCAACGTTGTGGGAATGACCGCCGCGCCGAAGGTATCGCCCGCCGGTTCGACGACGGTCAGGCTGATGCCGTTGACCGTGACGGAGCCTTTGGGCACGAGATAGCGCGCGACGTCTTCGGGGGCCTGAAATCGCCATAACGCGAACTCGCCCTGGTCGTGAATCGATGCGATGCGCCCGACGCCGTCGACATGTCCGAGAACGAAATGCCCGCCGAAACGGTTGCCTGCGGCGATCGCCCGTTCGAGATTGACCGCGTCGCCGGGCCGCAGGCGCGCAAGGGTAGTCCGCGCGAAGGATTCCGGCGAGACCTGCACGACGAAATGGTCGCTGTGAATGCCCGTGACCGTCATGCATGCGCCGTCGATGGCGATGCTGTCGCCGGGACGGAGACCTTCGAGGACGGTTTTCGCCATCACGGCGAGCTCGGCGCCGGGACGCCGCACGACTGCGCCGATTTCCTCGATAAGTCCGGTGAACATAGGGTCAGTCTCTCCGCACGTACGCTTCAATGAGGATGTCTTCGCCGACGGGCGTCGCGCGCATGCGTTCGAGTGCAATCGCGTCCGCCATCCGGGCGACGCCTTCGCCTTCGACGGCCGTGATGGCGTCGCGCCCGCCGACGATTTTCGGCGCGACGAAGAAGAGGATCTTATCGACGAGGTCGGCGTCGAAGGCCGAGGCGAGCGTCGTGCCGCCGCCTTCGATGAGGACCGACACGATGTCGCGCGCGCCGAGTTCGCACATGAGGTGGCGCATATCGAGTCCGCCCGGCCCGGATGGGATGTGCAGCGTTTCGTTCGCTTCGGGAACGGTGCGGTTGTCCGGCACGACGACCCATGTCGGTGCTTTGCTTTCGAGATGGAATACGCGGGCGCGCGGATCGAGATAGTCGTCCGCATCGAGGATAACGCGGATCGGGTCTTTCGTCTGGCCGACTTCGAGCCGGGTGGTCAGGCTGGGATCGTCGAGCATGACGGTCCGGCTGCCGACGAGGATCGCGTCGACTTCGTTGCGCAACTCGTGAACCATGTGGCGTGCGGTCTCGCTCGTGACCCAGCGTGAATCGCCGGTGCGCGTGGCGATCTTGCCGTCGAGCGACATGCCGCACTTGGCGATCACGAACGGCATGCGCGTCACGATGTGTTTGCAGAAGGCTTCGTTGAGGCGGCGGGCCTCGTCTTCGAGCAGGCCGACTTCGACTTCGATACCGGCGTTGCGCAATTGGAAGATGCCTTTGCCCGATACGCGCGGGTTGGGATCGGGCATGGCCACGACGACCCGCGCCGGTTTGTGTCGGATGATCAGGTCCGTGCATGGCGGGGTGCGGCCATGGAAGCAGCATGGCTCGAGCGTGACATATAAGGTGGCGTCATGCGCATCGCCCGCCGCTTCGAGAGCATGGACCTCGGCGTGGGGTTCGCCGACCTTCGCGTGAAATCCCTCGCCGACGATGTGTTCGTCGCGTACGACGACGCAGCCGACCATGGGATTCGGACTCGTCCGGCCCCGGCCTTGCGCGGCCAGGTCCAACGCACGCTGCATGTACTCGCGATCGGTTGCCATAAACAAAAAACGTCCCAAAAGGCACAGCGCCTCCGGGACAAAAGCAATCGCGCCGCCTTCTTCCATCCGGACTGTACCGTCGGTCCCGGAATTTCACCGGGTCAGCGCTTGCGCGCTCGCGGACTATACCGCCGGTCGGGAATTGCGCCCTGTCCCGAAGGCCATTCTCAACACATAAGACTATTCTAGCAGCCGCCCACGCGCATGTCAATTGCGCCGATCAAGCCACGATACGAGATCCGCAATAAACGCGTCTTTGTCGAAGTCGTTGTACAGTTCGTGATAACCGCCCTCGAAGAGTTTCAACGTCTTGTCGGACGATTTCGCGCGCGCGTGCATTTGCCTGCTGCCGTTCACGTCGCACAACCGGTCGGCCGTGCCGTGGAGCAGCAACAACGGAAGCGTCACGTCTTCCATGCAGGCCTGGATGCGATTGGTGGCGCGTAACATCTCGGCGCCCGTCTTCGCCTTGATACGCCCGTGGTAGCCCAACGGGTCCGTGTCGCAGGCTTTGACGACTTCGGGATCGCGCGATATCGCCGCGTTATCGAGGGGCAACACGGGTAAATGTGGCAGTAACGCGCCGATGATTCCCGATATGCGTTGCAGAAACGGCGAAACGTCGTCGCTGACTTTCAGCAACGGGCTGCTCAGGATGACGCCTGCAACGGACGGCTTTCGCGTGGCCGCGTACAGCGCGACAATCAGCCCGCCCATGCTGTGGCCCATCACGAACAGCGGAATGCCCGCGAATTGTTTGCGGACCGCTTCGACGTATTGCGCCACGTCGTCGACGAGCCGGTCGAACGACGCGATGAAGGCCCGTTCGCCCGGAGACTCGCCGTGGCCGCGCAGGTCCGGCGCACAAACGGCTATCCCCGCGCGCGTCAGGTGCGAGGCGACCCATTCGTAACGGGCGCCGTGGTCCCCATAGCCGTGAATGAGCACGACAACGCCTTTGGGTGCGGCCTCCGGCGTCCATTGCCGGGCGTGAAGATCCATGCCGTCGTCGGTCTTGAAGCGGGTCACGGTATTGTTCATGGTTTGGTCTCCTTTCCAACGGTTTCGACGAGGCAGGAACCGCCGTGTGCGCGGGCGTATGCCATGATCAGGCGTGCGGACATGCCGTATGCCTTGACGCCTTGTTTGACGCGGTTTGCTTTGAGGTACAGGTCGTTGACGCTATGTTGTATTTGGCTAATACGGCCAGCATGCGCGTTCACGAAGGCATTGCAAGCGTCCACGTCGCGTTGCACCCCCGGATCGCGCTCCTTGAGCAACGCCTTGCCGCAGTCGGGGGCGCGCGCGATCAACTCGGATAGAAACCGCCGCTGCGCCGTGAGATAGGCCGAGTATTGCAGATACGTGTCCTTACTCGAGGCGCACACGAGATAGCCGAAGAAGTTGGCCTCGTCTTCGCTGGTCACACCGCGTTGATGCGCCTTCTCGTGGGCGATGACCCCCGGGATTTCGCAGGCGGGCATGTTGTTATTGTAGTTCGCCTCGCCCGTGAACGGACAGTACACGCCGAGGATCAGCGTGTAGCTCATGATTTCGGAAAAGAAGACCGGTTTCGCGGGTCCGCGCGACGCCACGAACGACGGATGCAGATGCAGGTCTTTGGCCACGCGCCGGTACGCGCCGTCGATGGCCATGTTCAGGGCCTTGCGCGATAGCGGAACGCTTGTTGGCACGCCGGCGTCCTTTCCGCCGGTCGATGCTTCGTACGCGCGATTGGTCGCGCCGACCAGTTCACGGCAGATGCGTTCGAGTTCGTCGAGGGCCGCGGCATCCTTCGGCGGCTCGACATAGGCCTGCCACTGCATCCGGTCGATCAGTCCGGCCCGGTCATAGTTGAATCCCCAACTCCAATAGAACGCCGCGAGGATTATGCCCAGGACCGCGCCACTGTGCAGAAGCCCGCCCGCCAGCATATTCGTCCAGCGCCGGCGTCCGCGAATGACGTGATAGACGGCCCTGCACGCCGAGGCCAGCAACCACAGAACGACTGCCGCGAGCAACAACTCGCCCACCGAAAATGGGATACGCGACGTAATCGCCGCCAGCGTGCGCCCGAACCATTGCCCCAGTTTTTCCGTGTACGCCTTCTCGATGAAACGAGGGAAATGCCCCATGATCTGCGCCAACGCCGCGCTAACCACGCCCATCGCGAGCAGCGCCAAGCGCAGACGCGCACGTAACGCACGGTTCTTCGGCCATGCCACGCCGTTCTCGTTTTCCATGCGTTTCTTCCTCCAGCAGCACTATAGCAGGATAAAGGATGAAGGATGAACAAGAAATTAAGGAGTCAGGAGTCAGGAGTCAGAATGAACGGAGACGGCAGCGCCATTCTGACTCCTGACTCCTGAATTCCTCCGCTGATTCATCCTTCATCCTTCATCCTTGACGTGAAACCCGGTTTCTTGATTACGCGGACAAGGCCAATTAGTATACGCCGTTGGCATGAGTGTATTGAAACGCAGAGCGGGATGGTAAATGTCATGAAAGTCTTGAAGATTGCCGGGATTGTAGTTGGGGCATTGGTCGTGTTGCTTGTTGGGGGTTTGGCGGTAGCCAAGGTCGTGATGGATGCGACGTATTTCAACGGCTACGACCCGAAGGCGCCGCTCGAGGCCCGCGTTACCGAAATCCAGGAGAAGCCCGGCTATATCCGCAACTCGGTGTATTATAACGGCTACATGAACGACCGCGTGCCGGCGCTTTTGGCGACGCCATTGGAGGGCAGCGGTCCGTGGCCTTGCGTCGTCTTCCTGCACGGCATCGGCCAGGAGAAGGATTTTCTGGACGAAATCGCCGAGCCGTTTGTGAAGGCCGGGTTCGCGTTCGCGAGTTTCGACCAACTGATGCGCGGAGAACGGCGAAATAAGAACGCCACGCCTTTCGAGGATGCAAAGTCCTTCCTGCGGCGTCCCGCGTACACGGTCAACGACACGCGCCGCCTCATCGACTACTTGCAGACGCGGCCCGATATCGCGCCGAACCGCATTTACCTGACCGGCGCGAGCTACAGCGCGATTACCGGGAGCACCGTGGTCGCTTTCGACAAGCGTATCCCGGCAGTAGCGTTGTGCTATGGCGGCGGGAACGTCCCTGCTATGCTGGATGCGCGAATGGTCGCCGGCGAGATCCGCAAGTACGTGCCCATGTGGTTCGCGAAATCCGTCGCATGGTACTTGCTAGGCCCGGCCGATCCCGCGCGCTACATCGCGCAAATCGCCCCGCGTCCGATCTTCTTCCAGAACGGCACGGACGACTGCTTGATTTCGACAGCGGCCGCGACGGCGCTGCACGACGCCGCGAAGGAACCGAAGACCATCAAATATTACGACGGCGATCACATCGGCTTGAACCGGGATACAGTCGTCCGAGTGCTCGACGATATTCTCACATTCCTCCTGGAACAAGACGCGAAAGTAACCGGAACACCCGTGCATGCGATGGCCTCGTAACGCGGTAGATTACTGATCTGATCCTTCCTCCTTTTTTTTCGCGAGGAAAAGAAAGAAGCAAAGAAAAGCGGAGAGTTGGCTTCGCCTACAGGACGGTCTTCGCATGAATCGTTCGTCAAAATGCTCCAAGCTCTGCTGAAACCCTTGATCTGCGTGCAAGAACCGTATACGATGATAACACGAGCATGTGAGGGGAGTGCCCAATGTACTCCGCGAATACCGTATTGGAACGTGGCGGCGCGCTTTGAGTTCGCTCCTCTTGCTTCATATGGACGACACGCTACGCAGTATGCACGGGAGGATTCGATGAAGCCCTTCATACGGATGGTTCTTGTTGCGGTTCTAGTCCTTAGCGCCGAGGCGTGGGCACAGAGTTCGATACCGCGTGAAGAAACGTGGGTTACAGACGGGATGGTAGAAACCATCGTCACGACGCCGACCACGGTATACATCGGCGGCCGTTTCACATACGTCGGGCCCTGTACGGGAAGCGGCGTGCCGCTGGATGCCACAACCGGGCAACCTACCGCTGTCTTTCCCAAGGTTGACGGAACCATGGACTCGTGTGTACCCGACGGTTTCGGCGGGTGGTACGTAGGCGGGGATTTCACACGCATCGGTGGTCTAGCGCGAAACTCGATCGCCCATATCCTAGCCAACGGTACTGTTGATGCCCAGTGGAATCCCAGCGCGGCAGGCAATGACGGTGGCTTTGCCACCACGCACGTTCAGGCTCTTGCGGTGTTGGGACCGACTGTGTACGCGGCAGGCAATTTCACTAGCATCGGCGGCCAGACGCGCATGCGTATCGCCGCGCTGGATGCCACGACGGGACTGGCTACTGCCTGGAATCCCAACGCGAGCTACAATGTCTACGCCCTTGCGGTATTGGGCACAACGGTATACGCGGGGGGCATATTCACGAGCATCGGCGGCCAGACGCGCAACTGCATCGCCGCGCTGGATGCTACGACGGGACTAGCCACGACATGGAACCCCAACGCGAACGGCGAGATAAACGCGCTTGTGGCATCGGGGACAATAGTATACGCGGGGGGCGCTTTCACGAGCATCGGCGGCCAGACGCGCCACAACATCGCCGCGTTGGACCCCGCAACGGGCCTGGCTACCGCCTGGGACCCCAATACGGGGGGCAGCGCCCCCCATGTCTGGGCACTTGCGCTATCGGATACGACGGTGTATGCGGGGGGCGCTTTCGCGAGCATCGGCGGTCAGACACGCAACAACATTGCCGCGTTGGAAGTCTCGACGGGCTTAGCCACCGCCTGGAGCCCCAACGCGGACGGCAATGTCTGGGCTCTGGCAGCATCGGGCGCGACGGTGTACGCGGGAGGTGGGTTCACGAGCATCGGTGACCAAACGCGCTATCGTATCGCCGCGTTGGACGCCACGACGGGCTTGGCCACCAACTGGGATCCAAACGTGGGCGGCGACGTCCAAGCTCTAGCGGTATCGGGTACGGCGGTATACGCGGGCGGGCGCTTCCGAAGCATTGGTGGCCTGGCGCGGAACAACATCGCCGCGCTGGACGCTGCGACGGGCTTGGCCACCAACTGGAACGCAAACTCGAATGATACTGTCGACGTGCTTACGGTATCCGGAACGACTCTCTATGTCGGCGGCCTCTTCTCAAGCATCGGCGGCCAGATGCGCAACTCCATTGCCGCGCTGGACGTGACGACGGGCTTGGCTACCAACTGGGCTCCAAGCGCAGAAGGCGGCAGTCAGGTCAGGGCCTTTGCGGTGTCGGACACGGTCGTATACGTGGGGGGGCATTTCAGCAGCATTGGCGGCCTGGCGCGCAGCAGCATTGCCGCGCTCGACGCCACAACGGGCCTCGCCACCGCCTTTAACCCCAGCGCATGGGGAGGCGACTTCGGTCCGTTTGTCAGATCCCTTGCGGTTTCGGGCACGACGGTGTATGCCGGGGGTGAGTTCACGTACATCGGCGGCCAGCCGCGCAACTGCATTGCCGCACTAGACGCCACGACGGGCCTTGCCACAACCTGGGATGCCCAACTGGAGGGCAACAACGGCCACTCCACAACGCATATTTCTAAGCTTTCAGTAGTGGGTACAACGGTGTATGTGGGGGGCAATTTCTTGAGCATTGGCGGTCAGATGCGCAACCACATCGGAGCAGTGGACGCCTCGACGGGCGAGGCCACCGCCTGGAACCCCAGCCCGGATAACGCAGTCGCTGCCTTGGCTGTGTCGGGGATGACAATATACGTGGGAGGCGAATTCACAAGCATCGGTGGCCAAACCCGAAATAGCATCGCCGCGCTGAACACCTCGACGGGCCTGGCCACCGACTGGAATCCCAATTTGGCGGGGGGGCGGTACGGTGCATATGTCGACGAACTTGCCCTGTGGGGAACGACCGTGTTCGCGGGAGGCGATTTTACCAGTGCCGGCGGACAATTCCGCTCGTACTGCGCCGAATTCCCCGGCAACGGGTTTGTGTTCACCGACCTGCCAACAGGTGGAGCGTTTCACACGGGGGACGGTCTGAGCATGCACGTTGGGTTTACGGGAAACGTCGGCCATACGAATATTCAATGGACGAAGGATGGAGACGATATCCCCGACGCAACTACGGACACCTTCCAGATACCCTCACTCGTGGTCGAGGACGCCGGCGACTATGTGGCGACGGTGACGGACGAGTCGAAAGACCTCTATACCACTCCTACCGCGACAGTCACGGTAACCGACACATCTCAACTGCCCGCGCTCGGGCGAACGGGCCTATTGCTGCTCGCGGCGCTCACGCTCATCTTGGGTGCAGCCCGCTTGACTCGCTTAAAGCGTGCTGGCGACTTGACGTGCCGTCATAAGGCCACCAAAACCTGATTGATTGTGGCAGACCGCTTACCTCGAAGAATCGCGCCTGGCGACTGATCACCACTTAACGGATAGACAAATGCTGCAACGCCGGGCTACGACTGCTGAGGCAACACGGCGTATCCAACGTCGTTATTCAGCATCCGCCGCGACGCTGTAAACGTCGCGCTACTTAGAAACGTTCCCCGCGCGCGATCCGTCAGTTGATGACGATGTCGCCGTTTTTGGTTTGCAGTGTAACGTGGAAGGGGCTCGCGCCAACCTTGACGAATTCCTGGAAGTCTTTTCGGATGCTGCCGGTCAACGGGATGGCGGAATGGACGGCGCCGTTCTCCGCGGTGGCGGCGATGGCGGCGTCGGTGGCGGGCGGCAGCAGGACGCCGATACTGCCTTGTTCGACACGGATGTCGTAGTTGGCGGGGACGTTGTCGAGGGACAGCACGCGTACGTCGCCGCCTTTGGCGCGGACGGCGATTTCGGCATGCGCCGATTCGATGGTCGTCTTGCCTTGTGTGGCGTCGATCGTCATCTTGCCGTAGATGTCCGACATCGCAATATCGCCGTACGACGCGGTGGCTTCGACCGGCCCGGCGCAGGAGACGGCTTTGATGTCGCCTTTCCGGTTGGTCAAGGCGAGGCTGCCTTTGAGATGTTCGGCCGTGACGACGCCCGCGCTTTGTACGATCATCACGGTTCCGCCCAACCCGTCGACGCTCGTCTGGCCGTCTTGGGCCTGGACGTCGACGGAGACGCCGCGCGGACATTCGATGGCGAGGTCGACGCGATAGACCGCGCATCCGAGCGCCGCCATGTTGTCGGTCGCGGCGGTGCGGATCGTGATGACGCCATCCGTAGCGCGCGTGGCCCGCACATCGAGCGCTTGCAACGCGGCGCGCACGTTGGGTTGCGATTGGACCCGGACATACTTGGTCGCCGTGGCGCGCAACCCTTCCGTATCCGCGCCGACGATCCGAATGTCGCCTATAATGCCCTCGACGATCAGCTTTCCGTTTTCCGGAAGGATTTCCGTCAGCGTCAAGACTTCCTTGAACGGTTGTGCGCTCGCCGCTGCCGCGATCGAGGCCGCGTCCGCCCCAACGCCGGATTGCGCGTCCGCGTACTTGACGACGATATCGCCGAACGATACGCGCAGGGCAACGCGCGGTGCGGGTTCGGCCGCCCCCGTGCGCGCGACGACGAAGCTGCCCTCGGCGATCCGCGATACCGGCGCGTCGGACTGGACATCGCCGAACAGGGCCGTGGCGGTGAACGCCGGTGTGGCGTCCTTCGGAACCCAAAACGTGATCGAACCGCTCTCGCAGGCCATATCCACATCGGCGTCGGCGGGGACTTCATACAGTTCGATGCTGCCTCGGAAATTGGCGGCTTTGAGTTTGCCCGCCACGTTGCGAAACGCGGCGCGCGCGCCGTGCAGATCAAATGCGCCGCCTTGCTTCAAGCCTTGAACGTCCACGGGAAACTCGCCGCGCGCGCGCACATCGACCGTGCCCGCCAAGTCGCGCAGTTCGATGGCGCCGTAACGGACATCCACGGCCAGCGCGCCGCCGATGCCGACAACGCGCGTGTCGCCGAAATCGTTGCGGACCGTTACGCCGGCGTCCTTGGGTACGAGCACCGTGTAATTGACCTCGTAGGTCAGTTTGCCCATGTCCGAGCGCGGATCCGGGAAGACGGTGTTGGCGTCGATACGGCCTTCGACGGGCGTGACCTTTATGGCGATACCTTGCGCGACATCGCGCGCCAGGGCGACGGTTTCCGCGCGAACGGACATGTGGGCCGCGATCTGTACGACCTGATTTTCCCAGGTCGCGACGCAGATCTCGCCGAACGCGTTGGATAAGGACACCTGTACGCCGGACGCGACGGGATAGCGCTCCTCGAATTCGCGCGACTCGACGAATCCGCCCGCCTCGCCCTCGCCGAGGCCGAGACCTGGTCCGATGAGGTCTTGCGCCTTCTTGCCGACGAAATCGAGTCCGCGCGCGACCCCGTCGAACACGGAACCGACCCGGTCCATCAGATTGCCTTGCGCCACGGCGGGGCCGCATGCAAGAAGAAACGCTGCCAGAAGGATGAACCGAGGCGCGGAGACCTTGCGCCTCTGGGATGAAACGCTTGCGGCGCAATTGGAAAATCTTATGCCGGCACGGAAGCCTTGCGTGCGGCGGGATGGAACGAGGTTGTGTTCTTTTTCATCCTTCATCCTTCATCCTTCATCCTTGCATGCATGGAAGATGTTACGCTTTGAAAAAAGCCCCCTGTTCTTCTTGAATCATGCGTGTTACAGGCTGCTCTCGAGGTAGAGCGCCCGCAAGGTCTGCGCCTGGCGCTGAAGATTAGAATCCATCACACGGCTGGCGCGCAGACAGCCGGGATTGCGCTGGAGCGCGACACGGGCCGCTTCGATATCGGTGTTCAACGCTTGTACCGCACGACGCCGCTCGATTTCGACGGGGCTGAACCGTTTCGTGGCCGGGGCCTGCACCGCCGCCGCTAGCGCCTGCACTTCCGCGCTGGCCTTGCGGATGGCGTCGGGAGAAAGCATCGCTTCGGCGACGCGATCCGTCCCGCGCGTAAAACTGGACGGCACATGCGAACCCGCATTCAACGCTGTCTTGAAACCCGCAACGGCGACAATCAAAACGCCCACCGCGTATGCGAGGCCTTTGAGCAGCGGCCGGATGCGGGGCCGACGCACACGCCGAACTTCGAGGGCGGTTCGCTCTTGCCGGGCCGCGATGAGGACGCGCGTCGTAAAATCGTTCGAGGGTTCGAGTTCGCACGAGCGGTGCAACACTTCGAAAGACGCACGCATCCGCTGGATTTCCGCCATGCAGGTCTTGCACGCGACCACATGACCGCCTGTCTTGGCGGAGAGAATCCCGCGGCGGTCCGCGAGCCCTTCCGCATAGGCCATCAGATCATGCTTGTTTGGATGCCACTTCATCCCGCAACGCCCCTACGCTAAACGTATTCTCGAAATCGCTCGAGCAGCGGCCGCAACGCGCGCTCGGCGCGAACCACACGCGATTTCACCGTGCCCACCGGCGTATCCGTGATGTTCGCGATTTCCTCGTACGACAGATTATGGAAGCGCAACAGCACGAACGCCTCGCGCTGGTGATCCGGCAAATGTTTCAGCGCCGCATTCACCGCTTCGGAAATCTCGACCCGCTGGAAGTCCGCCAAGACCGACGCACGCGCGTCACCCACGTGTTCGAGCGGATTGAAATCGTCTTCGTCATGCGACTTGCCGCCCAGAAACGAAGAGAAACTGAACAACTTCGGACGCCGCTTGGTCCGCTGCCATTCCTTCGATACGATGTTCGACGCGATCGCGTACAGATACGTCGTGAATTTCGCAGTCGGCTGATACCGTTGCGCATTCTTCACCAACGCCATGAAAACTTCCTGCGTCAGTTCCTCCGCGACGTGGCGGTTCTGCAGCATCCGGTACATGTAATTCAACACGCCTTTTTGATGGCGGCGGACCAATTCGGCGAAGGCCTCCTCCGAACCGGCGGCATGCACGGCCATGAGGGCTTCGTCGCCCAATTCGCGCACCGGGTCCGCATCCGAGGATATCACGCGAAACCGCGTCCCGGATTTCAGTGCCGCCGCGCTCTGTAAGCCTTCCGCCATACCGATTTGGCTATCCTTATTGAGGATCAAACCTGTCTCCTCATCCAATGCCCGTCTGGGCAGAAAAGTTGCATCCAATTGTCAACAGTATACCAGTCTTACCCCCGGAAACCAACTTCGTTACGGAATCTGGGGGCTCCCAACATTTTTATGGCCAACCGCCGTCCGCTATTCCGGCCGTTTCCCCACAGGCGCGAGGTAGAGGCTAAACTCCTCGTGCGTATCGAGTTGGAGCAGGCGATCCAGCGCATCCTGATCGTAAGCGGCCACCGCGCAGGTCCCCGCGCCGATGGCTTCACACGCGAGGTACAGATTCTGGCACACGTGACCCGCGTCGATGAGCATCAACTTGTGCGCGGCGGGACCGTAGCGCCATTCACCCCGGTATGGCACGCAGGTCCAGATAAACACGACCGAGGCGTCGTTTACGAACCGCTGCCCGAACACCGCCGCGTTCAGATGCTCGAGCAAGGTGTCGGCTCCGAACAGAAACAGCAGTTCGTGTTGGATCGGCCGATACCGGTAAACGGCGGGAAGAAGACCGTCCACACGGTTCACGATCAGGTAGGTCTCGAAGGCATGCCGCGCGCCGCCTGACGGGACCGTGCGCATGGTCGCGTAACCGTCGCCGACCACTTCCTCGACGCCTTGCGTGGCCCACAGCAGGAAAGACAATTCTTGCTTCGACATGAACTCATGCGACCAATGCCGACGGCTCCGGCGCGACGCCATGCACGCCCGCAACTCCGGTTGCGTCAACACGGACATATCCGGCGGCGGCAACGCAACCAATTCCGCGTTCGGCGGACACGCCTTCTCGATCGGCGGTTCAGGCTTGCCCTGGCTCTGGCCGGAAGCCCCCGCCAGAAACGTCCCGAAGGCAGACTTCATCAACTCCCGTTGCGCTTGCATCCGTTCCATGGCTAACGCCTCATCGCGCGCTCGCGGCGTATTGGTCGATCGAATCCCGCAACGTCTTGAAGATCCACGCACGTTTCACGTCGTCCGTTTCGAGCAACGTCACGCGGAATCCTTCGTGCGCGCACTGAAAACCCGTCAACGGCACGACCACGATGCCCGTCGCGCCCATCAAATAATAGACAAACCGCTTGTCCGGCGTCACGTTTGCCACGAGCGCTTCGATCCGTTTCCGAACCACCGGATTGTCGATGGGCAACATTTGCTGCTGGTTCAAGACGCCTTCCTTGAACATCACCGTCAGATAGAATGCCCCGGACGGTTTGTTCACGATCACGCCGTCGCACCCGTCGAAGTATGCGACGGCTTCTGCGGCCCGCGCCTCGAACATGCGCGAACGCCGGTCCAGATGCGCCGGATAGCGCGGATCGCCAATCACGCGCGGGATTGACATCTGCGGTAACGTCGTGGACGACACCTCGAGGCGTTTTGCCGCCAAGAGGCTTTGCGTGTACGCCGCGAAGTTCGCGTCCTTGTCCTTGTTCAAGACCTCGATCCAACCGCAACGCGAACCCGGCCACGGATACTCCTTGCTGATCCCACGCATCGCAATTGCGGGCACGTCGCCGATCCATTGGCTCAGATGCAGCCGCGCGACCCCGTTGTACACGATATGCGCATAGATCTCGTCCGCGACCACGAACAGATTGTATTCGCGGGCGACGGCGGCGATCTCTTCGAGAATCTCGATCGGATACACCGCGCCCGTCGGATTGTCCGGCGACAACAACAGGATACCCGCGATCGAATCGTTGTATTTGACCTTGTTACGGATATCCTCGACATCCGGCATCCAACCGTTCAGCGGATCGAGTTCGTACTTAATATGGTTGTCGCCCGAATGCGCCGCTTCCGCGCTCGAATGCGTGCTGTACGCCGGCGACGGACCCAGCACTCGAGCTTCGCGGCGCAAGAACCCGTACACCTTCGCAACCGCGTCGCCGAGTCCGTTAAAAAACAGGATGTCGTCCGGCGCGACCTGCACGCCGCCGGGCCGCTTGTTGACCTCGTCGGCCAAAAACTCCCGCGTCGCCGGCACGCCCGCCGTGTCGCAGTAGCCCCATGATCGCGATTCGTCGACCAACTCATGAACGACGTTCCGAATCCAATCGGGGACCACCTCGCCCTTCTCGATCGGATCGCCGATGTTTTCCCACACGATGGTCTGCCCCAGGCCCCGGATCTCGCGGCCCACAGCCACAATCTCGCGGATCTCATAGCTGAGACTGCCCGCGCCCGCATGAACGATATTCCGTCTCATAACCAGCTTTCCAAATGCGTCACGAACTCACCAGCTGTCACGGCCAAGAACGTCGTAAAAAGGCTTGGGAGGAACGCGCTAACGTCATCCCTCCCATCGATAAGTATAATACGCGCGGCCGTCCGGAAAATCAAAATGTTCCGATCGGTCGCCTGCTCTTCGGTGGAGTCCGTCCAGGGTCGGGCGAGCGCATCAAACCAAAACCGGTAAGTTTCGCCTTCAGGGGGGGTTAGATGCATCGCTCGTTAATGCGGCTTCCCTCTTGATCTCGACAGCATATTCGTATAGACTGGTGTTCTCAGCAGTACTATTACGGAGCGGTTCTCGATGGATGGCCATTCTCGCCATGGGCGCGGAGGATCGGAAGGATGGACAAAGACTGCGAAAAGAAGCGGGAAGAGGGCGTAGGCCTTGCCTTGTCGGGCGGCGGTTTCCGTGCCAGTCTTTATCACCTGGGCGCGTTGCTTCGACTCAATGAACTGGGATGGTTTAAGCGCCTTACCGAGGTAACGAGCGTGTCGGGCGGTTCGATTACGGCCGCCTACCTGGGCTATCGTTGGAAGTGCCTCGATTTCGACGACCACGGCGTCGCAACCAACTTTGCCGAGACGGTTGCCGACCCGTTGTGCGAATTCTGCTCCAAGACGATCGACATTGGCAGCGTTCTAGGGGGAATCGTGGCGCCGTTCGTTCATCCCTGGCAACTTGTCGCCGCGAAGTACAACAAAGCGCTCTTTCACAGAGCCACGCTTCAAGACCTGCCGGCCAAGGATGAAGGGCCGCGATTTACCATCTATGCCACGAACCTTCAAACAGGCGTGAGCGTGCGTTTCGCGCGTCCCTACATGGGGGATTACCGCCTGGGCAAGATCGATTCGCCGACCGTGCCGCTCGCGACGGCGGTTGCGGCTTCGAGCGCGTTTCCACCGGTCTTTTGCCCGGTGACGCTCGACACGAAACCCGAGGAGTGGCAGTATTGGGACGGGGCCGATTTGTTCGACAGCCGCGCGTTGTACGCCCGGATGCTGTTGGGCGACGGCGGCATCTACGACAATCTCGGACTCGAACGGATCTGGGATCGATATACGACGGTGCTTGTCAGCGACGCGGGCGCCCCGTTCTCTACCGAGCCCAAACCTTTCGGTGTCGGCTGCAGCCAGATCTTCCGTACATTACGTTCACTGTATATCATGGGTGAACAGACCCGAGCCCTGCGCAAGCGGCGTCTGATCGCCGATTTCAAAGCGGGGAAGATGGGCGGCACGTACTGGGGCATCGCAACGCATATCGCCAACTACAAACTCGAAGAGAACCATCGTCCCGCTCCACTGCTGCTCGACGACAAGCTCACACGCTCGATGGCCGCGATGCGCACGCGCCTGAATCGCTTTTCCAGGGACGAACAAAAACAACTCATCGATTGGGGCTATGCGCTTACCGATGCCGCAATGCGCCGCCACGTATTGGATGCAAACACAGAGCCCGGCAAACTGCCTTCTGAAAATCAACCGTTTGTCAAGAGCGTTGTCGCTGGACAGCCTGCACAATAATCTGAGGACCGACTATGCCGCTGATTTACAAGAAACCAGAACTCGCCGCCCAGCCCGCTACGCACGCCCTCGTCATCGGGGTCGGCGCCTATGCGCACCTGGCCGACGGATCGGGCTCCGTATGCCCGAACCACGAGGGGATGGGGCAGTTGACCTCGCCGCCCATTTCGGCCAAGGCCATAGCCGATTGGCTCTGCACAACGTATCAAAACCCGGATAGACCCCTGGCGACCGTCGAAATGCTCATTTCCGACGTCGCTGTGACGACGTATCCCACCCCCAATGGCCCGGTCACGCTCGATCGCGCCAGTATGGATAATGTGAAACTGGCCGTGCGCGACTGGAAGGCCCGGGGAGACTCGAACGCTGACAACTTGATGATCTTGTATTTCTGCGGGCACGGCATCGCCAGCGGAGACGAGATGGCGTTACTCCTGGAAGACTACGGCGAATCGCCGGCCAACCCGCTGGAGAACGCCATCGACTTCCGGAGCTTCTACCAAGGTATGGACAAGTGTGCCGCGCGCCGCCAGGTATTCTTCATCGACGCTTGCCGCGCCATGTCAAGAACCCTCCTGGATTCGGATGATTACTACGGGGAGCCCATTATCTCGCCATCGAGGAGACAACAGGGACAACGCCTCGCCCCCACCTACTACTCGACACTCGTGGGCAATCGCGCCTATGGCCGGCCCGGCGAGCCGAGCCTGTTTGCCGAAGCGCTCTTAATGGCCATGGCGGGCGCGGGTAGCAGTCGTGCAACAGGTGATTGGCGCGTCGATACCGTAACGCTCTACCAAGGCGTCGTTTACCTGATGGAATGGGTGAGCGCAGCGGAAGAAAGACTGGGCCAGGTGCCGTCCTTTGGCAATGTCGCCCCGTTTACGCTCCATCACCTTACCGGCCCGCCGACCGTTCCCGTGGAAGTCGGATGCAAGCCGACGGAGGCCAACCAGTTTGCTCAGTTTTCCTATTGCGGGGAAGGAACCAGCATGACGCGGCCGACCATCGAGCCCTCGACCTGGAAAACCAAAATCGACGTGGGCAAGTATGTCTTCGATGCGGATTTCCCGCCAGGTGTCGCCTATCAGAAGGGCCAATCGGATTACATCGTCATGCCACCGTATCAACACGTGAAAATCGAGGTGAACCCATGAACACGCTTCGGTTGAGATTCGACAAATATCTGGATGAACGGCACGAACCCATCCAGGGACTCGTGGTCAACGTGTCCGAGGCGCCCGAAAGGGAGCGGTTGACACAGGAGACTCCCGAACAGGTTAGCCGTATGCGCAACCGTGTCGCCTCCGTGGGAAGAGAGAGTTTGGACCATCTGGATGTGAATGTTCAGCCCGGCCGCTATCTTGTGCAGGTACTCTTTCCGGGAGGCCGTGTTATGAACCGGGAAGTCAAAGTGGAAGCCGAGCCCCAACTCCAGGAAATCACCTTGGAACTTGGGCAGTCGCCGCACGAGTATCTGGGCTGGCAGCACCTGGTGGGAAATGTCGAAAGCAAGAGCGAATACGAACGGAAGCGGCCCGCGATAACCCGGTCCATGTTGGGAACGGCGTCTCCACCCCTCGAACTGAAGCACGTGACGATCATAAACTCGCCGGGTTCCGCCCCAATTTCGCGCGGCATCTTCTTCGAGCGAAATCGAGGTTCACAAGGGGAACCGAGGCAGAATTTCCTCGATCGCCTGTCCCGCAACCCGTGCGTGCAGATCGAAACCGCTCTTCCGGTGGCCCAAGACGAGACGTTTGTGAAATTCCTCTTCCGGCCTCAAGGCGGGATGGCCCATTTCCGGGCCAGCGTGTTTGACAGGCATTACCTGGTCGTCGCTGTGCCGCAGGAATGCGTGCAATACTGCGTCCTGCCGGTACCGTGGATGCATTCCCACGGCTGCATGGAATTGGACGTGGAAGCCGTCGTCCAACGCCTAGCGACCGGCCGTGTCCCGGATCCACGCCGCCCGGCCTATGCCCTGTCGATTGCCGTGCGCGATTCGGATACCGCCATGATGATCGGGTATTTTGGCGCGGGCGATTTCACAGCCGCGGCGGAGGCGCTGGCTCCCGCAAAAGACGCGCTCATGATGAAGATGATCAACCCAATCGCGGCAGCCGCCGGCGGGTATATTCTGTTGGCCAGCCGGTGGGACAAGGAGCCTGCCGACTGGCATCCGTGGCTGCGCAATCTGATGCATTGGTTCCCGTGGCTGCCGGACGGCGCCATTCAACATGGCTGGCTCCGGCTGAACACCGGCGAGGACGAGGCCAGTTTCCAAGAGGCGCGGAGTTGTTTCCTCGAAGCGCTTCGCCGGGGCCTTCCCTTCTATTCGAGGGGTGTGAGTCTGCTGCGCGATGGCTTGAGCGTAATCGCTGGCGAATCGAGCGAGCGTTTGCAGCGAGATGAGGAGGTTGACGCCGCGCTCACGATGGTCCGGAGGATGTGCGCTCGGACGAACATGAAAAACCCGTTCACCACGATCGAACTCTAACGGCCGCTGATTTTCAGCGGCAAGGAGGACCGCGTTATGAAGAAGATGTTCCGGCTCCAAATGCTTCCCGCACGCAAAGGCGACGCCCTGTGGATCCAATACGGTGACCAACAAAACCCCTCCAACATCCTGATCGACGGGGGCAATACCGGCACCGGGCCCCGTATCGTCGAGCAGATTGAGCAACTGCCGGCAGGAAAGCGCCATATCGAACTGCTTGTGGTCTCGCACGTGGACGGCGACCACATCGAAGGCATCCTCGAATTGCTCGCCAACCCCGATCTGGATGTCACCTTCGGCGATATCTGGTTCAACGGGTGGCGTCACTTCAAAGACTGCGACCTGGAGGACTTCGGGCCCGCACAGGGGGAACAACTGACCGCCAAACTAATCGAAATGAAAGCGCCCTGGAACGCCCACCTCAAGAAGAAGGCCATTGTCATTCCGGATGAGGGGGATCTGCCCATCGTCGAACTCGACGGAGGAATGAAGCTGACCCTCCTCTCGCCGACGAAGCAGAAACTCGCGGAGTTGAAACCCAAATGGGAGGCCGAGTGCAAGAAAGCGCACCTCATACCGGGCGAAGACGAGACCAAGAAAGAGGTTAAGCCCGAAGGATATGAATCCATGGGTGTAATCGACATCGAAGAACTGGCCGAGGCCCCTTTCAAGGAAGACGTATCCGAGGCCAACGGCGCCAGCATCGCCTTTGTCGCGGAATTCGACAATCGCCGCGTGCTCTTCAGCGGAGATGCACATCCAAGCGTCCTCCTGGACGGCATCAATCGCATGGTTCCCCAGGAAGGCAAACGTCTGCGTCTGAATTGCGTCAAGATGCCCCACCACGGCAGCAAGGGCAACATCATGCGGGAACTCATCGAGAAGCTCGAATGCCCGCGATACCTTTTCTCCACCAACGGCGTCCAATTCAAACACCCGGACAAGGAATCGGTGGCACGTGTCCTCATGTACGGGGGCGGGAATGCGGACTTCGTCTTCAACTACAAGACAAAATGCAACGAGGTTTGGGATGAGGAGGGCTGGATGGAGGAATATCAATACACCGTCCAGTATCCCGGCGATGGCGAAGACGGTATTGCCGTCGACATCTGAGATCGACCGGCGGCTCGATACCGGGGTGTCGATGTGCAAGAACGGCGGCTGGGCTTTGAGTTGGTCTGTATAATGTTCGATTAGGGGTGCACGACATGTTGGTGGGTTGTGGAGCATCCAAGCGCTACAATTCGCCCACGAAAAAGCAGAGTGAATAACCGAGACCCACTAAGAAGTCGTGCACCCTTGCTCTGCCGGGATTGACGCGTGGGGCGTGCGCGTGTGGTATAATGCCACCAGTTAGGGAAAAGGCAATGAAGGACGACATCGGCCATACGTTGCCGGAGTGCAAGACGTTGTGGATGCATATCCGGGCAGGGTTGCGGCGTGCGAACGCACGGCGTCCGGTGAGTTTTTACCTTTTGCTGGCTATTCCGGTGGCGTTGGTATTGGGTGCGCATATCATGACGATGCGCGACAATCCGCGCCAGTTCGTGTTCTATCTGGCGATCCTCTTTCTTTTCTTTTTCGTCGTGCTTGTTCGTGCAATCGCCGATTTCATCGAGATCGTCCGGAAGCATTTTTTCGATTCCGAAGCCGTTTTTCGCACGACGTTGGGCGACGCGGAGTTTGCGACGCGGTTGGGCGAGAGCGTCGACGAGCGTCGGCAGTCGTAACCGAATAGGAGTTAGGAGTTAGGAGTTAGGAGTTAGAATGTCGCAGGCGCTGACTCCTAATTCCTAACTTCTAACTTCTAACTTCTACTCAGGGATTTTATGGAACGTCTTATTCTGAATGCGCGAGAAGAGCGACGCCTGTTGCGGGGGCACGCATGGTGTTACCGCAACGAATGTGCCTCGATTCCCGAATGCGAGGATGGCGATGTCGTCGACGTGTACTCGTCGGACCGCCGTTTCGTGGGCCGCGGATTCTTCCAGGCCGAGGGCGGCATCGCGGTGCGTATCATGGCGCGTCATCAGGCTGTCGTTAACGAGACCTTTATCGAGGAACGAGTCGCGGAAGCCCACGCGTTTCGCAAGCGGCTGTTTCCGGGCCAGAACGTGTATCGCTGGGTATTCGGAGAGAGCGACGGCCTGCCGGGACTGGTTGCGGATCGTTATGGCGCCGTCGTGGCGGTCCAGACCTCGTGTGCCTTCTACGGACGGCATCTCGATGCGCTTGCGAAAGCGTTTTTGGTTCAAGACGGAATAGAGGGCGTACGGTTACAGGTCAACCACAATGTCTCGCGTACGGGCGTCGTGCCGGAACCAATCGAGGTCGTCGTGGACGGCATACGGGCGTCGGTATCGCTGGACTGTGGACAGAAGACCGGGCTCTTTCTCGATCAGCGCGCCAACTGGTCCGAGGTGGGCCGGTTCGCGCCCGGCGTGCGCGTATTGGATGGCTATTGTTACCGGGGCATGTGGAGCGTTCACGCCGCCATGGCCGGCGCGTGCGACGTCTTGGGCGTGGACACGTCTGCGTCGGCGATCGAAGCCGCCAATGCCGCAGCCGTGCTCAACAACGTCGCGGATCGCTGCCGATTCGAGTGCGCGGATGTTGCGGAGGTCCTGGCGCGCGGCGAGAAATACGGCGTCATCATTTTGGATCCGCCGGCGTTCGCAAAGTCCCGTGGACGCGAAGACCGCGCCCTTGGTCTGTATCAGGCGCTGAACAAGGCGGCCCTCCAGGCCCTCGAACCGGGCGGCATCCTGATTACGTCGTCATGTTCGCACTTCGTTGCGCGGGACGCGTTTTTCGAAGCGTTGAAACGTGCGGCGTGCGCCGCACAACGAACGGCATTGATTCTCGACACGCGCGGGGCGTCGCCCGATCACCCGGTATTGCTGGCCATGCCGGAAACGGCCTACCTCAAATGCGCCGTATTGCGCGTTCTGTAGGGTTCAGGCTACATCGCACTTCCTGAAGCCTGAAGCTTCATTCCGGGTTGGTGCGGCGGCGCATGTTCGCCGCCATGAGGTAGGTTACGATGCCGTTGACCACTTGTTCAGCGGGCGTGGTTGCGGTAAAACATCCCGATGCGCCAAGCGCCTTGGCCTTTGCGTCCATTGCAGGTTCGTTGCCGTTGTAGAGGAATATGGGAAGCGATTCGAGGCCGTTGGTCATTCGTACCAGCCGCGTGATCATCAGGCTATCGAGATCGCCCATGGAGGCGTTGATGAGCAGCGCGCCCGGCGGAGTGAGACGCAAGCGCGCTAAACCGTCTACGATTTCGGTTGCGATGAGCGTCTCGTATCCGCGTCCTTGCAGGACGCGGCGGATATCCAAGGCGAGTCCCGGCGCGATATCGATGATCAGGATGAACTCCACATTGGCCGACCGCACCCCAGCGCGTTCCAATATCGTCGTGATATAGAAGGCCACATTGCTTTCCACGCAGATCTGGCCCTCGACGAATTCGCACCCTAGACATGAGCCGTCGCCCATGGGTTGCACATTGCGTACCTCGCATTGAACGTGATCGACCGGACAGCCGTCGGGCAGCACAAAAGAGAGAGACAGCGTTGTATTCGCCGGCACGGGCGCCTTTGTGGTGATTCGGCACCCGCCGATGCTCAGATCCACGATCTCCCCCGATTCTTGTGCGTCGCCGATGAAAAGGTCGCAAGGTAAGTCGAACTTGATGCGCTCGAAGTGCCGGAACACCACAATCTTGAACAAGCGCGGCCATTCGATACGGCAGTAGGCGTTATGCGTCCGCGTGTCCCAGTCCAACACGAGCGAGTCGAACGCGCACGCCTTGCCGTCGCGTACGAACCGGATCACGCACGGCTGATTCTCACGAATCGCCGCGAAGCGCCCGCCGATCTTAGGACGATCCACCAAAATATAGGAAGGTTTGCGCCACCCGCGAATCACGCTGCTGTATCGCGGGGCGTCTTTGTCGAACGGGTCGGAATGAAAAGCAATAGGACAACCCACTTGCAGGTAAGGCTCGAAATCCTGTTCAGCGCTCATGGAAACATCTCTCCTGGGCCGCCCCAAGCCTAGCATGTATCGCATCGTGACACAAACTAGGAGTTAGGCTTTAGGCTTTAGGCTTTAGGCTTTAGGCTGTAGGCTGTAGGCTGTAGGCACTTCCTACAGCCTAAAGCCTAAAGCCTAAAGCCTAAACAACCGAGGTTCTGCAAGAGGCTCTCCTACAAGGCGATTGGGGTTGTCTTTGCGGAGGCAATGGGTTATGCTTGCCTCATCAAGTGGAGGATCGCGTACATGTTTAGCGTAATGTGTCTGGTCGTGATGGCGATGGTGGGCGTTGATGAGAAGGCCGCCGTGCCGAAAGTGGAACCGCCGGAGGGAAAACCGATGTTGAAGTTCGAGAAGTCGCGCATTGGAACGGCTACGTATGAGGCCTGCGCCGTATTCGATGTGAACAACGACGGCATCCTGGATATTGTGTCGGGCGAGTATTGGTTCGAAGGGCCGGACTTCACGAAAGCGCACAAGATTTGCTCGGTACAGCAGGTCGAGGACTACTACGACGACTTCAGCGATTATCCCATGGACGTCAACGGCGATGGATATCTCGACATTATCACGGGCGGTTGGTGGGGCGAGACGTTGCGCTGGCGCGAGAATCCGAAGGGCCAGCCCGTCGAATGGGTTGTTCACGACATCGAGAAAACGGGCAGCGTCGAGCGTGGCTGTTTCTGGGATATCGACGGCGACGGGCAAGTCGAAGCGATACCGAATTGTCCGGGAAAGCCCTACGTGGCGTTCAAACTCGAATGCGACGCGAAAGGCAAAGGGACGGGCAAATTCCGCAAGATCGTGTTGTCGGAAACACCGCAAGGGCACGGACTCGGTTTCGGCGACATCAATGGCAACGGGCGCAACGATCTCATTTCGGCGGGCGGCTGGCTCGAAGCGCCTAAGAACCCGCTTACGGACAAGTGGGAGTGGCATCCAGAGTTCAACTTCGGCGGCGCCAGCGTGCCCATTCTCGTTTATGACGTCAATGGCGACGGCGTGAACGATATCATCGTCGGCCAGGGCCACGATTACGGCTTGGCGTGGTGGGAACAGAAGATCGAGGGCGGCAATCGCACGTGGATCAAGCACGATATCGACACGGCCCGCTCGCAGTACCACGACATGCAGCTCGTGGATATCGACAACGACGGCCAGCTCGAATTGGTCACGGGCAAGCGTTACCGTGCGCATCAGGAACATGACCCCGGCTCGCTGGATCCGCTCGGCATCTATTATTTTAAGATAAACAAGGGCGTCTTCGAGCGCCATACCATCGACTACGGTCCGGCAGGGAAGGCCAGCGGCGCGGGCATCTATATGTGGATTGTGGATATCGATGGCAACGGTTGGAAGGACATCGTCGCGCCCGGCAAGGACGGCTTGTTCCTGTTCAAAAACATGGGACCGGCGTAAGCGCGCCGTCCCGTGCGAAGGTGTTGTATTGCAGTTAGGCTTTAGGCTTTAGGCTGTAGGCACTGCCTAAAGCCTAAAGCCTAAATAGTACTGCATAAGACCAAGATAAGGATGCGGGCAGATGTGTCGACGTGTGTTCTTCGTTGGGGTGATTGCGCTGATCGTGGGGAGTCCGGTGTGGGCGGGAACCGCAGATGTGCCGCGGATTCTACTCGTGGGAGATAGCTGGGGCGCGTTCATGCAGTTGTTGCGTTCCATCGATGCGGCGCGGGGCGATTTCGGATGGACGGGCATTGGCCAGCGTGGAGACCGGACGACGACCGTAGGGGCGCGCGCGTTTCCGTACTACGATCCGGGGCGGCAATGGCTGGAACGCATCCCGGAAGAACTGGCCGACTATCCGACGATCGACATCGTGCATCTGAGCCTGGGCGGCAACGATTTCGTGCTCGATACCTCGTGGAATCCGGGCATGACGGAGCAGGATATTAAGGACCGTATCGACGGCATCGTCGCAAAGATCTCGGAAACCATCGACACCATTCTGGCGATACGCCCAAACATTCGCGTCGCGCTGTGCGGTTACGATTTCGGCAATCATGGCGTCAACGGCATGAGCGTGGCGCGGATGAACGCCATCATGGTCCAGTTCGAGATCGCGCGCAAGGAGATGGTCGCGATCAAGGGACCGCGCGTATTCTACGTACACAATCTTGGTCTTATGCAGTACTATTATGGAATCCCTCTTGCCATTCCGCCGATCCTGCCGCAACAAGTCCCGTATCCCGGCGGCTTCGCGCAGAATTACGTCCCCATGCCCGGCGGTAACCCCGACTACAACAGTCCGCTCGAATCCCTCATGGACGACGACATGCATCTGACGATGCAGGGATACGACTACGTCGCGAAACGCTGCTTTTCGGAAATTTACAACACGTGGCTGTCGTGGCCGGTCGTCTATGAAATCCTGCCGCTTACGAAGGCCTCGAAGACCTCCAGCCAGTTTTTCCGCGTGACGTTCAGCAAGCCGGTTACGGGTGTGGATGTAGCCGATTTCGCCATAATCGGTTCGCCGGGCGAACCGGTCGCGGAAGTGACCGGTTCGGGCGCGGTCTACACCGTCGGCACGCCTCCAAGCGGCGTCGCGGTCCAGATCGCGGTTGTCGACGACAATACAATCGTCGATGGCGGCGGACTCCCGTTGGGAGGAACCGGCGTGGGGAATGGCGATTTCAGTACCAACGGACTGCTACAGTATGCGGACCCTGCATTTGCCGGTCCCGACGATTTCGATGGCGCTATGTGGTCGCTCTCTCGGGCGTTCACGGCCGTATCCTGGATGCTCGGCGGCCAGCAGTTCGATCCGGATCACTGCGATGCGAACGGCGGCCGTATTGCCGTTAATCCGCCGTCGATTGTCGGCAACAACATGCTCGATAGCGCCGAGTTGGCGATCGTCTATGAATGTCTCGAAAACGAGAGTCTCGACTTGAGCGCCTCCGGCGGCGTGACGCATGCGGAAGTCGTCGCCGCATATGAGCATAATCACGCCCGGATCCTGGCGGACCTCGGCGGGCCGGACGGACGTGCGCTCCTATCGGTCCCGGGCTTGGACATGATGATGGCGGGTTTCATAACCCTCGGCGATTCGGGTTCGACGCTGATCCCCGTGCTGCTGATGACGGCGGTCGGCTCTTATATCGAATTTCCCGGGGTCACGACTCCCAATCTGATGAATTACGATTGTACGCTGGCACGATTTCTGGGTCCCAATGGCGACGCCGACGGCGACGGGGCTACGAACCGTCAAGAATATAACCAATTCTACGCCACGGGCGGGCGCGAGGCGTATCTGCAAGCCGCGTTGAACCCGTCCATCATGCCGCCTACTTGCATGAACGTGCAGGGTGGGACTTTCGACGACGGCCAAGCATTCTGCCTGGGCGTTCCGAACCAGCTCGATGTTGGAGTCGGATTCCAATGGTACCATGACGACGACCCGCTTCAGGACGATGGACACATCACCGGCGCACGTACGCGCGACCTGTACATCGTCGCGCTTCGCGCATCCGACGCGGGCGACTATGAGTGCGTGTACGACAACGGGACCAAACGTTTCGGTCCGGTGTTCCTGAGTGTGACCTCGCACACGCCCGTCGCCGGCGTTGGCGGGCTCGCCGCATTGAGCGTAGCGCTCACCGCCTACGCCGCCGTCAAGCTGCGGCGCAGGCGGAAAACCGAAGGGTGACGGATGACGAAAACAGACTCCATTTTCGTATGTTCTCGTAGGGCGGGATTAGTTCCCGCCTCCGCAAATCGGCGGGAATCAATCCCGCCCTACAAGAACGGCATTTTTTCAGTCGCACCTCGGACTGATTGCTGACATGTCGCTACTGCTCAGTCTATTGATCGTTACGGCGGGCGCGCCGCAGGTTGTTTCCGGAGATGTTTCGGCTTTTTTCGACAAGGTCGTCCCCGAGGAGATGGCGGGCGCGGGCACGCCGGGCGCGGTGGTTTCGCTGGTTCATGACGGACAGTGTATCTTCAGCAAAGGGTACGGGACTGCCCGGCGCGGTGAGAACGTGCCCATCGATCCGGCCACGACCCTTTTTCGCGTTGCATCGCTGTCGAAAGTGGTCTGCGCGGTAGCGGTCCTGCAACTGGTCGAACAAGGCAAGCTCTCCCTTACCGCGGATATCAACCGTTATCTCACGGACTTGCGTGTACCGGGCGAACCGCCGCTCACGCTGGACAACCTTATGACGCACACGGCGGGTTTCGACGAGCGCTTCCTCGGCATGGGCGCCCCTACGCCTGAAGCGCTGGTGCCGTTGGGTCCGTACCTTGCGCGGAACCTGCCGCCGCGTGTGATGGCGCCGGGCCGGTACATCAGTTATTCGAACCACGGCTTTGCACTCGCCGGCCATGTTGTCGAATGCGTCAGCGGCCTGCCGTTCGCGGAGTATGCGCGACAAAAGATCTTCGCACCGCTCGGCATGACGCACAGCACCTTCGCGCTCGTCCCAAAGCCCGACACGCCGCTCGCCACGGGTTACGACTACTACCTCGGCAAATACCATGAAGCGCGGTACGACTATCCCGAGACCACGCCCGCTTCATCGCTCGCGATCACGGCGGACGACATGGCAAAACTGATGCGGGCCTTGCTCGAAAACGGCGTGGCGGACGGCGCGCGCATTCTGCGGCCGGAGAGCGTGCGCACGATGTTCGAGCGGCATTTCTCGCACCATCCGGACCTGCCCGGCCGTGCGTACGCGTTCAACGAACGGTATCATGGAGCGATGCGCTTGCTCGAACATAGCGGCCTGATCTGGGGATTCGCCTCGATCCTGATACTCATACCCGAAGAGCGTACCGGTCTCTTCGTCTCAGGCACTTCGGACAATGGACGCCTCTACCACATGGTCGGCGGACGTTTTCTGAACCGCTACTTTCCGTCGCATTCCACCGAACCGTTACCCGCCGTCCCCGAAGGGATGGCCGCGCGCATCGCGTCAGTGGCCGGGTATTACCGCCACAACCGGTATTGCCGCACGACCTTCGTCAAGTTCGGTTTACTCTCGCCGCGATTCGTGCCTGAATTCCTGGTTAGCGTGGGCGGCGAACCCGGCACGTTGCGCCTGTCGCACACGCTGGAAACCGGCGCCCCCGAAGTGTTCCATGCAATCGGGTCCAACTGCTTCGCGGCAGTCGAGAAGACGGACAAGGGCGCCTGCGTCTCTAACCAGCGGCGCATGGCGTTTGAAGTCGGCGACGACGGATACGCGCCTCCAGAGGCTATAGGAAGTGAGGCTGTAGGCTGTAGGAAGTCCGAGCCTACAGCCTACAGCCTACAGCCTACAGCCTCCTACAGCCATATGTTCATCGCCGACAACGCCTATGAACGCATCCAATGGTACGAGACGCGGCTGGCGTTGTTGTGCGGGCTTGCGGGGTGTGCGGCCATATTCGTGGCGACATTGTTCATGTGGCCACTCCAAGTGTGGCGGCGGCGCGAAGGGGAAGATGAATCGTACCTGCTCGGACTTGTCCGCACGTTTGCCCGCATCGTATCCGTCCTCGATGTGTTGTTCGTGGCGGGATTCGCAGTGTTTCTCCTGACGCTCGATCCCCTCGTCATCGGTTACGGCCCGCCGCAGGCGCTTCTGGCGCTTTTGCTACTGCCGCTGGCGTGTCTCGCGCCCAGCGCGATCCTCGCGCTATTGACGCTTATCGCATGCCTGCGCCCGAACGTGGGCCAAGCCGCTCGCTTGCACGGTACGCTCGCGACCGCCGCCGCATGGCTGTTCCTTGCGGAACTATACTACCTGAATTTGCTCGGCTATCAATAGTAATTAGGGGATCGGTGCTTTCTGTCATACCGCATTATCCCATACAGATCCATACAATAGTGCGATATTGGAAACATCGCAACCCAGGAGCGTGCGTGGCCCGCGATGGATCGTACCCGTCCTGGTGAGTTTGACCCGGAACGCGGATTATGAGACGCTATGGTGAGCGAGCAGGTGAATGGGTCGCGACAGAGGAGACAGCGCTATGCCGGATACAGCGCCGCGAAAGGCTCTGATCACGGGGATCACAGGACAGGATGGTTCGTATCTTGCGGAGTTGTTGCTCGAGCAAGGCTATCAGGTCTATGGCATTGTGCGGCGTTCGAGCACGGAGACATTCGAGCGGATCACCCACATCAAGGATAAGATCACGCTTGTGCAGGGCGACCTTACCGACCAGGTCTCGCTGATTGAGATACTGCGGGACATCCAGCCGCGCGAGATCTACAACTTGGCGGCGATGTCATTCGTGCCGACATCGTGGAAGCAGCCGATATTGACGGGCGACGTGACGGCGCTGGGCGTGACGCGCGTGCTCGAAGCGATTCGCGTCGTCGACAAGTCGATCCGGTTCTACCAAGCCTCTTCGAGCGAGATGTTCGGCCACGTGCAGGAGACGCCCCAGACCGAAAAGACGCCGTTCTACCCGCGTAGTCCCTATGGCGTCGCGAAGCTGTACGGACATTGGATAACCGTCAACTACCGCGAAAGCTACGGCATCTTCGCAGTCTCCGGCATCCTGTTCAACCATGAATCGCCCCGCCGTGGACTCGAATTCGTAACGCGAAAAGTAACCAACGCCGTCGCGCGCATCAAAAACGGTTTGCAGTCCGAATTACGGTTGGGCAACCTCGATGCGAAACGCGATTGGGGCTTCGCAAAAGACTACGTCCGTGCGATGTGGCTCATGCTTCAGCAAGACCTGCCCGACGACTACGTCATATCGAGCGACAGGACGCACACCGTGCGCAACATGTGCGAAGTCGCCTTCGGACGTGTCGGGCTCGACTGGCGTCAGTACGTGATCGAAGACCAGGAATTCTTCCGGCCAGCCGAAGTCCAGTTGCTGCTCGGAGACTCCGCGAAGGCGCGCGCCAAACTCGGTTGGACGCCCGACACGTCTTTCGAGCAACTCATCGAACTGATGGTCGATGCCGATATGGAGCGCATCGTCCGGCAACTGAAAATCGAGCGCCTATGAACCGGACAGCGTTGATAACCGGCGCGGGCGGATTCGTCGGACACATCCTCCGGCAGTACTTGGCCGATCAAGGCTGGACGGTTCGCTGTTGCGACGTCCACGCGCCAGCGGACGATCCCGATTGGTTTACTTGCGACGTGTCCGATCCGCCGATTGTGGACGCGCTGTTGGAATGGGCCGGGAGAGAGGTGACGCATGTTTTCCATTTGGCCGCAATCACTTTTGTGCCCGAATCCGGCCGCGACCCGCATCGGGCGTTCGACGTGAATCTCCAGGGCACCGTGCTCTTGACCGATGCCGTGCGCCGCCACGCTCCTGAGGCGCGGTTTGTGTTCATCGGAAGCGCGGAAATCTACGGGCCGCCGAGGACGCTGCCGATGGACGAGCAGCACCCGCTCAACCCGACCAATCCCTACGCGATCTCGAAAGCGGCGGCGGATCTTTACTGCGGTTATCTCCACGCGGCAGGCCTGCTCGATGTGGTCCGCGTGCGTCCGTTCAACCATTCGGGGCCTGGACAGAGCGACGCGTTTGTGCTATCCAGCTTTGCGCATCAGATCGCCCGTATCGAAGTCGGCAAGGAACCGCCGGTACTGCGCGTGGGCAACCTCGACGCGCGGCGCGACTTCTCACACGTGTCCGATGTAGTCCGCGCATACGAAGCGGTCGCGATCGAAGGCCAGAGCGGCGAGGTCTACAACGTGTGCAGTGGTTGCGCGGTATCCATTCGCGAAGCCCTGGCAGGTCTGCTCAATGTGGCCGGTGCATCCATCCGCGTGGAACACGACCCGACACGCATGCGGCCAGTCGATATCCCCGAAATGCGGGGATCGCACGAAAAGCTCTCCGCGCGAACCGGCTGGACGCCAAAGATCCCATTTGACGCGCTACTATGCGACCTGATCGGATACTGGCGATTGAGTGAACATAGTAAGGATGAAGGATGAAGGATGAAGGATGAAGGATGAAGGATGAAGGATGAAGGATGAAGGCTTCCTTCCTACAGCCTACAGCCTTTTTCATCCTTCATCCTTCATCCTTCATCCTTATACTGAAGAGGCCTAGTCGAGAACGGTGACGATCCCGTCCAATGTATTGTCAAATTGGCTGCTGTCGCTAGCGGCACGTTTGCTTTCCATGTTGCCCGGTGGGCGGCGTTCGCAGTCGCCGCGCAGCGTGCTCGTGTTGCGCTTGGGCAATCTGGGCGACATGATTGTCGCCATGCCGGCATTTCGCGCGTTGCGCAAGCGCTTTCCCGACGCCAAATTCACGCTGCTGACCTCGCCGACGCGGCGCGGCATGCCGGGCGCGGCGGATCTCCTCGTGAACGACCCGCTGTTCGACGATATGATCGTCTACTACATAGACGAATCGAGCGACATACGTTTTGTGCGTCAGATCGAAAAACGCATCGTTGCCAATGGCGTCGATTTGGCCGTCGCCGTGCCGAACCATCTGACGCGTTTCAACCACTTGGCCAAATACGAAATGCTCCTCGCGTGGAGTGGCGTTCGCCGGTTCGCCGGGTTCCAACTGGTCACCCGCCGAGACTACGAACTACGCCAAGTCGACCGGCTTCTGAATTTGCTGCGTCCGCTCGGCATCGACAGACAGGCGATCCCGGCTCCGTGGCTAATCCCGACCGAGGAGGACGAACGCAACGCGCAGACGCTGCTAGCGCCGGGCGACGGCCGGATCCTCGTCGCTCTGCACTGCGGCGCCAAACGTCCCGCCAACAGGTGGGCGCCCGAGTCCTTCATCGAAGTCGGACGGCGGCTCATCGCCGAGGACAACGCCTGCATCGTGCTCACCGGCAGTCCCAACGAACGCGAGATGACCGCGCGCGTTGCGAAAGAACTCGGCGAACATGTCATCGACCTCGGCGGGCAGACCGCTATGGGCCTGCTCGAGGCTGTTCTCCGACGTTGCGCGGCGGTGGTCTCGAACGATACTGGCGTCATGCACGTGGCCTACGCCATGGGCGCGCCGACCGTTGGCATATTCAGCGCCCGTTTCCATCCCAACATCTGGTATCCATACGGCGATCGCCAGGTCGTCTTGCGCAAGCGGATCGAATGCGAATTGTGCAACAAGGATATCTGCCCCAAGTACCTATACCCGAAATGCCTCGAACTCATCTCGCCCGACGAAGTGTCCGACGCGGTTCGTGCGTTGCTCCGCAGCAAACAATAGCCGAACGCTCCGCCGGAAAGTCGCAATTGTGTCCAACCTGTGCTACCATTCCGCACTTAAGCGGGAGATTCCTTCACAATGATGAAGCCGTTGAAGCGCCTCATGATCGCGGCGCTCGATGAAGATATCGGCCAGGAAGACATCACGACCAACCGGACGGTGCCGGCGGATGCGCGATGCCATGCCCGACTGCTCGCAAAACAAGAAGGCGTCCTCAGCGGGATCGATGTGTTCCGGCTCGCATTCGACTGCATGAAAGCCCACATCAAAGACTGGCACGCGGCCCAGGACGGCACGCGTTTCAAGTACGGCGACGAGTTGGCCACATTCGAAGGCAACGCCCGTGCCGTGTTGACCGCCGAACGGACGGCCCTCAACTTCCTACAACGGCTTTCCGGTATCGCCACATTGACCGCCAAATACGTCGCCGCCGTCGATGGGCTAAACGTCAAGATCTGCGACACGCGCAAGACCACCCCATTCCTGCGCCGTCTCGAGAAAGAAGCCGTCGTACATGGCGGCGGCACGAATCACCGACACAACCTGTTCAACGGAGTGCTCATCAAAGAGAATCACATCCGGGCGGCCGGCGGGATCGACAAGGCCGTCCGTAGCGCCGCCGACGGCGCCCATCATCTGATGAAAATCGAGGTCGAAATCACGACCCTGGACGAATTCGACGAGGCGATTCGCGCTGGCGCGGACGCGATCATGCTCGACAACATGAGTCTCGACGACATGCGCGAAGCGGTCCGCCGTGCTCAAGCCCGAAAAGTCATACTCGAAGCCAGCGGCAATGCGTCGCTCGAAAATATTCGGGCCATGGCGGAGACCGGCGTGCATATTATCTCCGTGGGTTCTCTGACGCACTCGGCCCCGGCGGCCGATTTGTCGCTCCTATTCTTGTGACCGGAGAAGCGCAATGCTGCTTGTTATGGACGTTGGCAACTCGAACACCGTGATGGGCCTTTATAAAGGCGACGACCTTCTGGGCCACTGGCGGGTCTGCACGGACAATTACCGCACGCTCGACGAACTCCGCTTCATGCTCGGCATGCTGCTCGACCAGGAAGGCGTAAGCCTCAAAGCCGTCAAAGGCTGCTGTATATCGAGCGTCGTTCCACAGTTGAATTTCGACCTCGTGCGCGTAAGCGAACAGGTCTTCGGAGTCGAAGCCGTCATGGTCGGGCCCGGTACGAAGACCGGTCTAATCATCCAGGTCGACAATCCGAAGGAGGTCGGCGCAGACCGTATCGTCAACGCCGTCGCCGCCATCGAGAATTATCGCGGCGCCCTCGTCGTGATCGATTTCGGCACCGCGACGACACTCGATGCGATTACCGCGAAAGGCGAATACCGAGGCGGCGTCATTTTGCCCGGCGTGCAGACCTCGGCGGATGTGCTCGCCGAGAAATGCGCCAAGCTGCCCAGGGTCGAGATCTCGAAGCCGCCGTGCGTCATTGGGCGCAACACCGAAGACCACATCCGTGCAGGACTTACCTATGGATACGCCGACATGGTCGACGGACTCGTCGCACGGATTGAAGCGGAAATGGACGCGCAGCCGACCGTCATCGCCACGGGCGGCCTTGCACACACGATCGCGTCCGCCTCGCGTCGGATCCAGCACGTGGATTCGCTCTTGACGCTCAAAGGATTGCGCGCCGTGTACCGCAAAAACGAGAAAGGCACCGCGTGAAACCACGCGCACGAGGCGCTCGATGGAGGGCGCTCCTCTTCGCGCTGTTGCTGGGGTGCGGGCCTATGTACGCCCCGCCGCCCGCGGAGATTCAGCCGTCCAAGACGGGGATGCCGAACGTGGCGGCTTCGACCGCGAACGAGAGTACCGCCCAACTCAAAGGCGTCGATTTGTGGCTCTACCGAACCGAGCCTACCGCTGGCGTCGAACGCAAGCCCACATGCTGGGTCCATGCCGACGCATTCACGCTCGAAAGCGACAATTCGTGGGCACTCGACACAGCCAAGGCGGTCATCTACGCCCGCGAGGCCAACGAACCCGATATCCACATCGAAGCGCGGCATGGCCGTTTTCAAGAGTCAAAAATGGCCAACCTCAGCGACGGCGTAAAAGCGAAAGTGGGGGACATGCGCATCGAAATGGCCGATGTACAATGGTTGAACGACGAGCGCATCTTGCAAACGGACCGCCCCGCCAGTATTGTCACCGACGATATGCAACTGGATGTGGAAACACTGAGGTTGTATCCTGATAAACGTCAAATCATCATGACCCGGGTAACCGGAACGGTTGAATTGGAGGGAAGCCAGCTATGACGAGATACATCGGACTAGCAGTCCTCCTGGCCGCGCTATGCGGCTGGGCTGCGGATCGAACGCCGCCCGTCAAGCAAAAAACGCCTGCAAAGCAAAAGACGCCTGCCGGAGAACAACCGGCCGGGAGCCTAAGCGGATATACCGCCATGTCCGTCGACGCGGGGTACGTAGCGAGTTCCCTCACCGGAAAGTTCGAAGTGATGAAGGACGGCGTGCGCATTACGCTGTTGTCGAACGATCCCGCCAAGAAACCCCTACCGATCACCGCCAACGAAGTCCACTTCGTATGGCCCGAAAAGGGGGCTGGCAACCAGCCTTCGCGCATCCTGCTCCAAGGCAAGGTCGTGATCGAATATTCCGATACCATCGTCCGTGCCGAAAAAGCCGACTGGGATTTTGAAAAAGGCCTGCTTACCTTTACGGGCAGTCCCACCGTTGACTCGCCCGAGGTCCAAGGGCTGCGTGGCGAAAAAGTCGTACTGAACTTCAAAGAAGACCGCTTCGAAATGTTCGGCGGCACCATTAAGAACTATCCCCTCGTTGGCATGGGCGCCGTTCCCGAACCGCCAGGCCCCGTGACGCAACTGAACGTTGACGACATCACCGACTGGCCTGCATTTCTCGCTGCGATCAAGGACCAAGGGCAAGGCGAGAAACCCGCCCCCGGCAAACGCATCTTCGCGCTGCTCGACGGCAAAGCCCAGAAAGCCTTGGCCGATATGCCCCCGAATCCAACACCGCAAGACAAAGACAACGCCGTCAAACTACTCAATCGCGTGCTGGTAAACCCAAAACTTTACACGGAAGACATGTGGAACGGACTCAAGCTACCCCAGGCCGCGACCAACCTCCTCGACAAATCCGCCCGCTCCGTGCAAGAACAGATGGGCCTAAACCGCCTGCTGCTCGAAGCGGCGTTTCCCGGCATGATTGCCGGTTCGGAGGCGCGATGAGCGCCCACGATAACGAGAGGTTGATCTCTTGAACGATACCGCAGAACCATTGCTGCGCGCCGAGCACTTGACCAAACAGTTCAAGCGCCGAACCGTGGTCAGGGATGTTTCCATCGATATTGGAGAGGGACACATCGTCGGCCTGCTCGGACCCAACGGCGCCGGAAAGACGACAACCTTCCGCATGATCGTCGGAATGCTCCGCCCGACCCAAGGCCGGATCTGGTTTCGCGGACACGATATCACACAAATGCCCATGTACCTTCGCGCCCGACAGGGCATCGCCTATCTTCCCCAGGAACCATCCGTATTCCGTCAATTGACCGTCCGACAAAATCTACTCGCCGTGCTCGAATACCAGCCCCTGACCGCCAACGAACGCAAGCGACGGGCCGATACCCTTCTCGACGAACTCGGCATCGCCCACCTCGCCGCCAATCCCGCATACACCCTATCCGGCGGCGAGCGACGCCGAACCGAGATCTGCCGAGCCCTCGTCACAGAACCCAAAATATTCCTCCTGGACGAACCCTTTGCAGGCATTGACCCCATCGCCGTCGCCGACCTGCAAAACACCGTGGCCACGCTCAAGAACAAAGGAATCGGCGTTATTATCACCGACCACAACGTCCGCGAGACTCTCCAGATTATCGACTACGCATTCATACTCAGCGAAGGCCAGATTAGCGTCATGGGCACGCCACAAGAAATCGCCGACAATCCCCTCGCCCGAAAGACCTATCTCGGCGAAAACTTCAGGTTATAGGAACACACACCCATGGCGGTTCACCTCTCGCTCATCATTCCCGCCTACAACGAAGCAAGACGAATCGGCCCCACCTTACACGACGCCGAGACCTATCTCGCACGACAGCCCTACCAGTCCGAAATCATCGTCGTCGACGACGGTAGCATCGACGACACCGACCAGACCGTTCGCGAATCCTTTCCCAACGTCAAACTCATCGGCTACCAACCCAACTGCGGCAAAGGCCATGCCGTCAAGATCGGCATGCAGCACGCACAAGGCGATTACCGCATCTTCTCCGACGCCGACGGCTCGACCCCCATTCAAGAACTCGAAAAACTCTGGCCCCACTTCGACGCCGGCGCGGACATCGTCATTGGCTCGCGCTCGATGCCAAAATCCAACGTCGAAGTGCGACAACACATCCTACGCGAAACCATGGGACGCGTCTTCAACCGATTCGTCAAAACGCTCGTCATATCCGGCTACATCGACACCCAATGCGGATTCAAAGCCTTTACACGTCACAGCGTCGAAGTCGTCTTCCCACGCCAGCGACTCGACGGATTCAGTTTCGACACCGAGTTGCTCTTTATCGCACGCAAGCACGGCCTACGCACCGACCAAGTCCCCATTTGCTGGCGAAACGTCTCACGCAGTCAAGTCAACATCTTCTCCGACTCGCCCCGCATGTTTCGCGACCTACTCCACATCCGCCTAAACGATTGGCAAGGCCGCTACAAATAAAGTGCGAATCGAGAGATTTGTCCGTGTTCGTCCGTGCCGCAATCTACAATAATCCAGCCTCTTTCAAAGCCTTCGCAAACCGTCCACACTCCGCGGCCCCAAGTTCACGTTGCGGCGGACGCACCGCCCCCGTATCGAACCCGCGCAGACGAAGTCCCTCCTTGTAATACGCGACATACGAACCATAATGGAAAAGGCCGCAAGCGTCGGACAACTTGACTTGCGCCTTCCACGCCTTCTTCAGATCTCCCGCACGCACCCCGTTGAAGATCGCCAAGAACAATTCAGGCACCACGTTCGCCGTACTCGACACACAGCCCTTCGCGCCCGCCAGCAGCGCCTGAAACGAATACTCGTCGCTGCCATTGATGACGTTGAAACCCTGCGGAGCATGCGCAAGGATTTGCGTCAACGCCGACATATCGCCGCTGCTATCCTTCATGCCCACGATGTTATCGTGACGGTTCGCAAGCTCGATGATAAGCCTCGGCGACAACACATTCCTGGCACAGCCCGGGATATTGTAGAGCAGGACAGGCCCGCCCTTAGCCGCCTTCGCAACCGCTCCGAAATGCTGCATCAACGACACGTCGTCATACCCGTAGAATCCCGGCGCAACCACACCCGCCGCATCCGCGCCCGCCTCGAGCGCGTGACACGTCAGTTCGATCGTCGAAGCCGTATCCAAACAACCCGTGTGCGCAATCACCTTGATACGCCCCCGCACCGCCTTCACAACTTCCGCCACGAGCCGCTTGCGCTCCTCGAGCGTCATCAACATCCCTTCCCCCGTTGTGCCGCACGGAAAAACGCCATGCACGCCTTGTCCGGCCAACCGGACCGCCAACGCGCACGCCTTCTCATAATCGACCCGTTCGCCCCGCTTCGTAAACGGGGTCAACATTGCGGGGATAACGCCTTCGAGCTTGAACTTCATCATCGTTTCCTTCCGAGAGTATGCGCGACTCATGCAGGCGCGCTGTAACGTTTCAGACGTTGCCGAACCGATTCCGCATATTCCGCTTCCGGATAACGATCCAGATACGTCTCCAAAACACGAACTGCCTCATCGGGCCGATCCAGTTGCCGATTGTACAACTCGCACAGACGATTTGTCACCTGAAGACAACGTTCCGCCGAATCGATACGACTCGAAGCCCGCTCGAACCACCCGACTGCCTCGGCGTGACGGCCCAGCCGGACGTAAGACTCCGCGATACGCAACAAGACTGTTGGTTCGCGCGGAAACATCCGTGCGATGACCAGATATTCCTGCAACGCACCCTTGTAGTCCTCCTGGCGCTCGAGCGCTTCCGCAGGCGCATAACTTGGCTCGAACGTTTTCGAACGTTCCGACGGCATGATCATATCCACGATGACCTGCGACGACAGCGAAATCATCATCGAGCCGTACAGCGCCACCCCTGACACGATCAGACCCAGCACCGCGAAAAAAAAGTACCCCGGACTATCGCTTATGAAACGATGCAGAAGATAGGTTTCAACCGCAAAAAAGAGTATCAGTCCAACCAACGTGAACGTTTCCACGCGCGCCGATATGTCTTCGTGATAACGATACCGGCGTCGAAGGGCATAGATACCCCACGCAAGATATGGAATAAACGCCACGCCAGTCAGCAGCTTGCCGCCCAGCTCCAGCGCATCCGAATCAATCACGAATGCCTTGACCTCCTCACGTCGAACATGATCCCATCCAGGACCGTGAACCTGCGAGCCACATACTAGCCGGATCGCACCCACATGTCCAGCGCACGTTGGTGGTTGGTGATTGGTCTTTGGTGTTTGGCGGGCATGGTTTTGAATCTAAGACAGGTTTCCCCAACCACCAACCACCAATCACCAATCTCAAACCCGAACTCACCGCCACGCCTCGTTTTCTCAGAGGCCATGAAACGCCTCCCGGATCCATTGATAATTCTGCTCGCTCATCCCGAGGCAGGCATAGTCCTCCACATACGCGATAAATCCCCCATGAAACGCCCCAAGCGCGTCGCGCAAGAACCGCGCATACGCGAAAATCTCCTCACGCGTACCGCTGATCGCCCGACGTTGATGGTCGATGGAACAACAGAAACAGACCTTCCCGCCGAACTCGCGCGCAAGCCGCTCCACCCCCAACAAATCCGGCTGCAACAGTTCGATCACGTCGACGCCGATATCGATCAAATCGCCGATAATCGACGAAACGTCCCCGCACGAATGGAACCAAATCTTCTTGCCCGCCCTGCGTATCGGCTCGAACTGCGCCGCGTACCGAGGACGAAACACCTCCTGCCAAAGGTCGTGCGAAATCATCAATCCCTTCTGTGTACCCCAGTCATCCCCAAACCCCACGCAATCGATCGGATGCTGCAATGCCTGTCCGATGATCGCATTCTCGAAATCGAACACATAATCGATAACCCGTTCCGCCCGCGCCCGATCCGTATAGAGGTCCGTCAACAGCCCCTCATAGCCCCGCAAGAACGTCGCCTGATTGAAACCCGATATCCCAACGCAAAACCGGATAAACCGATCCGGCCATTGCGCGATCTGTTCCGCGACATGGTCGAACCGTCCCGGAGCATACGGGTCAGGCGGGACGTATGATGCCACAGCCTCCGGGTCCGCCAACGGATGCGTCTTCGGCTGCCCCATCGTCCCATCGAGCGCCTCCCACACGAAACCCCATTCCGTCATCCCGCGTTGCGCCGTAGCGAACCCCGACGCCGCATAGCCCACCGAAATACAATCCGAACAATCGAAGTCCCGGTTGCAGTACGCGATCGGCAAGCGTGGCGGATCGTCCCGTTCGATCCCGCGTAGAACAATTTCTCTGCGAGTCATGGCAAGACTCCTTCCAAAGGAATTCAGAATACAGGAGTCGGAATTCAGAATGCTAACTTGGGTCATAATCAGGCTTCAGGCTTCAGGCTTCAGGCTTCAGGGCTTCTCCATCCTGAAGCCTGAAGGATGAAGGATGAAGGATGAAGGATGAAGGATGAAGGATGAAGGATGAAGGATGAAGGATGAAGGATGAAGGATGAAGGATGAAGGATGAAGGAT
>CAIYET010000400.1 GCA_903925285.1 Candidatus Hydrogenedentota bacterium | reverse complement strand
CGCCAAGTGTAGGTGTACGATGATGAGCCATATCAGGCGCGCGGCGTTTTGCATTGGGGCGGCCCTGGCGTTTATGACAGGCGCGTACGGCTGGGGCGATACGCTTCATGCTTTGTTTCTCGCGGATACGGATGACCCAACCATTGGCAACTTCGTGGCCATTTCATCCAACGGCATTTCGGACCAGCTGAATGAACTGTGCGATTTCGCGGGGATGCAGAAAAATTTTGTCCGTATCCGGGGGCGAGATCTGACGCGACAACGCGTTGACGCATGCCTGGAGAAGTTGGCGGTATCGGGGGACGATGCGGTGTTCTTTCATTACGATGGCCACGGATGCGCAGGAACAAGCGAGTGGCCCGCATTGGCTTTTGATAACTCGGCGTTGGACCTGAACGAGGTCGTTGAAAAACTGCGCGGCAAGAAACCGCGCCTGCTTGTGGTCTTGGCCGACTGCTGCAATCTTGTTTGCGGCGTCCCGGAACAAGGCGGCCAAGCGCGGGCAAGAATGTCGGCAGAGACGATTCGTAAGGGGGCACGGAAGCTGCTGCTGGATCAAGCGGGATTGTTTGTCGGCTGCGGCGCTTGCAGAGGCGAACCCGCTTACTGTAATGGGGGCACGGGGAGTTTTTTCACGCATGTTGTCGTGGAAAAACTTTACTGGGAGGCAAGAAGCGCGCATCCGAGTTGGTATGGCCTCTGTGTCGAGCAGGTTCCGGTATCTGATCAGATCGTTCAACATCCTCGCTTCGCAGTCGACGTACGAAGGTTGGGCCGCATTCCAGAGACTGAGGTATTGGGTGGCTTGGATCTCCAAGGATATATCGAGCGGAAATACGGCGGGGGAAAAGCAATACTCCAGGAGCCGAACGCCTATGGTTGGCGTGCGCTGGTTCCAATCCGGAAGAAATTGGGCGAGACGCTGGAGTTACGGACGAATGAAGCATACGATCTGGACATGGGCGAAGCGGCCCGGTGGCAGTATGGCGAAGATGCGCTTGCAAGTTACCGGTCTTTCGAAGATGGTTTCAGTTGGTTCGTGTTTCGGGACCGCTGAGAGCTTCGACATCGCGGTTTGCCCTCTGGAACTCGTGAAGTCTTCTCTGTCCTTTGGCGGGAAGCGCGGTGGCTCTACGGCCAGGGTCATGGCGGGTTTTCGTCTTCGCTGGGATCAAGGGGGCATTTTCGGGTCATGCATCTGCGGTCTTCTGCTAGGCGGACGTAGAGGTGCCGGATTTCGCAGTCGAGATCGTGCAGCTTCAGTTCCGTGCGCTTCTTTGCGGCGATGAGTTTTTCGATTTCTTTTTCGATGTGTATCATGGTAAGCAGATGGAAATGGCCCTCGGTTTATAAAACTTCCGATTGTGTAATCACTTCCGAGTGGAAAAAACGCCGGGGTATGTATCCCCGGCAAAAGATCTCAATCGTTCCCATCGGGGTCGCCTGCGTTCTTATCCATGATCTGTATATACGCTTTCAGGAGAGCGACGACCGCTTTGGGAATGTCGTTCTCGCGCAGACTGGACGAGTTCTGCCACTGACCTTGGCTGTCTTTGTACGCCCGGTCCAGGGTGACGGTTCGGCTTTCAAAGACGCGTCCGTCGGGGCCCTTTCGGGTGTCCCGCCACAACGTGAGGCGGACAGGGCCAACTTTTATGTGTTCTGGTTTTTCTTTGGGCTGCATGTTTGTTTACCTCCATGGTTTTGACATCGGGGAGTTGCGTCTCTTCTTGGACGTTCTCGCTTCCATTTCTCTCCCTTGAAAAAGGGGAGAGAAATGAACTCGGTATCGCGTGCGAAAGCGCGCGATCGAGTTCTCAACCGACCCTGCCTTTCAGACCATCACGTGCGCGGCTGGGCCGTTCAGCGAGGGCGGAGGGTCCGGTGAGTCATTTGTGGATGGCGGCGTTTGCGGGGTGTGGAGATGACAATCCTGATGATGCTGTCGGGAAAACCCCGCACAATCGAAACATTAAAATAGTTGGACTACTTTCCAGTGGTATCGGAGGTGATGAATTATTCCAAGAGCCCCAGCATACGGAAGCCTGTTCCAAGACGACCTGTACTTCACGCTGAAATACATAGCCGCAGCCAAGTACATCGCAGGCTTCCTCGGGGCCTCTTACTCACCCTCCCATTATCGTCATGATTACAACTGGTCGCCCACAAAGGCGGAAAAAGATGCCCAACATGAAATCGACACCCTACTATGTCCAGAACTACCCGAAGTACGTTTGCACCGTGAACGCCAACGCTTTGAAGCCGAACTACTCAGCGCCAGTACTCCCCGCGCTCGCTGGATATAATCCCAACGCGCGTACGGACCCGCTGGAAGCCTTTATACAGGGAAAGCTGCGAATTCTCGAAGCCGCCATCGCCCAAGTCCTCAAAGAAATCGAGGAACGCGAGCACTTACGGGACGTGACCCTTGACGGTATCGACAACCAAATGTGCGAGCTCAAGACCGCGCTGATGGCTGTTGCGCCATGGGGAGACTCCCCCTCGACGCTTGGTGACCCCCGCAGACGTGGATCCCTGGAAAAGGAAATTGCGGCGCTCGTCGCAGAACAACGTCACGAAACTACCGCGACTTGGAAAGATATCGCCAGCCTCAAGTCGGAGCTTCGTGAACTGGTGCGCGAGTATCACGAGGAAAAACGTAAGGGGTTGATCCTTGAATGATTCCCACGTTTCGCGAGACCCTTCGTAAGCTTGTGCCGGTTTTGCCCGCTGAACGCATCAAACGCCTTTACTCAGCCTATCTTGCTGCTGACGGAATCGAGAAGCGCGAAATCGAAAACCTGATCGAGGCCTATGCCGCGCGTTTGCTCAACGACAATCCAGCCCAGGCGCCCGCGGGCCTATTTCCGCCACCGCCGCCGGAAACATGCCTGGGCGACATCGACCTGGGTAACGTTCTGTACGGCGGTAGGGAAATGTGCATGTTCGGCTTGCGCAAGGACGAACT
>CAIYET010000399.1 GCA_903925285.1 Candidatus Hydrogenedentota bacterium | reverse complement strand
GCCTAAAGCCTAAAGCCTAAAGCCTCACTTCTTGCGTGCCAAGACGGCAGACGGCTTCGGGCGTGACGAGTTCGTCGAATGCTTTTGCGCACAGGCGTCCGCTGCCGACGACGATTTCGCGGATCGTCTTGCCGGTTGCACGGGCCTCCTGTACCGCGCTGCACGCGCCTTCGTATCCGAGCGCGGGCAACAGGGCGGTCGCGATTGCCGTCGAACCTTCGACATGTGCGCGGCAACGCGCCTCGTTGGCCTCGATGCCTTCCACGCAATGCGTGCGGAGGATCTCGCACGACCGCGCGAGCAGTTCGCAACTATCGAGCAGGCACATCGCGACGAGCGGCATGAACGCGTTGAGTTCGAGACTGCCGGATGCGCATGCCATCGCAAGCGTCGCGTCGTGGCCCATAACGAGCATCGCCGCCTGGCTGACTGCTTCCGGGATGACCGGGTTGACCTTGCCGGGCATGATGGACGATCCGGCCTGGCGTTCCGGCAGGCGGATTTCGCCGAACCCGGCATCCGGTCCCGACGACAACAGCCGCAAGTCCGAGCAGACCTTGAAGAGCGACGTCGCGCAGGCCTTGAGTATGCCGGAGACCTCGACGAATACATCCGCGTTCTGCGTCGCGTCGACGAGGTTCTCGGCGCGCGCGAAACCGAGGCCCGTTATCTCGCGCAACGATTCCACGACGCGAAAAATGTACGTCCGCGGCGCGGCCAGTCCCGTACCGATCGCCGTCCCGCCGAGGTTGACGACGCGTAGGCGTTCCTCGCATTTGTAGATGCGCCAGCGGTCGCGATTGAACGCCTCGGCGTACGCACCCATCTCGCGTCCGAGCGTGGTGAGCACGGCATCTTGAAACTCCGTGCGCCCGACTTTGACGACGTGCGCAAACGCCTTCTCGTTGGCCTGAAACGCCTCCTGCAATCCGAGGACGCGCGCTTCGAGTTCGTGCAGCAACCGGATCGCCGCCAGGCGCAACGCGGTCGGATACGTGTCGTTCGTGGATTGATGGCGGTTGACGTCATCGAGCGGCGAGACGCGATGGTACGCGCCGCGTGGTTCGCAGAGGATTTCGAGCGCACGGTTTGCGACGACCTCGTTGACGTTCATATTGAGGCTCGTGCCCGCGCCGCCTTGCAGCGCATCGACGACGACGTGTCGCGTCAAATCGCCCGCTGCCATCTCACGGCATGCGCGGATGATCGCCTCCGCCTTCGCAACGTCGTCCGCCCAGACGCCCATGGCCTGGTTCGTCAGCGCGCACGCGAGCTTCACGTCGCCGTAGGCCGCCACCAGCGCGGGATGCGCCGGACACCCAGCCAACGGAAAGTTCTCGATCGCGCGTGCCGTATGGACGCCGTAAAATGCGTCCGCCGGAACGGCTTTCTCGCCGAGCAAATCACGCTCTGTTCGGTGCACCGGATCCATCGATTCCTTCAGTGCTCGAAGATCATCTTCTGGACTTCGATACCTTCGATGGCTTCGAGTTTCTCTTCCAGTTCGAGACACACGGCTTCATCGCCGTACATTTCGAGCAGGACCAGCCCGTTGGGCGAGCAGACGTTTGCCACCTCGTGCAGGCCCAGGCGCGTCTTGATGTTGCAGCCGTATTGCGAGAAGAGTCGCTGCACCTCTTCGACTTTCCGCAGCCGGTCCGTGACGTGAATGCCGAGAATGATATGTTTGTCCATGGTTCGTTTCCCTTCGGTTCCGGTTAATTAGTAATTAGTAATTAGGAATGGACATGAGCGAAAGTCGTCTGCCACTCCACATTCATAATTCACAATTCCTACTAGGCTTTAGGCTGTAGGCAGTGCCTACAGCCTAAAGCCTACAGCCTAAAGCCTAATTCCTTTTCAGCAGAGCACGTCGTGCTGGCCTTCGCGGACCTTGGCCAAGAGGTTCTGCGAAATGCGGCGCACGCCATCGTTCATGCGTTCGAGCGTATCGGCGATCAGCTTTTCGCCCGCCGCTTGGGTCTCCGGCGAGGCGTAGTCCGTCAAGTATTCGAGAAACGTCGACAGGGCATTCGGATCGCAATGGTCCTTGATGGCCCCCGGCTTGGCCATGTCCATGAAATCATGCCCCGTCCGTCCGAGCCGGTAGCAGGCGGTACAGAACGACGGGATATAGCCGAGCGAGGCTACGTCGCGCACGACTTCGTCCAGCCCACGGTGGTCGCCGAGCGAGAACTGTTCGCTCACGGCCACGGGGTCGCCCTCGACATAGCCGCCGGGGTTCGTGCGGCTGCCTGCCGAGATCTGCGACACGCCCAGCGCGAAGGTTTCACGCCGGATGTTCGCGGTCTCTCGCGTGCTCATGATGATCCCCGTGTATGGTACCGCGAGCCGGAGGATCGCGACGATCTTGCGGAAGTCGAGGTCGCCAACCGCGTGCGGCGGCTGCGCGGCGATATTGGAACCGGTCGCGGGTTCGAGACGTGGCACGCTGATCGTGTGCGGTCCGACGCCGAACCGCTCTTCGAGATGGGCGATGTGCTGCATCATCGCGAGAACCTCGAATCGCCAATCGGCCAGCCCAAACAGGACGCCGATGCCTACATCGTCGATGCCGGCCTCCATGGCGCGGTCCATGGCGGTCACGCGCCAGTTGTAATCCATTTTCTTGCCGCCGAGGTGCATCTTCGCATACGTGGCGTGGTGATACGTTTCCTGGAAGACCTGATAGGTGCCGATCCGGGCCGCCTTGAGTTGGCGGAATTCTTCGAGCGTGAGCGGCGCGACGTTGGCATTGACGCGGCGGATCTCGCCGTTGCCGCTACGCGTCGCGTAGATCGTCTCGATGCTTCGCAGGACATATGAGAATCCTTCCTGGGGATACGACTCGCCTGCGACGAGCAGCACGCGTTTATGGCCTTGTTCGACGAGGACCGTGATCTCCTGCGCGATCTCTTCCTGTGACAGGGCGCGGCGTTTGACATCCTTGTTGCGCACGCGGAAGGCGCAGTACAGGCATTCGTTACCGCACAGGTTCGAGATGTACAGCGGCGCGAACAAGACTAGGCGCCGCCCATAGATTTCTTCCTTGACTTGGCGAGCCGTTGCGAACAACTCGCCCAGCAGTTCAGGATCGCTGATCGGCATCAACACCGCCACGTCGGACGCGGACAAGCCCTTCAGCTCCTTTGCCTTGGCCAGGACCTCGCGCACATGCGCCGCGTCGCGCGTCGCGCCCGCCGCCAATACGGCGTCGATTTCCTCTTCGCGAATGGGAACTCCCTCAGAACTGGTCGTCGTCTTCATCGAACACCCGATCCTTTCTTTCCGCCGCGCGCAAGGCTTCCGCGTCGGCCGTTCCACCGAGCGCAAGCGGAATCTCGAACGAGAATTCCGCCCACTGTCCAAGCTCGGAATCGGCCCAAATCCGGCCGCCATGTAACTGAATGATACGCCATGTCGAATACAAACCGACGCCCGTACCCTTACGTTTGAGCAGTTCGGGCGTCTGCAATCGCGAGAACTTGCGGAAAAGACGCGGCTTCTCTTCCAGAGGGAAGCCGGGACCTTCGTTCCACACCGATACGGACAAGCGTCCGTTGGCCGTACCGGCGCGAATCCGTATCTTGCCCTCGCGCGTCCCGTATTTTATCGCATTGCCCAACAGGTTTACCATGACGATGGTCATCAGCCCCGTATCGCACGCCGCAAACGCCAACGTTTCGGGGAATTCGCTGTCCATCCTCATGAGTTGGTCGCGCGCGAGACTGTCGACAATGCCGAGGGCCGGTTCGATCACCTCGGCGCAAAAATCGACGCCCGCGCGAAACGATCCTTCGAATCCATCGCTCTCGATGCACGACAGACCAATGTATTCCTCGATCATCCCCAAGAGATACTGCGCCTTGCCCACCATACGTTGCAGCTTGTCGCGTTGCGCGTCGGACAGGGGGCCGAACATCCCGTTATTGAGCGCATAAACATCCATCACGATGGACGCCAGCGGGCTTTTAAGTTCGTGGCTGACGAAACCGAGGATCTCGAAGTAGGCCCGGTTGGCCACGCGCAGGCGTTCGATCCGCCACGCCTTCTCGACCGCCTGGCTTATCCGCTCGGCAATCGCTTGATGCAGGCGGACGTGATGGCGCGCGTACGCGTTGGGTTGCCGCGAACTGCGGAACAAGAAGCCTATCGGGCGATCCTCGACGCTTAACGGACACGTCATGCTCGAACGAATGCCTTCCTGGAGGATAGCGCGTGTCGAGATGCTATCCGGATGTTCCCGCGCATACTGTTCGAGATCGTCGATGATCCGCGGCTCACCCGTATCGAGGACGGCTTTCAACGAACTGCCCTCGATATCCTGCGCGAAACCGTCCCTGAGCAACAGCGGCGCATAAGTGGCCCGCGCCCAGTGCGCGATGACGCGGCGGCCGTCGTCTTCGACAAACGCCAGACCTAAACGGTCGCACGGGATAATTTCCCGCGTCGCATCGAACACGAAGTTCATGACGTCGTCGAGCGACTGGCCCGCTGCAATCTTTTGATTGACACGATCGAGTACCGAGATCTCCTCCGGCGAGAACGTATCTCCCGAAGCATCTTCCTGCACGAATTCGAAGAAAGGACTCGATCCAAAATCTTTGGCGCCGCTATCCGCCATAATGTCCACGTACTCCTTAGTTAGCGATTCTAACACGATTGGCCCACCGGGAATTCCCCGGCACGTGTGCGCGTTACCTTGGCGGGGTAAAATGTGGCGAAGTCCCTCTGAATTGTCTTAAGATAGCCACCGGAAACGCAACTGGGTATGGCGGTTGGAGGACAAATCGGTGAATCGAAGTCTGGCGGTTGCGATGCTTATGGCCGCGTTGACGGTGTGGGCGGTTGGGTGTCACAAGACGACGCCGACCTCCGGTAACGTAGCGCCGGTTGCCACCGTCAAGGCCGCAACGGAGAAGATTGTCCTACAAACGGTCCAAGTACCCGAAGAAGCCGTTGGCGCGGTCCGGTCGAAGGCCGCTTCTACGATTCAAAGCAGGCTCATGGGGCATATCATGGCCGTCCACGTGGCCGAGGGGACTCCGGTGACGACGGGCATGCCGCTAATCGATATCGATGACCGAGAGGTGGCCGCCCAGGCCCAGAAGGCCGAGAGCGCGTTGCTCGAAGCGCAGAGCGCGTTGCTCGAAGTCGAGAAAGGCTTCAGCGGTGCACAAGCGGCTAAGGGCGCTGCAGCAGCCACTCAGAATTTGGCCAACGCAACGCTCGAACGTCTGAAGGGGCTTGCCACGAATAAGGCTATCAGCCGCCAGGCGTATGACGAGGCCAATGCGAAACAGAAGGGCGCAACGGCCGAAGCAAGCCAGGCCGATGAGATGCTCAAGTCGTTCGAGGCCAAGAAAGCGGAGGCCGCCGCACGGATCGAGCAGGCCCAGGCGGAGGTTGCCAACGCCAAGGTCATGTTCGGATACGCCCGCATCGCCAGTCCCATGGACGGCGTTGTCACGCGCAAGAGCGCCGAAGTAGGTGACTTGGCCGCCCCGAACATGCCCCTGCTCGAGATCGAAGACAACCGGCAGTACCGTCTCGAAGCCAATATCGATGAAGGCCGGGTAGGTCTTTTCCACGTGGGCGATGCGATTTCCGTCCTGATAGACGCCCTCGGCGAGCAGCCGATCGCGGGAACGGTGGCCGAGGTCGTGCCCTCGTCCGACACCGGTAGTCACACGTTTGTCGTCAAGGTCAATTTGCCTGCCGCTCCGAATCTGCATTCGGGACTATTCGGGCGCGTGCGGTACGTCGCAAGCGAAAAGCAGGCACTTGCCGTGCCGAGCGCGGCGGTTGTCGAACGCGGACAGTTGACCGGCGTATTCGTCGTAGGCAACGACCAAATCGCACGGTTGCGCCTCATCAAGACCGGCAAACAATACGGCGCGCGCGTCGAAGTATTGTCGGGCTTGAACGACGGCGAAATCATCGTAACCGGCGCCCTCGACCGTATCCAAGACGGCATGCGCGTCGAATAGAAGAAGAGGCATTAGGCATTAGGCATTAGGCTAAAGGATGAAGAAGAAGGATAAATTGCCCGTGATCGACGCACTTCCTAAAGCCTACAGCCTAAAGCCTAAAGCCTCTTTCATCCTTCATCCTTGCGCGACAGGATGCCGCTCATGAAGACGCTGGGATTCGCGGGCAAGGTTGCCAAGACCTTTATCGACTCGAAGCTCACGCCCCTCATGATCGCCACGTCGCTCCTTCTGGGGATTGGCGCTGTCGTATTGCTCCCGCGCGAAGAGGAGCCGCAGATCGTCGTACCGATGATCGACATCTTCGTACAGATGCCCGGCGCGAGCGCCAAAGAAATCGAAGAACGCGTCGCCAAACCGATGGAGAAGCTCCTGTGGGAGATCCCCGGCGTCGAATACATCTACACGACCTCGAGTCCCGGCGCGGCGTTCGCCGTCGTGCGCTTTTACGTCGGCCAGAAAGAAGAAGACGCAATCGTCCGGCTCAACCAGAAGATGTTCTCGAATTTCGATATCATCCCGCCGGGGTGCAGCCAGCCGCTCATCAAACCCCGCTCGATCGACGATGTGCCGATCCTCGCGCTGACGTTATCGAGCGAGCGGTACGACCATTACACCTTGCGGCGCGTCGCGGCGCAGTTGCACGACGCGATCAAAGAGGTCCCGAACGTTTCCGAAGTGAAACTCATCGGCGGCCAGCGTCGACAGATCCGCGTCGTCCTCGACCCCGCGAAAATGGCGGCGTACGGCGTTTCGCCCTCGACGATTATTCCGATGCTGAGCCGCGCCAACGCGCAGAGCCTTGCCGGTAGTTTCGCGTCGGGCAACCGCGAATTCCTCGTCGAAGTCGGCGGGTTCCTCGAAGACGCCGACGATGTTGGCGCGGTCGTGATCGGCGTATTCGACCAGCGGCCCGTCTATCTCCGCGACGTGTCGGATATCCTCGATGGACCCGAAGAAGCCGCCAACTACGTCTCGAACATCGGTGGCCCGGCGAGCGCGTATAGCCATGTCCTGAGCGAGTCCGCGCACAGTACCGAGCCGTCCCCACCGGCGCCCGCAGTGACCATTTCGGTCGCCAAACGCAAGGGCGCGAACGCGATTACCATCGCCAACCACGTCATCGAAAACGTCCGCGCGTTGCAGGGCACCGTGGTCCCCTCGGACATTCAGATCACCGTTTCGCGCAACTACGGCGAGACCGCCGAGGAAAAATCAAACGAACTCCTGTACCACATGTTTCTCGCAATCGTCTCGGTCACGATCCTCATCGCGTTCGTCCTCGGCCTGCGCGAATCCGGTACGGTCGCCATCGCGATCCCTGTCACGCTCGGACTGACCCTTGTCGTCTTCTATTTCTACGGATACACGCTTAATCGCGTGACGCTCTTCGCGCTGATCTTCTCGATCGGAATCCTCGTGGACGACGCGATCGTCGTCGTCGAAAACATCGTGCGGCATTACCATCTGCCCGAAAGCAAAGGGCGTTCCGTAATCGATATCGCCGTGGACGCCGTGGACGAGGTCGGCAATCCGACGCTACTCGCGACGGTGGCGGTGATCGCGGCGATCCTCCCGATGGCGTTCGTGCGCGGATTGATGGGGCCATACATGTCGCCCATTCCGATCGGCGCGTCCGCCGCGATGATCTTTTCGGTCTTCGTGTCCTTCATGATAACGCCGTGGGCCGCGTACCGCCTATTGCGCGCCGACGTAAGCCATGCCCCCAAGCGCTCCTGGTTTCGCCGCAAGAAAGAAGCGCCCGCCGAATCCGCGCCTCGAGTCCAACGCGAGGGCGCCCTCGACCGCCTGTACCGGCACGTCATGAATCCGCTGATCCACAGGCCCTTCTTCCGCTACGGGTTTCTCATCATGATAACGTTGATGCTGCTCGCGGCATGCTCGCTCGTTCCGCTGTCGCGCGTGCTGGTCAAGATGCTGCCCTTCGACAACAAGAGCGAGTTCCAAGTCATCATCGACATGCCCGAAGGTTCCACGCTCGAACAGACCGCCGCTGCCACACGCGCCATCGCCGAGTACCTCCGAACCGTCCCCGAAGTCGCCAACATGCAGACCTATGTCGGGACCGCGTCGCCGCACAACTTTAACGGACTCGTCCGCCATTACTTCCTCCGCCGGAATCCGAACGAGGCGGACATCCAAGTCAACCTCGCGCCGAAACAGGCCCGCGCCACACAGAGCCATGCCATCGCCAAACGCGTCCGCCCGGAAATTCAAGCCATCGCCAAACGGCACGCCGCGCGCGTGAAAGTCGCCGAGGTGCCGCCCGGTCCGCCCGTCTTGCAGACGCTCGTCGCCGAGATCTATGGGCCAACCTACGAGCGCCAGATCGAGGTTGCCCGGCAGGTCCTCGACATCTTCGAACAGACCGAAGGCGTGGTCGACCCCGACTGGTACGTCGAGGACGATCAAACCAAGATTCACTTCGCTGTGGACCAGGAAAAGGCCGCGTTGAATGGCGTATCCGTCGAACAGGCCGGCCTCACCTTGCGCACCGCGCTCGAAGGCATGGGCGTCGGCCTTATTCATCAGCCCAAGGAAAAAGAAGACGTACCGATCCTCCTGCGTCTCGACCCCGCGCATCGTTCGAGCATCGACGACCTCAAAGCGATCAAAGTGGCCGGCGACAAAGGCAATCTCGTCTCGCTCGGCGAGATCGTCAAGGTCGAAAAAACGATCCAGGACAAGAGCATCTACCACAAGAACCTCATGCCCGTCGTCTACGTTACCGGCGATGTCGGCGGGCACGCCGAGAGTCCCGTCTACGTCATTTTCGCACTCATGAAACGCGTCGCCGCCATGACCATCCCCGAAGGCTACCAAGTCGCCCAATACTCGACCCAGCAACCCATTTCATCCGAAAAAATCGCGCTCAAATGGGACGGCGAATGGTTCGTGACCTACGAAGTCTTCCGCGACATGGGCCTCGCGTTTGCAGCCGTGCTCGTGTTGATCTTCATTCTAGTCGTCGGCTGGTTTCAATCCCTCAAGACCCCCTTCGTGATTATGACCGCGATCCCATTTTCGCTCGTCGGGATCCTACCCGCGCACTGGCTCATGGGCGCATTCTTCACCGCGACCTCGATGATCGGATTCATCGCCGGCGCCGGGATCGTAGTCCGCAACTCGATCATCCTCGTCGACTTCATCGAACTCCGTCTTGCCCAAGGCATGCACCTCGCCGAAGCCGTAGTAGACGCCGGCGCCGTACGATTCCGCCCCATGCTACTCACCGCCGCCGCCGTCATCGTAGGTTCGTCCGTGATCCTATTCGACCCCATTTTCCAAGGGCTGGCCATCTCGCTGATGGCCGGAGAAATCGCATCCCTGCTACTCTCCAGAATGGCCGTCCCCATTTTCTACTACCTCGCCAGACGCCATGAAGTCGCCTGAACAGGGAAAGGCTTCAGGCTTCAGGCTTCAGGCCTCAGGCTACATCGCATTTCCTGAAGCCTGTAGGCCCGCGCGCAAGGCTTCGGCGTGCGGCCTGAAGCTTGGATTGCCAAATGGCGGACGCCAACGTCTTGATTTCCCGATTGATTTTGAATAGTATGCTGGGGCTTCGAGGATAACCGCATGGTTGGATGGTCGGCAGAAGTTAACTAGGGAAAGGCTTCAGGCTTCAGGCTTCAGGCTACATCGCACTTCCTGAAGCCTGAAGCCTGTAGCCTGAAGCCTGGATGGGAAGGAGCACGCATGAGTCTGAATCTGGCGTATTTTCTGGATGCATCCGCAGAGCGGTATCCGAACAAGACGGCCCTTATTCTCGACAAGTGGAAGTTGAGTTACACGGAACTTGTCGCGGCCGTCAAGAAAATGGCCAATGTGCTGCGGGACCGCGGAGTCAAGAAAGGCGACAAGGTTGCCGTCATGCTGCCGAACACGCCGCACTTCCCCATCGCCTACTACGGCATCCTGAACGCCGGCGGCACGGTCGTCCCGATCAACTGCATGATGAAGGCGCTCGAAATCCAGTATCAAATCGAGGACTCGGACGCGTTCGTGTTCATAGCTTGGCACAGCTTCGAGGAAGAAGCCCGCAAGGCATTCCTGCAAACCGAGACCTGCCGCCATCTGATCCTGGTGGGCGGTCCCGCATCCTCGTCACCACCCGTGGGCGAGGCGCTAGAACCCGCTCTCGACGCGGCGTCGGCCCACTTCGACATGGTGCAGACCATGCCCGAAGACACGGCCGTCATCTTGTACACGTCCGGCACGACCGGCACGCCCAAGGGGGCCGAACTCACGCATTTCAACGTCTTCTTCAATGCCTTCTTCGCGAAGGACTACATCGTCAAGGTCAAGCCGGACGATGTGGGCCTCGTCGTCTTGCCCCTCTTCCATTCCTTCGGCCAGACCTGCGTGATGAACGTCGGTTTGATGTCCGGCGCGACGCTGACGATGATGCCCGTGTTCGATACAGGCAAGACGCTCGAAATTATCCAGCGCGACCGCGTAACGTTCCTCGCGGCGGTGCCGACGATGTTCTTCTGGATGCTCAATGCCGACGAAAACAAGCACGACATTTCGTCGCTCAAGATGGTCGTATCCGGCGGTTCGGCGCTGCCGGTCGACGTGCTGAGCCGGTTCCGTGAGCGTTTCGGCCTGCAAATCTTCGAGGGCTACGGGCTGACCGAAACCAGTCCAGTGGCCTCGTTCAACATGCCTGATCGCCCAAGCAAACCCGGCTCGATCGGCACGCCGATCTGGGGCTGCGAAATGCGGATCATGCGCGAAGACGGGACCTTCGGCGGTGTCGACGAAGTAGGCGAAATCGTGTTGCGCGGACACAATCTCATGAAGGGCTATTACAAGCGCCCCGGCGCGACCGAATCGGTCATCATCGACGGATGGTTCCATACCGGCGACCTCGGCAAGATGGACGAAGACGGTTACTTCTTCATCGTCGACCGCAAGAAGGATCTCATCATACGCGGCGGCATGAACATTTATCCGCGCGAGATCGAGGAGGCGCTTTATGGACATCCCGATATCGTCGAGGCCTGCGTAATCGGCGTGCCCGACGAAGCACGCGGCGAAGAGGTCAAGGCGTACGTGTCCTTGACCAAAGCGGCCACGACGACGTCCGAAGACTTGCGTCAATACTGCGAAGAACGCATGGCCCGATACAAGGTGCCCCGCTACATCGAGGTTTTGCCCGTACTGCCTAAAGGGGCAACAGGCAAACTGCTCAAGCGAAAGCTGCGCGAAATGAGCATCGAAGGCGGGAACGCCGCAAGTAAGACCTGAGTAATTGTGAAGAAACCGCGACTAGCGGGGCGCGCGCTTCGAGTAACGCGACGTTTCACTTGTCACGTTGTCACTTCATTGTTCCTTAGCGTCCGGCCATGAGGCCAAGCCAGTAGTAGAAACCGCGAAGGTGATTCTTAAGCAGGCTGGGATTGCGCAACGTACGTTCGAGCAGGTGTCGCACGTAGGCCGGACGCATGTAATAGCGGCGATAGGCGTCCTTGACCTTGCGCGCGAGTTCCGCTTCGCTGGGGTAGGTGGTCGGCACGAACGAGGGACGGTGCTGACCTTTGTATGGACCACTGTAGCCGTGTCCCAATGCGAATTCGGCGAGTTCCGTGCCTGGATGTAGGTGGTACGAGAAGAACACGACATAGTCGACGTTCAGTTCGCATGCGAATCGAATCGTCTCGTCGGCCATCTCCGGCGTTTCGGTTGGGAATCCCAGCACGAAGAATGCGCGCGTTTCCATGCCGGCCTCGCGCGCCCATCGTACAGCCTCGCGGCACTGATCGCGGGTGATGCCCTTTCGGATCAGTTCGAGGATCGCGTCGTTGCCGGATTCAATGCCGTATTGCACGCTGTAACATCCCGACCGCGCCATCCGTTCGAGCATGGCCTTCGATACGGTGTTCGCACGGGCGAGCACGGACCACACGATAGGCCGACCCTGGCCATCGAGCAAGTCGCAGAAACGATCTATCCACTCCGGTATCACGCAGAAATTGTCGTCCCAAAAGACCACGTTGCGGATGCCCCAATCCGATACGAGGCGCGCGATTTCATCGGCCACGTTTTCAGGCGAACGCCGCCGGTACGATACCGCGTAATCACCCCCTTGATAGCAGAACCGGCAACGCGCCCACGGGCACCCGCGCGAAGTGATGGCGGAGGTAACGGGCCGACGCGCGCTCAGGCTCGGCAACGGACAGTAGAGGTCGTGTTTGTAGATGTGCCGCGCGGGATGCGGGAATTGGTCGATATCGCGCAACGGCTCGGCCAACGGCGTGGCAACGGTTTGGCCGCGTTTGTCGCGAAACAGGATGCCGGGGATGTCCGCAAACGACTGCCCGCGCTCGAAACGCTCGACCAATTCGCCAAGGGCCACCTCGCCGTCGCCGGGAACCAGCACGTCCACATGCGGGCACTCGGCGAGAATCCGGCGCGCGAACGACGTGACGTGCGGGCCGCCCATGACGATCGGGATCGCAGGAAACCGCGCCTTGAGCGCTTCGGCCAAGGCATACGAAGTATTCTGGTCCATCGTGGTAAACGATGATATCCCGATGAAGCCCGGTTGAAGCCGCGCCACGGCCTCGACCGTTTCGGGCACATCGAGTTGCTCCGCAATCGCGTCCACCAACGCCGCCTCGTGGCCGCGTGCTTCGAGATACGCCGCCAAATAGCCCACACCCAACGGCGGCAACAATCCAATCTGGACCTTCTTGCGCGTGTTGCCGACGCTACTCGAATAATCGTACGGTGGCAGTACGAACACGACCTTCATTGAATGCGAATACTCCAAGTAAGACTGTAGCGCGCGCTGTAGGAACTGCGAGGTATCCTACTTTATCCCACGGCCTTTTTCATCCTTCATCCTTGGTTCATCCTCGGGTAACCGCAGTCCGAACAGGCCCATAACCAGCGACGTGAAGAATACCTGGAGACCGTTGACGAAGACGGCCGTCCCGAGCAGCGCCATTCGGACGGCCATGGCATCGAACTGGATGAGCGCGCCTCCCGATGGGCCGGGCGTCCATGCGCTGCGCCACCCGGCGTATCCAAGCATGCCCGCACCGATGACCGTGGCCATGGCGCCCATGACCAACGCCTTTTCAATGCGCACCCACGCCCGTAGCGTGCGTACCAGTGGGCGGTCACCCCATGGCGCGTACTTGGAATACGGTACGTGACCCTGCGCGCTCAAGCCGAGCAACAAGATCTGCACGCCGACGACCGTACCCAACAAAGCAAGCAGATAGGTCAACAAGCCAAAATGACGATCCCCTGCGAAGAAGGGCGCGGCAATCGTCGCAAAACCACCCCCGCAAAGAAGCAGTCCGGGCAACAGGAACAGCCAGATCGGACAGAAGTGCAGCATGAGTTGCAGGTGCCGCCATCCGTCGCGGAACGACCGCAGATGCGGACGACGCCCACGCTGATCCGCATGGAACGCGATGGGGATTTCGCAAATACGCAGTTTGGCCCGCGTCGCTTTGATCACCATTTCAGATGCGAATTCCATGCCTTGCGACCGCAGTTCGAGCCGGTCGAAGGCCTCGCGCGCGATGCCGCGCATCCCGCAATTGATGTCCGTGATGTGGCTGCCGAACAATATGTTGGCCAGGAACGTCATCAACGGTGTGCCGAAGCGCCGGTGCGACCACGGCATTGCACCAGGATCTATCGTTCCGCGGAAACGCGACCCCATGACGAACTCGACGCCCTCCCGCAACGCGTCGACATAGCGCGGGATATCGCCGCAGTCGTATGACATGTCCGCGTCAAGGAAAATCAGGTAACGCCCCCGTGCCTCGCGCAATCCCGCGCGCAACGCACTGCCATACCCCGGCGCGGACGCTTCGATCACACGTGCGCCCGCTTCCTCCGCGATCCGGCGCGAAGCATCCGTCGAGCGATTGTCCGCGACAACGATTTCAGCCTCGATGCCCGCCGCATCGAGGGCCTTGCGCGCGGCGTCCACGCAACGCCCTATCGTGCCTTCCTCATTGAGGCACGGGAATACAACGGATACTAGCGGCAATGGCGCGCTCATGCCCATAGCATACTCTACTCGACGCGCCCGAACCAACCGCTCGCAATCGTAAAGTTCAGAGACCAACTCAAGAATGGGTGAATCTCGCCATCGAGTTGTGTAAACTCAGGACGACTCGGACGAATACAAAATAGACGAGAACACGGTACTCTCAAATAAGGAGACATCATATGCCCACGAAGAAATTCTCGATTGTGACGTTTGCATCGAGCAAGGTGAAGGAACTGCGGCGGCATGCCACGTTGCCGGTCAAGTTCGAGAAACAGCTTGCGAGCTATCCACTCGACAAGATGTTCGCCGACAAACAGGTCGCCATCAAAATTCACGTCGGCTCGGACATGGGGTTCACGACGATTCATCCGCTGTTTATCCGCCTCCTGGTCGCGGCTGTCAAGAAGGCGGGCGGCAAACCGTTCATCACCGACGGTTCGGGCGCGATGCACAACGCCAAGGCACGCGGATACACCGAGGACGTGCTGGGCGCGCCATTGATCGCCGCAGCGGGCGTTGCGAACACATATTCGTACGCGCGCAAAATCAATTATCGCAGCCTGAAGAGCGTCGATCTCTGCGGCAATATTGTCGATGCCGACGCGATGATCGTCCTGAGCCACGGCAAGGGCCATGGCAACAGCGGGTTCGGCGCCGCGATCAAGAACCTCGCGATGGGCTGCGTTGCGCGCGACAGCCGCAGCAAACTCCACCGCTTGCAGGGCCAGCAGTTCACGTGGGACCCGGACAAGTGTACCCGCTGCCGCGCCTGCGCCGAGAATTGCCCATCGCCCGACGCGATCACCTTCGACGACAAGAACGACCTGCACTGGTTCGACCATCATTGCCGCTACTGCCGTCACTGCGAAGAGTCGTGTCCGAAAGGGGCCATCAAGATCGACAGTAAAGGGACGTACTACTTCCAGCGCGGGATGGCGCTCACGACGAAGGCGGTCCTCGATACCTTCGAGCCGAATCGCGTGCTGTTTATCAATGTGATGCTCAGTATCACGCCGTTCTGCGACTGCTGGGGATTCTCGACGCCCGCGCTCGTGCCCGATATCGGCATCCTCGCCGCGACCGACGTCGTGGCCGTCGAACAGGCCAGCCTCGACCTCGTGAAGACGGAAGATTTCATCCGTAGTTCGCTGCCCGAATCCATGAAGCTCAGCGAAGGCGCCCACCTGTTCGAGCAGATCCACGGCAAAGACCCTTACCTCCAAGTCCAGTGCGCCGAAGAAATCGGCCTCGGCCACCGCGCGTACCGCCTGGAAAGCGTCGAATAGCCGCGAGAACATGAGGGCCGCCGTTAATTGGCAGTCGAGCAAGGGAGATATGTGCCATGGCGCATTTGAAAGGACACGTCGAGAAGGGCGTTATCGTGTTGGACGATGCTTCGCATCTTCCTGAAGGCACTCTCGTGGAATTTGTCCAAGTGAAACCGCCGACGGGTCGGCATCATCCGGACGTCGAGCGGTATGCTGGGATCATTCCGCGAAGTGAGGGCGAGCGGGATGCCTACTATCGGCATCTGCGCAAGAAACATGCATGAAGCCGAGACCTTCCGAAATCCGTAGCGCCCGGCTAGAACAGATCGCATATACCTTTGCGAAAGATCTTCTCCGTCGCGGGGATTGCGACCGAGGCGGTGGGTTCGTAGCCGCCTTCTGCGAAGGATTTTTCGAGGCAGATGTAGCCCATTCCGCAGTCGCCGTAACCCGCGACGGCCACAAAATCTTTTGGGCGTTGTTCTTGCGTGTAGAACTGGTATTCGATCATCGGTTCGCCGGGCAGATGAACGATGTGGACGTGGCCGATATGTAGGGCGCTGAGTTCGACTGGGACGGATTGACGCGCGTGGAACGCCAGATTGCTGGCCGAGCCGAGCCGGGTCAGGACTGCCGCCTTGGGGTCATCGAGGGCTTTGCGACTTGTGGCTTCATCGTATTCGCCGTCGTTGCGCGGGGTCATCACGAGTGCCGTGTGGCTCCAACGAATGGGTTTGCTTCGCGCGAATCGTGTGGCCGCAACGGAGGCCTCCATCGCCGCATAGATTCGGTTGGCCAGTTCCGCGCGGGCCTGCGGTGTACCGTCGTTGTACTTGCCCGCCGCGATGTCGCCTGCGCACCCGGTGAAGTAGATCTGGAACACGCCTTCCTTTTCCTGCAACCGTTCGCGCGCGATGCCTACGAAGTCATAACTTGTTCGCGGATCGCCGTAGAAGCTCTGCGGGTGCACCGCATAGTAATGCAGCCGGACGAGCGGTTTGCCGTCCATGCCGAAAGTGACGGTCTTGAGCATCGGGTCGATCAGGCCTTCGGGCAGCTCGCACAACTTAGGATCTTTGCACGAACTGTAGCGGACAGCGATTTTGCCATCGCCGATGGGCACGCGCCGGTTGGACGCCACGCGGTCGACCTTCGCAGTGGTTGTACCGATTTGGTTGAACGGGACAAGCGCCTCGACGGCCTTACCCGCCGCTTCGGCGATCCGTGCGCCCATCGCCTCGATCCATGCCGAAGGCGTGCAGGCGGGCGGTTCGGCGGTGTGCTCGGCCATGCGCATCGCATCCGCGTCGGCCATGGGCGCGGTGTGCTGATGGACGGTTTGTATCGCGACGAATTCCGGGTCCGTGCCGACAGCCTTGGCGACGGCCTTGCAGAACAAGGTGTGCGAGCCGTTGTTGAGTTCGCACCAGTCGACGGCGCACAGCACATAGCGCTTGCCGCGATCTTCGAGTACGATCCCCTTCGCCAGGAGCGGGTGCTCGATGACGGAGAGCGGCTTGTAACCCGAATAGATCGGCGTACCTAAAGGCGGCGTCACGTCGCATCGAAACGTCGCGATGCGTTGCTTGGACTTGGTTGCCGCCATGCCCTTGCCGGAAATCAAAACGCCGCCCGTTGCCATGCCTGCCGCCAGAAACCCCCGACGGCTTACGTCGCGTCCCTCACGCATCGCTATTCCCTTTCTTTGTATTCAAAACGGTTTCCACGAAACACGCGTCTGCGCACAGTATAAGGACAAGCGCCTTCCCTTTCGCAACTCGCCACACAAGCAAGCAGGGCATACGCAAGCCTACTTCTTCACCGTTTCGACGTGGAACACGTGGACGTTTTGCTGGCCCAGGAATCGCCGCGAAGCGAAATGAGCGCCATGTTGCGTTAAGTAGTCCGCGTAGTGTTCGGCCAGCCCGGTCATATCGGGAGGCGATGGGCAGTGGGGCGGTACGGCCGTCATGACGACCCAAAACGCTTTGCCGGAACCCACGAGTTCGTCCGTCGTGTTGCAAAGCCCGTCGTATCCGCGCGTTTCGATGGTTGGAATGGGCGGTTTGCCGAGGTTGTACGCGAGTAGCCATTGCGTATAGAGGCTGTGCGCAACGAGCGGTTCATCGGGGCGTTTTTCGGCGCGGAGCACCTTGGCGGCGGCGAGATATCCGTGGCGAACCGGCAATTCCACCCCAAGGATAGTCTGCACGCCCATAAGCCCCACAATCGCGGCGGCAGCGGGCACGCGTAGGAAGAGGCTGAAGGCTGAAGGCTTTGATTTGAGATCTGAGATTTGAGATTTGAGATCTGAGATTTGAGATCCGAGATCTGAGATCTGAGATCCGAGATCCGTATTAGAGACGCGCCGTCGCCGGATTTGCAGCATCGACACGGCGCCGCCGGCTATCAGATACAGCGCAGGCGAACTGTAAACGGAAAAGCGCACTTGGAACAGTTCGAGGCGCGTCGCCCACGTCAGCGCGAAAAGTAGCAGGCTCGGTATCGCGAACAAAAGAAATAGAAGGACGGTCCATTGGAAAGATTTTGGATTTTGGATTTCGGATTGCCGCTGAAACTTGAAGCCTACTGAAGCGGTTGCCAGGAATAGGCATGCCGCCACGAAGGTCCATGTCAAGGCGTTCTCGTAGCGCGGCTGGACGATGAGGATTTTGTGGACAAGCGAGCCGATTTCTGCCGGGGTGGTGGACAAGGGCATTGAACCGAACATCCAATGCAGGTACACCGCATCTCGATGAAACAGATCTTGCCAGAGCGCCTGCATGGGTGGCGGCGTGGCCTTCGGACTGTCCATGCCGCCTTGCAGCGAGTGGATCCACAGCACGACCAGCACGAGAAACGCGACGTGTACCGCCCCCCACAAGGCGTTGCGGCGCCATGACCGAAAACGAAACAACAACAGAAACAGGCCCATCGGCGCCAGGATGATCGCGGCAAGCAAATGCGTCCACATCAATAGAACGTTGGCCGCGACGTGCAGCGCCCACCAACGCCGTCCATCGCCGGACACGGCGCGCACGAAGGAGTAGACCGACAACATCGCCAGCATCACGACCAGCGAATAAGGCCGAATCTCCTGGCCATGGAAGATGTGAAACGGCGACATCGCAAAAAGTGCGGCGGCGACTGCCCCGGCCCACGTCCCGAACAGGTGGCGTCCGATGAGGTAGATGAGCGCCGCCGCGCCTGCGGCAAACAGTACCGACAGGCCACGCACGGCAAGTATACTGCCGCCGAACAGGTGCGCCATGAAGTATTCGAGGATGTGGTACACGGGCACCATATGCCAGTCCCACTTGAGTTGTTCGCGGAGACATTCGATGAGACTGTGAGCGTCGGCGAATCGAATGGTAATATACTCGTCGTACCAGACCGACTGATCCGATAAGTGAATGCAGCGAAGGGCGACGGCCAACGCGACCGCCGCCGCGAGGAGAAGCCCGTCGCGGGCGGAGAATCCGGCCTCGTTCGGTTCGCCGTTCATAGGCGTTTCATTTCCGGGTCCGTTGGCATCACATAGGGTAAGGATAGCATAGCCGAATGAGCACCTGCATGCCGCATTCTTGGAAGTGGCGCATACTCGCGGCCGCATGGATATCGATCATCGCGCCGGTGCTGCTGCTTGTGGCAGTCGAATGCACCGTGCGCGCCGCTGGATATGGGGCTGATACACGTTATCTGCTTCCCGTCGATTCCGCGTACAGACCGAACCCGGCGTTCCATCAGCAGTTCTTCGCGCTGCCGGTGAATCTCATCATGGGGTGGGAGATAACCGAGTTCGCTGCGGTTCATCCAAAACCGGCCGGGACGTACCGCATCGTCGTATTGGGCGAATCGGCCGCCTACGGCAGCCCGTACGGCGGCTACGGCTTCCCCCGCTATTTGGAAAAGATGTTGCGCGACGCGTTTCCCGACACGCGCGTCGAAGTGCTCAATGCCGCCGTGCCCGGAACGAACTCGAACGTGCTGCAAGTCTTGGCCTCGTACTTCCCTCAGTTGGAACCGGACCTCGTCCTCCTCTACATGGGTAACAACGAAAGCAATCCGCCCTTCGTCAGCCCGGCCATTTCCAAGATCCTCCCGTTCATCCCGCGTCCTGCGCTGTTTCGCGCCGAGGTCGCGTTCAACCGGCTGCGCATGGTCCAACTCGCCAGAAGCCGCAGGCACGAGCAAGCGCCGCCACTCATCTGGCCGCGGGAAGACACGCCGGACAGTCTTGCGCTCAACGATTTCGAAGCCAATCTCGGCGTGATCGCCAACTCGGCCCGGCGCGTGGACGCACGCGTCGTGCTCTGCACGCTCGGGCGCAATGCTTTCGAAAATGGCCAACCACCGCAGGTCGCCGATGCGACGTCTATTCCCCGCACCTCCTTCAACAAGCGCATCCTGGCGTTCGCACGCCGAAACGCGTCGAAAACACTGCGTCTCGTGGACGTGGACCGGGGGTTCTGGGAATACAGCGGCAAGATCGTCCCGCCGGGATACGATCTCTTCTGCGATCCGCTGCATTTCAGATTCGACGGCAATTACATTGCGGCGGCAACGGTGTTCCCGGATACGGCCGCGTTCCTCGCCGAGGAGGGATGCCGCCGCGTAGGAACGACGCCACTCACTCAAGTTGAATGCGAACGCCGTATGGGATTGGGCGCGGCGTGCAAGCTGTCGCTCGTCGAACCCGAAGCGAAAAGTGGACCTCCTTCCAACGAACGCGCAGCCGTGGCGGCGCACGAGGCCCTCAAGGCGCTCGCGGCCCGCCTGATCGAGCAAGCCGGGTCCGATCCGCGTCAGGCGATGTCGTCCGATTTCGAGGCGGCGTTACTCTTGGACGGCAACGATTATGTGTTGCGCATGCAGTTCATGCGATGGTTGCTCGATCGCAACGACATGGAACGCGCGAAACGGGAATCGGCGGAACTCGTGAAACGCTTTCCCGAAATGCGCGCTGCGAACCGCCTGTTTGCGCAAACGCTCGAACGCACCGGCGATGCGGACGGGGCCAAGCGCGCCTATACGCGCACGCTCGCGTTGTATCCCGACGACGCGCTTTCCTTGGAGGCATTGCGCCGCCCCGATCTCGCCGCTCAAAATGTGAAGTAAATAAACTCCTTGTGCTGGAACACGCCGAATAGGAAAATGCTCCAAAGCAGCGCCGAGTACGCGCTCCAGCGCACCCAAACCGGCTGGCGGGACAACGCCGCGCGTACGCTCCCGCGCGTTTCCTGAAACACGTGGACGCCCGCCACCACCGCCATCATCGCCACGGCGATCAGAAAATCATCGCGTTCGAGACCCATCGACAGTAGCGTGTCCCAAAGCCGCGCGGGTTGCGCGATGACGCCCCAGCCTCGAAACAGGTTTCCTATGACCTCGATGGCGTTGTCGAGAGACGACGCCCGGAAGAAAATCCATGCGAAACATACCAGTGCGAACGTGAACGCCGTCTGCAAGGCGCGAAGCAACCATGGCGCGCGATCCAAACGCAGGACTTGCACGGCCGAGGCGCGGAATGGACGCAAGAAACGCCCGGCTATCATGTATCCGCCGTGCAGGGCGCCCCAGATCGGAAAGGTCCAGTTCGCGCCGTGCCACAGGCCGCTCAAGAGAAACACGGTTGCGATGTTCGCGGTCCAGCGAAGCGCGCCCGTCCGATTTCCGCCCAGCGGGATGTAAACGAAATCGCGAAACCACGTCGACAGCGAGATGTGCCACCGCCGCCAGAAATCTGCGGCGGACGTCGCGAAATACGGACGCCCGAAGTTGATCGTCAGCCGGAAACCGAGCACCTGCGCCGCGCCGACTGCCATGTCCGAGTAACCGGAGAAGTCGCAGAAGATCTGAAACGCGAAAAAGACCGTCGCGAGCGTCACGCCGACGCCTGGATACTGCGATGGATGACTATACACCTGATCGACCAGCACTGCGATGCGGTCGGCGATCACGACTTTCTTGAACAGGCCCCACGCCATCAGTTTCAACCCGTCGGAGACACGTGCGTAGTCGAACGTATGCGCCTCGCGAAATTGCGGAATCAGGTTCTGCGCGCGTTCGATCGGCCCCGCAACCAGTTGCGGAAAAAAACACACAAAGCATGCGAACACGCCGAGATGACGTTCCGGCTGGACGATCCCCCGGTAGACCCCGATGGTATATGTCAGGCTTTGGAACGTGTAGAACGACAATCCGACCGGCAGCAGGAAATGGCTCGCGGGTAGATGCAGGCCTATGTGTGCGAAGATCGGTTGCAATGCGTCGTTGAAAAAGTTGTAGTACTTGAAGAAGAACAGCAGGCCAAGGTTCGAACACAAGCTCAGGATAAGATAGCGACGCCGTACGCGCGTATCGGATGTCGCGCCCATCAACAAACCCGCCGCGTAATCGACCAACGTCGAAAATACAATCAGAACGGCGTATCCCGGCTTCCAGCATGCGTAGAAATAGTAGCTGGCCGCCAGCAGAAAACACCAACGGAACCGGCGGGGAATCGCAAAGTAGCACGTTACCGCCACCGCGAAGAAGACAATGAACCGCGTGGAATTGAAGAGCATGGCGGAATTGTAGCAGGACTCCGCGCACTGGCCAAGAAACGGATAGCCATAGGATCTATGCCCTGTAAAGTTTTCTTGTACTTCTGGGAAATGACCCATCTTTTTCAATACATCCAAGAAGCAAATACCTATCCGTGCGGACCGGCTCAAAAGCATCTTGTAACAACGTTTTGCTCTCTTGTACACTGATGCATCTTGGCAACCAATGAAGAGAGGTCGATGCTATGCGTTTTCGACGGAAGATATGTGCCGCACGAAGTCTGGCCGAACCCGCGCGGACGCGGCAGCAGGTGAGATTGGCGTGCATGGTATTAACGTGTTGTAGCGTATTTGGTGCTTTTCTACCAGGACTAGGTGGCGCGGCACACGCTTCGGAGCCGCGCATCGAAGCGCCGTCTTTCCCGGCGCCGGTACAGTCGTTCACAGCGCCGGTCCAAACAGGCGTGGCCCGATGTGCAAAAGTAAATGCGACGGGCCTATACAAGAAGGCTCCAGATCCAGCGCGGGACCAGGACGCGGCGTACTGTCTAGGACGGCGGTTGCCGGTGCTCTATGACGGCGCGGTATTCGTGCGCGGCGTCGACGATTTCTATACCGGTGAAACGGTTGTGTGGGCCGGGAAACTGGACGTTCAAGGCGAGCCGGGCGCGATACCTCCCCCCACCGCGCAGGCTTTTGCCGCAGGCAAACCGGCGTTGACCGCCGTCTTCAGAGCCGAGCAAGACGCGGAATTCCAGCATAACGCGCTCAAAGATTGCTCGCCGAATTGGTACTTCCCCAAGGCGTTCGACATTATCGGCGTGCGCAAAGACGAAAACGGCGATCAGCATCCGAATCCGGTCAAGGTCGATGTGCAGGTCTATGCGCCCCTCGCGAGCGCAGAGGCCACGTTGCGGATCGCATTGAACTCGAATGCGGTGGCGGACAAAGACAACACGCTCACGGTGCGATTGAACGGAACGGCGTTGGCTGAGAACATCGGCTGGAAAGGTCCCGGCTATCGGGTCATCGAACTCGATTTCGCCGCGTCTTTGTTGAAGGACGGCGCGAATGCGGTCGAACTGTTGGGCGACGCGGTGTATATCAAGTACCTGGATTGGGTGGAAATCGTGACGGAAGCCCAGCCGCGCCTGCGGGACGGCTCGCTTGTCGTGCTGGCAAAAGAGGACGCCGTCCTCGCGCTGCCCGGAGCACGCTATGCCGTGGATATCACGGATTTCGGCGCGGAGCGTGCCGTGGATGCCAAGGAGGGGACATTCCAACTCGCGGCGGGACGTCTGTATTATTTCTCCGACAAACTTGGTGCGCTGGACTTCGGACCTGAGATTCAGTTGGCCGAACCAAATCTCGACGGCAAAGATTACGTGTGCGTCGGTTTGCGTGCGATGTTGTCGGCGCTCGACCCATTGTTGCAGCGCAAAACCTCGGATGGACTGCATCCGGCGTGTGTCGCCTTTGAAGACGTCATGAACGTTTACAACGGCGGCATGTATGGTCCGGACGGCGTCGTGACGATGCTCCAACGCGCAAAACCGGCCTACGTATTGCTGGCGGCGGGCTTCAACCGCGACTGCCGCGACCATCTGAACCGTCGCGCCAAAGATCCAGACTGGCATCCTGGCATTCCGGCGCGGATGCGGCAGGTCGAGCAACTGACCGTAACGGACGACTACTACACGCTCGATCTCACGGTTAAGGTGGGACGCGTGCCCGTTCGCACGAAGGAAGAGCTTGGCGCGTGGGCCGCGAAGGCCGCACGTCATGAAACCAGCGATGCCCTCGTCCTCTTTGCCGGCCAGAACAAGAAGGCGGATTTCTCCGCCTATCAGCGCCAGTATGTCGGCAAAGTGCCGGCAGCGTTGCTCGAAGCAGAGGGCCAGCCTCCCGAAAAAGTGCGCCAGCAGCTTTTCGACCTGATGAAAGCTGGCTCCCGCTTGGTAATATACCAAGGTCACGCCCAGTCTTGGGAACTCGACAAAGAACTGCTCGACAAGTCCCATGCCGCATCGATGCCGGAGTCGTGCTGGCTGCTCGCCACATGCAACGCCGCCTACTACCACGCCGACTACGACGTGTACATCCGCGACTGGATGACGGCGCCGAAAGGGGGCTGCGTCAATGCGATTGCCTCGTCGAGCGTCGGCGAAGATGACCAGCAAGACCAGGTCGTCCGCCGCTTCGTCGAGAATCTTCTCAAGAACCCACAAGACGATTGGGGCGGCATGATGCAGTATCTCAAGAAGAATCTGCCGTTGTGCGAAGAGACCATGAAGGACCCGAATACGCCTGCGTTCCTGAGGAATTCCATCCCCAGGGACCGTAAGACGATCGACGCATACAGTCTGCTGGGCGATCCCGCCGCGCGCGTGTTCACCACGCCCCCGCGAAAGACCGAGTTCCAGCAACCCAGCGCGCAGGGACAGAAGCAGAGGCAGGTCTTGCCGCCGGGTCCGGCCACGCTCTCGCTCCAATTCTACGGTCCGTGGGAGGCTTCCTCCTTCGCCGAGGATCGCATCGCGGTACAATGGCGGCCTACCGGGGCCGAACCGTGGCGCGCACTCGCGCTCGAAGCGCCGCTGCACCCAGAGGCTAACCCGATCCCATTCGATTCGGCGGCGCTCGGTAAGGACGGCGGCGTCTTCGAATTGCGCGTTGTCGAACGGCATCCCAACGCCCCTGAAACAGTCTGGACGACTACCCGAATCCTACAGGAGGGCGGCACACCGTCCGTTCCGATCGTCCGCATTCGCAAAGCCCAGGCGAAAGGGCCTGAGATGGACACCCTTGAATGCATTGCGCGCGCCAAAGGACCGCTGGCGGACCCCAAGGCCGTCCAGACCCAGTTCCAGGTACGAGACAAGTCACAACCCGACAAGATACTCGAAGATACCGCATGGCTGGATGCACCGCGTTACAAGCACGCTCCCCAAGACATAAACACTTCCCTCGAAATCCGCGCCCGATACCGGAAACGCGGGATTGAGGGCGCCTGGTCCGAATGGATGTCGCTGGCCCCGACGCAACCCGATCCTGGCGGGATCCCGCTAAGATGAACGCCGTCTGGCATGTCCTCCTGTGTCTTGCCGCGTACGGCGCGACGCAGGGCGATGCCCCGCCACCACAACCGATTGACGCCCCCGTACTAGTCCAGTTCGATTCCCGTGAAATCGCCAAGCTCGGTTGCGACGGCGCCTTCGACTGCATCTGCGCGCGCGCAATCGACGCGCTGGAATTGCCCGAAAATACCGACCTGCGAGAAACCACCATTGCGCGTATGCTGCGCGAGCAGCAAGGCGGCGACGTCGACTTCTCGCGCTGGATGCTCATCATCCTTCGGCTCATGCCGGGCGAACAAGACCGGCTCGACGATATCGTCGCCCGACTCTATTACTCGCCGCTCGTACGCTACGCCGAACCGGACTACGACGCTTTTGGATGGAAATCACCCGGCGAACCGGCCGTAGCCGCACGCGCCGATGAAGACGCACTGGTACCGGACGACCCGCTATTTCCTTTGCAGTACTATCATCGTCAGATACAAACACCGCGCGCCTGGCGCATCACTACCGGCTCGCAAGACGTCACCGTCGCCGTGCTCGATACCGGATGCAACGCCAATATCAAAGACTTGCAGGGACGCGTTCTTCCCGGCTACGATTTTGTCGACGACTCCCCCGATAGCACCGACGCCGCAGGGCATGGCACATCCATTGCCGCGCTTATCGCCGCCACGGGCAACAACACCGCCGGCATCGCAGGCATCGACTGGCATTGCCAGATTCTTCCCATCAAGGCGGCAGAAGGTGGTGTCGCCGTATGGGTGCAGGCCATCGATTTCGCCGTACGCGCCGGTGCCCGCGTCATCAATATTTCCGGCAGACTCGCACTTCCAAGCCCAAGCCCCCTGCTCGACGATGCATTCGCACGCGCCGTCGACGCCGGTGTCGTCATCGTCGTTAGCGCAGGCAACCAGAAGCAATCACATCTCGCCTGGCCCGCCTCCTCGCCCCACGTAATCTCCGTCGGAGCGACCGACGACGACCGGCTGTGGAGTGACCCCGTCTACAATATCGGCAGCAACCGAGGTCCCGGACTCGACCTCGTCGCGCCTGGACGCAACATCGTGTCCATCGGACCGGACGACAAAAAAACGACCGGCGAAGGAACTTCCTGTTCCGCCGCGCTTGTTTCCGGCGCGTGCGCCCTCATGTGTGCCGTCAATCCCGCGTTGCATCCCGCTCAGATTCGCAGGATCCTCCACGAAACCGCCGATAAGATCGGCCCCCCGGGCAGTTACAAGAAGGGATACAGCCAAACCTACGGTTATGGCCGCCTCAACGTGTATAAAGCCGTACTAAAGGCGCGGAACCTCGATAAGAAAAACAGGTAGATTCCAGCAGTCGAATGCTCTATCCTAGAGATAGTAGTTGATATAGAATGGTATTTATGCGCATTGCCTCAAACAACGCGCGAGAAAACATAGCATTGTGGTGTTAGAAGTAGACTATCGTAGACAGGTAGAGGAGGTGTTGTTCGACGTTTTCATAGAAGCCGGATATAAGAGTTGGGTTTGATAAGGATTCATTGAAGAGCGTGTCGCGGCGGACTTTGTCGCCTCGGCGGTATTCGTAGGCGAGGTCGACATTGACGCGGTTGTACATGAGGACGCCGACGCCAACCGCAAAACCGTAGAAGTTGTCCGGATCGCCGTCAGCGGACGTAATGCTGCCGGATTCGGTAATGCTACGTCCTGTGGCGGGTTGGGGATCCCAGAAGATGCCCGCGCGCAGACTCGGCAGGATTTTTTGCCGGGCCTTGTCGGCATTAAAGAAGACGTATTCGCCGCCCAGCCTGACCGCATACGTGGATTGAGCGGGGCTGACGCTTTTGTCAGAATCCGTGAGCGGCGACAGCCGCTCGCCCGTTGGGAAGGTCTTAACAAACGAGTCCCAGTTCCGGCGGGTCACGTCGAGCGAGAGGGTCAGCTTGTCCTTCGCGAAGCGATACGCTACACCGAGGCCCATGGACGCTGGCCAGTCGATACGCAGCCGCGTGAATTCCTCGCGCCCAAAAACGCCGCCGCGGGTAGCCACGGAACGCGTAAAGTCAACATCGGTCGAATAGGCCGTGTGATACACCGCGCCAATACTCAAGCGTCCGGTCGGTTTGTAGAGCGCGCCGAACGTGTAGTTGAGTCCACTGACGTTATCGTACTTCTCGTAAGTGGCTAGGGTGCCAGCGCCGGAAGTGGCGCCTCCGGGGACGATCAAACTCACCACATTTCGGTTTTTGGTAACCGATTCCCACTCGTTGCCGCCGATGAGCGAACTGTCCCAAATGTTCACGGCCATGCCGACGGATAGCTTGTCGGTAATCTCGATGCCGGCGGCGGGCGACAACGTCGCCAAGCTTCCCTTCTGGTCGAAGTCGATATAACCCGATACATGGGTCCACGGTATGATACTATTGGGGTTACGGGTAGCTTTCTGGGCTCTGAAACTCAGCGAGCGGTCGAAATCGTACTTGGTTTGGTAATTGAGGCTGAGCACGAGATTGCGTCCGTCCAGCGTCCACGGGATCGGGTAGACGAAACTCATGTAATTGAGTTCATCCAGATCGACGCTATACATGCCGTCCGGTATAATGTGTTGCGTCTCAGCGAATTGCTCGTTGAACCACTTCCAGCTATAGACGATCGAAAACTCGGGGCGTTCGAGTTGCGTCAGACCGCCTGGGTTCCAGGAGGCAGCCGTCGCGTCGTCGGCCACAGCGATGAATGCACCGCCCATCCCGAGGGCGCGTGCACCGCTGCCCACGAAATTGGGCGACGAACTAACCCTCTGTGCTTCCGCGCCAGTCGCCAGCAGTATTCCGACCGCCAACAAGCTACATGGTAATAGCCGCCATCCCCTTCTCGAACTTAACATTCTCGTTTTCCCGTTTGATTGCTTTGGCTTTGGATGCGTTGGTCAAGATGCTTTCGATTCGCGCACGGCCGAACTCCACGGTCTCGCCCGGTTCCAAAACCTCTCCCGTTTTTTCATCGACCCACGGTTCGCCCTGTTTCACAATCAACAGGTACGCGCCCGGCTGGAGGCCATCTTCCTTTGTCCAATTGAGTAGCATTTCGTCGCCATCCGGCTTTTCCTTCACGGCCGTCACTTCACCGGACAAGCGCGGGAAGTTCTTCCCAAACATATCGGCCAAGGCATTGCAACCTGCATCGACTTTGGCCTTGTCGGCCTTGTCGTCGATATACACGTCGAGAGGCCCACCGACGAATTCGGAGGTTTCGGTGCTGACCGCGCGCGCCTTGATCTCGATGCCCTTCTGGTCGCGGTCGAACACGTCCGCCACCACGAACACCTGCGCGTTGGTCAGCTTGCCAAGGCTGATCGCGTCTTTCGGATTGGCCAATGCCGCCGCCAGTTGCTGTTCAGTCAGCACCTGTTGCAGGTGTTGGCGGTCGATCACCCGGAAGCGCTTCCCTTCGAGCAGCTTGCTCTCGGTGGTAATCCGCATGAGTTCCGATGTGGCAGGGTCGACGTTCTGTCCCGCGAACCCGAGCACGGCAACGGGCATTTTCGACTCCGGCTTGTCCATGGTGACCGGCTGCAAGGCGACCTGGAATTCCTTGTTGGCCTCATGGCCCTGATCGTCCGTCGCCTTGACCGATACCACCATCTTCGTCTGAGTGACGCCTTCCTTGACCTCGATCGGGATACGCTTGTTGAAGCTTTCCTTCGGAGCGCCCGTAAGTTCGGCAACGGGCTGGCCGTTGATGGTCAGCGAGGCCACCTTGCTGGCGGACACGGCGTCGCCGCAGACGGTCAACGTCCTGCTATGGCGATATGGGCGTTCGGGATCAGGCGATTTCAGGGCGATATTCATAAGCGGGGCCGCTGTTGTCGCGTCCTGGCCGAACAGCAACTCGGCCAACGCGCCGAGATTGCCAGCCGTCGCCACATACATCAGCTTCGGGGTACGCTGTTTGAGCAGCCACAGGCGCGCCGCGACCGAATTCGGCTTGCCCTTGAACACCTTACCTGCGGAACGCGTCTCATTGCCCACCACATCCTTGGCGATGACGATAAACGTGTTCTCGCCGTCATGCAGCGGAAGGTCCATAGCGAACGGCAGCCGCTTTTCGCCTTTGGCCGACTGGGCGAGGGCCTTATCGCCTACGGTCACGGCCACGACGCCGTTCTTGTCGACCGAAGTCCCTTCGAGCCGCGTCATGGCAGACTCCGTGATCATCGCGTCGGCAGGCGTATAGATGCCGATCGTCGGACCGCTCAAGTCCACCTCGACCTTGACGATCTTCGTCGTCTCTTTGTCGCCCAAGTTGCCTGCGGCGACCTTGATTTCCTGCGGTCCCTCTTTGAGGGGGACTTTTTCCTTGAACGCAATGGCTTCGGAGCTATTGCGCTGGGGTAACGGATTGCCGTTCAAATTGACCTGGGCTACACCGACGGAGTCCGCCACCTTGATCTCGACCGCGACTTCGGCTGTAGCAATCACCGCGCCATCCGTCACAGACGTCTCGATTACGGGTGGGGTATCGCTCTTGACCTCGCCCTTCGCGATTCGCTCGCGCGTAATCAGATCGAGGTAATGGCGCGCACGCGCGGTATCCACTTGCCCAAGCGAATTCTTCAGGTATTTCTCGGCATCATCCAGTTTGCCCTGATGGAAACAGGCCACTCCCATTTCGCGGTTCGGGAAATACTCGACGAAATGCAGCCCATACGTGCGCGTTTGCCACGCATCTTCCGTGCGTCCGCTGAGCGCCTTCTTGAGGTCCGCTTCCGCTTCCTTGTAGAACTCGCCGGCGATGTAAGAATCCGCCCGCTCATAATAGCTCCACCAGCGGCCGCGAAATACACCCTTGGTCACGCCGTAGGCTTGGCCGTCTTTCTCAACCTTGCCCGGTGCGGCACAACCGGCACAAGCCAATAACCCTAGAAGCAGTACTGCCATGATTCGTCTGTTCATAATACACCCCATCCTAACCTTCACCTACAGACTAACATACAATCGCAAAAAAGTAAAGCGCAAAAAAAACCTCAAGTCAGGGAAGAAACTTGCATCCCACAGATCGTTATGGCAAGCTGACGATGCTGAGCGAAACGGAGGCTAACAGTCCTGGCGACGAACCGGCCAAGGAAGACCTGATCAGGCTCACGGATGATGAGTAGAGATCTGGTGTGACAGGAAAGCGGTGTCATCCCCTCCCCCAAAGACTTTCATCGGACGATAGACCTGCTATTCCGCGCTGAACCGGGATGCCAGACGTGCACCAGAAGATTATCAGGAGAAAGTGCGTCAAGCATGATGACTAAAATAGACGGAGTCTTTATTCATCCGGCCGCGATTGTCGAAACAGACCAGGTAGGGCCGGGAACGCGAATTTGGGCATTTGCCCACGTGACGGAAGGGTGTCAGGTGGGTCGGGACTGCAATATCTGCGCCCACACGTTTATTGAAAGGGGCGTTTGCCTTGGCGACCGGGTTACGGTCAAGTGCGGAGTCTACCTGTGGCAGGGCGTGACATGCGAGGATGATGTTTTTATCGGACCCAACGTATCGTTTACGAATGACCTGTATCCCAGAAGCAGGCAGTATTTGGAGCAACCCATAGAAACGTTGGTGCGAAAAGGGGCAAGTATCGGCGCCAATGCCACGATATTGGCCGGTCTTACCGTCGGTGAATATGCGATGGTGGGAGCCGGTGCGGTCGTGTCTGCAAATGTACCCGATTACGCGCTGGTCTGTCACAGCCCCGCGCGTGTTGTCGGGTTTGTAAGCCGCTACGGGAACAAACTCGCAATCGCCGATGGGATTGGCGTATGCCCGCAGTCTGGATTGCGTTATAGAATAAATGGCGAATATTGCGTGCCTGTCGAAGGCACATGAGTCTCCTGCGGAGATGAGAGGTATCTATTGGTGAATCGCGTGTTGCCCGGCCCGGCGGCCCGTGCCCCTGTGCTGTCCATAGTAGTGCCAGTTTATTTCAATGAGCAGAGTTTGGAGTCTCTCTATACTACCGTCGTCGCCACGTTCGAGCCGATCCTTTTGCCGGATGATCTCGAGATTGTTTTCGTGGATGACGGTTCGGGCGATGGGTCTTTCGATGTGCTCTGCGCTTTGGCGAAAAAAGATCCCTGCCGCGTGCGCGTTCTGCGGCTGGCCCGCAACTTTGGGTCGCACGCGGCGATTCTCGCTGGATTAAGCGCCTGCCGAGGCAGATATGCGGCCATGTTGAGCGCCGATCTGCAAGATCCCCCCGAAATTATTGCGCGTATGCTGGAACAAGCCCGTTTGGACGGGGCCTACGTGGTGCTTGCCGTGCGTGATGCCCGCGAGGAGCCAGCCCTGAAAACCCATCTCGCCAACGGCTATTACTGGATTATGCGAACGCTTAGCGATGCGAAATTTCCTTCGGGTGGGTTTGATTGTTTTTTGATACACCGTCACGTGATCGACGCCCTGACCCGTCTTAACGAGACGAATACGTCGCTTACGGCGCAGATACTGTGGCTGGGCTTCCGGAAGTCCAGTATCTCTTATGTAAGGAAAGCCCGAACCCACGGTAAATCAAGGTGGACATTGCGCAAGAAGGTTGGACTCTTGATCGATTCGCTGGTGTCGTTTTCACGCCTTCCGATTCGGTTTGTCGAGGTGATGGGATTTTTCGCAATGATGTGCGGCCTGGCGTACGCCATCTTCATAACGATTTTGCGCCTCACCAGCGACAAGATTCCTCCCGGATGGGCTTCCCTGATGGTTGTGCTCTTGGTAATGTCCGGACTCACTCTTCTTTCGCTTGGCATCATTGGAGAATACCTGTGGCGCATCCTGAATGCATCGCGAAGACGGCCCGCATTCCTTGTGGTGGAATCGCTGAACTTCGAGATCGATTTGCGTTCCGAAGACGCTTCGGAAGAACCCCCGGATGAGTTGCGGTAGCGCCGACGGATTCGCAAGGACAACCACTATCTCATGCTCTAGCATTGAGCCAGCATGCGCCCGTTAATGCGGAGCAAGAACCGAGGGCGCCATATCCAGCGCCGGCAGGCTGGGCGGATATCGTTTACATGCTTGTGGGTTGGCCGAAAATGTGAGATAACGACGGAAAGCCGCTGGGTCGGACGGCAATATCAGATCTAGCAACAACGGGAATGGCGTCAAGTCGGTGACTTCATACAGTCCCTTCACGTCCGGCGCATTTTCCTTGCGCACGGCGATGCCTGTGAACTTGAAAAAGCTATGGCCGATAAACCATTCGTAGACTGGCATAAAACAACGTGTCGGGCCAAGCGTGTTCACCCATAGCACGGTGAACGCACCAAAGCTATACGGGACATCGCTGCCGGAACATTCCACGCGGATGGGCCATGGCGCCTTGTTGTCGCGGGGTGCGAACTCAACCATTAAATAGTGTGTCAACAACAGTCCAGGGAAGGCTTCCGGTGGCACGGGCGTGCCCCATTCGGTTGGCTTGAACAGCACCCAGTCACCCGCCGCCACCGCCTCGGTGCCGATAGACCGCACACGTGCGGAAGCATGCCGCTCCCTGACGGTTCCCGCCGTATGGTACTGCCAGGCGCGCGCCAGATAAAGGGGAACGAAAATCCAAACGATCAACCCCAAGGAAAAAAACAAAACTCTTCCCAAGGGCCGCCAACAAGCAGTGCGCCACGATAAGGAACCGTCATCCCTTGCCCGTCGTAAACACAATTGCATCACGCTTCTTGCGGCTAAAACGCTCCGTTCGAGTACGAAACCCGCGCTCCACAGAGATAATATATTCATGTAGAAAACGTGCCGGTACATGGCTTGAAGGCTGGCGGTATAACAGAAATAGCTGCCCAGCAGTAACACCATTGCAGCCAATCGAAGGTCGTATGCGCTCAACAGCAGCAGCGCCGCCGCGACATACCACGGGCCATAGCGTTCCATATGGGCGCCAAATGGCACAAACCAAGCGCCGTGGCCCTCTCGCAACGGGACAGAAAGGACGTTGTTCGTTTCAGGGCTTGGCCCGCGCAGTACCCACAGCGAGGCGGCATACGCCCGCGTGACGAAGTCCGCCGGAAACGTCTCCACCGCCTCACGCAACCATTCGCGCTTGGCGCGGGCGGATTCCGGTGTCAGATAGCCTGGCGTCGCCCCGTGGGTGCGTTGCATGAAACTGCGCGCGACAAGATTGCAGTACCCATCGTTCATCATCGGCATCATCTCATAGGACGCACGTTCAAGGCCGATCACGTCGCTCATTTCCGTTGCAAGGCCCATCATGACATTGTGGTAGGAGTCAGAGCCCTCGTGGCGCATCACGGATAAGATTGGGAAACCGGCCAAGACAAACCCCGCACACATCGACGCAATGGCGGCGCAACGGGCCGCTCCAAGACGCACCCAGACTCGTTTGGCCGACGCCGTCCGGCATCCCAAGAGCACGAACACGCTCGGGAGCAGGCACATGATTACGTCATGGCGAAAACCAAGCCCCGCCCCTTGCACCAGCCCTAGCATCAGCCCCCATACCGAAAGCGCCTTGAGGCTTGGCGGACGTTTCAGCAGAAAACCGAGAATGAGCAGCACGCACAAGATGAATGGCGCACGGGCAAAATCGCGAATGAAGGGGGTGATGGACAATACGCCCGGCGAAAAGGCAAAGAGCAGCGTGGCGGCCGCGCTGAATGCTTGGTTCATTCCCAAACGGAAAATCAGATAGACAATTGGTATTGTACATAACACAAAAAGTAGTGAAATTAGTTTCAAAACATCCCAATAGATGCCAAAGAAATGCCATGCCAACGCAACCAGTCCGAAGAGGTACAAGTGCATGCGGCTAAACGGATCGGCGGTTACGGTAGGCAGATCGATCGGAATTTGTTTCGGCAACAACTCCTCCCGGCCGCCCTGGAGAAAGTTGGCGAGCGCTCCTTCAGGCGCTCCCGCGGGACGAGTGAATCCGTGGCCTGAAGCCCACAGTATGGACGGTAGGAAATGTTCGGCGTTCAAGGTAATCTGGAACGAAGGCGACTTGTTGTATGCCAGGAGATAAGACAGTCCACCCACGGCGCAGATGAGCATCAATGCGGCGATCAAGACGGCCTCGGAGCATCTCTGGCAACGCGCCCACACTAAACGGCCGATTTCTTTTTCTCTGGACCAAGTCAATTGCATGAATCCCGGTGTTCTCATGTGCCCCCCCCGGATCTCCCATCAGGCGAGCGTATTTTCATGACAGGAGCATAGCCACTACGGATACGGAAATCAACGGGGCGCAAGCTGTACACGACGAACCTGCTGGAGCGGATCATGGAAGAGATTAAACGGCGCACGCACGTCATCGGGATTTTCCCCAATGAGGCGTTGTGCGGCCGTCTGGTCGGGGCGCGTCATTTGTCGCCGCGACGGGCGTTGAGAACACGTATTCGTACGCGCGGAAGATCGACATGTTTTTTCGTCAGTTCGATAGCTCAATGGAATGGCTACACGATTGCGCTCGCGAAAACTTGCAGGAGATTGGACCAATTGCATAATCTAGCACCCATCGGATGGTATCCCCATCGTAGGAGGCGATATGCGAATTGTCGTTCTCGTGAAACGCGTACCGGACACGGCATCGGTCTTTAAGGTAGCCGACGATGGCAAGTCGGTGGACCTGGCGGGACTGAAGTACGTGATGAGTCCGTACGACGAGCACGCCGTCGAGGAGGCGGTGAAACTCAAGGACGCGTCCGGTGTGGATGTGGTGTTGCTGAGCCTCGGTCCGGCGGAAACCAAGGACGTGATCCGTTCGGGACTCGCCATGGGGGCCGATTCGGGTGTATTGGTCGTACACCCCCCTGGCCCAAACAATCTCACGCCGCGTAGCGTTGCGCATGCACTCGCGGCGGTGCTGCGCGAGTTGGCGCCGGACCTTGTGTTGGCGGGTAAGCAGGCGGTGGACGACGACGCTTCGCAGGTTCCCGAACGCGTCGCCGAATTGTTGGGCTGGCCGCACGTGTCGACGATCACGCAACTCGTCTTGGCCGGAGCGACCGCCACCGTCCAACGCGAAATCGAAGGCGGGTATTACGTCTACGAGACGCCGCTCCCCGCCATGTTCACGACGCAAAAAGGCATCAACGTCCCGCGCTATCCGACGCTTCCCAACATCATGAAGGCCAAGAAAAAAGAGATTCGCGAAGTTGCGCTGAGCAGTCTCGATCTTCCCGAAGGCGCATTGACGCCGGGCATGACAATCGAATCAACGTCGTTACCACGGCAAAACCGGTTGGGCCGCGTCCTCGAGGGAGACCTCGACCAGCAGGTCCACGAACTCGTTAGGATCTTGCGCGAACAGGAAAAAGTCCTATGAACGAGGCTGTAGGAAGTGAGGCTGTAGGCTGTAGGCCCGCACTTCCTACAGCCTACAGCCTCACTTCCTACAGCCTCAAAGGAACATTGACATGAGCGTACTTGCCATACTCGAACAACGCGGTTCGTTGAAACCATGCGCGCTGGAAACGGCCTCGGCCGCCAACCGGATCGCGAGCGAGGCGGGCCTCGAACTCGACGCGGTCTACATCGGCGAGTCGCTGGGCGAACAGGCCGCCGAGTTGGCCGGTCTGGGCATCAAGCGCGTGTTCTGTTTCGAGGACACGGCCCTCGCGTGCTACACGAACGACGCGTACGTTTCGATTGTCGCGGACTTGGTTCGCGAATTGGGCGCAACCGTCGTGTTAGGCTCCGCCACGGCCTTGGGCAAAGAACTCTGCGCATCGGTCGCGGCGCGGCTCGATGTCGAGTTGATCCAAGACTGCATCGAGGTGTGGTGGGACGGCGCCTTGATGGCCCGCAAGCCCATCTTTGCAGGCAAGGTGCTCACAGACATCCGCGTAGCGAATGCGCCCGCCATGGCGTCCCTGCGACCGAACGTCACGCCGATTGTCCGCGACGGCACGGCTCTGCCGACGCTCGTAAAGCGCGATGTATCGGCCACGCGCGCTCGCACCGTCCTGAAAGAAGCCGTCATGGCTGCCCCCGGCACGGTCGAACTGACCGAAGCCAAGCGCGTGGTCTCCGGCGGACGCGGCATCGGCGGGCCGGAGGCGTGGCCCGTGTTGCAGGCGTTGTGCGATGTGCTTGGCGCGGCCCTTGGCGCGAGCCGAGCAGCGGTCGACGCCAAGTGGATCGCCTCGAACCACCAAGTCGGCCAGACCGGCAAAGTGGTCAGCCCGGACTTGTACGTGGCGTGCGGCATATCGGGCGCGATCCAGCATCAGGCCGGCATGCGCACCTCGCGGATTGTCGTGGCCATCAACAAGGACCCCAACGCGCCGATCTTCAAGATCTGCGATTACGGCATCGTCGCCGATCTCCTTGAAGTGGTTCCGCTTTTTACGAAAGCCGTCTCCGGCGGTGCGGGATCATAACGTGACCGCATGTTGACGCTTCCCGAAAAAGCCCTGTTCGCAGTCATCATAGCAAGCTCGATTGCCTACTTCGCATACCGTGCGTACGTTCTCGTGCAACTCCTGCTTCGTGCGGACAAACGCGAACCCGAAGACCGCCTCAACGAGTTGGGCAGGCGCGTCATCGACGCCGCCTTGGACGTACTCCTTCAACGTCGCGTCTTTCGCAAGCCGTGGGCAGGCGCGCTACACTTCCTCGTCGTTTGGGGCTTCTTCGTTTTTGCCGTCAACACGATCGACCACTTTGTGGGCGCCTTCTTGCCGGGTTTCGACCTGTTCGGATCGACGCGGCTAGCCTTGTACTACGCTGCCTTGGCGGACCTCTTCGCAGTCTTGATCATCTTCGGAATTCTGGGGCTTGCGTTCCGACGTCACGTCTTGCGACCGGAGAACCTGACGCGGCCTTCACCCGAATCGGTCCTGGTATTCACATTCATCGCGGGCGCGATGGCCGCCTACCTCGCGACGAAGGCCACCGAAATCGCACTCGGCGAACTCCCTAATCCGCAATTCCATTTCGTAGCGGCATGGCTCGCGCGAGGGTTTGCGCAACTCGAGCATGGACCGCTCGCCGCAACCGCGCACGTCGTGTGGTGGTGCGACGGGTTGATGCATCTTGTGCTGGTATGGCTGCTCGTTATCCCGACGAAACACGTCCATCTCGTGGCCGGGCCATTCAATCTCCTGTTCCGCCGGTTCCGCCCGCGCGGGCAAATGACGAAACTCGATCTCGAAGACGAAACCGCCACGTCTTTCGGCGTATCGCGCATCGCGGACTACACGTGGAAGCAGACGCTCGACCTTTACGCCTGCATCGAGTGCGGCCGGTGCCAAGAGTTCTGTCCCACGCACGTTTCCAATAAACCGCTGAGTCCCAAAAAACTCGTCGTCGATCTGAAGCATCATCTGCTCGAAAACACACGAGTATTACTCCGCAAACAGGAAACCCCGGCGCTGGTCGGCGGAGCGATTGCGCCCGACGCGATCTGGGCATGCACGACATGCGCCGCGTGCATCGAGCATTGTCCCATGGCCATCGAGCACGTCGACAAACTGACCGATCTAAGACGCCACTTGGTCCTCATGGAATCGGATTTTCCCGAAACCGCCGGGACGGCGTTCCGCAACATGGAGACCGCTGGCAACCCGTGGGGCCTCGCGCGCAACGACCGCACGGCGTGGGCTGCGGGACTCGATGTGCCCATCCTAGCCGAAAAGGGAAGTACGGACGTCCTCTACTGGGTAGGATGCAGCGGCTCGTATGACGACCGCTGCAAGAAGATCTCGGTAGCGGTGGTGCGCATTCTCAAGGCGGCGGGCATCGATTTCGCCATTCTCGGCGACGCGGAACGTTGCACCTGCGAGAGCGCGCGGCGTCTCGGAAACGAATACCTCTACCAAACAGCCGCGCAGGAAATCATTGAAACGTTTAAGTCTCACACCTTCAAACGTATACTCGTCACATGCCCACATTGCTACAACACGTTCAAAAACGAGTATCCCGCGTTCGGCGCATCATACGACGTCATCCATCACACGACGTTCATTCAAGAACTTATTGACTCCGGCGCCCTGAAACTGAATGCAAACGAGAATCCGCCACCCCTCGCGGCCTATCATGACTCGTGCTATCTGGGCCGATACAACGAAATCTACGATGCGCCGCGCCGCGTGCTCGAATCCGCCGGACAGCGGCTCGTTCCGTTGACGCGCGAACGCGAGAAAGGTTTGTGCTGCGGCGCGGGCGGCGGGCGGATGTGGCTCGAAGAACATCTCGGCGAACCGATCAACGCCCTCCGGTTCAACGAGCTTGCGGCGAACGGCACAGGCCGGATTGCCGCAGCGTGCCCGTTCTGCATCACGATGCTGACCGACGCCGCGAAGGGCGACGCGCGAAGCGTCGAAGTAATGGATATTGCAGAGATCGTGGCACAACGAATCTGAATTAGAAATTAGGAATTAGAAATTACAATAAGGAGCAACGCGGGACCATGGACGACCAGCTTGTCAACATGCGCAACATTCGATTCATGCTATACGAAGTCTTCGATGTGGAAAACCTCTGCCGATTTCCCTACTACGCGGACCATTCCAAGGAAACCTTCGAGCTTGCGCTCGAAACCGCATACCAAATGACACATGAGATCTTCTGGCCCGCATTTCAGACGATGGATCGCGAAGAGGCGCGCTTCGATGGACAACACGTCGCCGCGCCGCCAGCCATGCACGAGATCTGGCGTCAGTTCCGCGAGGGCGGCTGGTTCGCACCCGACGCCACATATGAAAACGGCGGCCAACAATTTCCGCTCGCGGTCTACGCCGCTACGCTGTTCCTATTCAACAGCGGCAACACGGCGGCCTGCATGTACCTCAACGGTACAGGCGGGACCGGACGTCTCCTCGAAAGTTGCGGCAGCCAGGAACTAAAAGACCTGTATCTGCTCAAGCTCTATTCGGGCGAGTGGGCCGGCACGATGGCCTTGACGGAACCAGACGCCGGCACGTCGCTCGGCGATATCATCACGACGGCCGTCAAAGCCCCGGACGGCGACTATTACCTGATTAACGGTACCAAGCGGTTCATCTCGTCCGGCGATCACGATATCACTGAAAACATCGTGCATCCCGTCTTGGCGCGCATCGAGGGCGCACCGCCCGGCGTCAAGGGCATCAGCCTCTTCATCGTCCCCAAGTTCCGCCCGAATCCCGACGGTACGCCGGGCGCGTTTAACGACGTTGCCACGACGGGCATCGAGCACAAGATGGGCCTCAAGGGCCAAGCCACGGCCACGCTCGTGTTCGGCGACAAGAACGATTGCCGCGGCTGGCTGCTCGGCGAACCGCACAAGGGCCTCAAGTACATGTTCGAACTCATGAACCACGCCCGCGTGTTCACGGCCATCCAGGCCGTCGGCCAGGCGTCGGCGGCGTATCACTGCGCGTTGCGATACGCAAACGAGCGACTTCAGGGACGCGAGATCACGAGCAAGGATCCCACAATGCCGCCCATTGCCATCGTCAACCACCCCGACGTGCGCCTCATGCTGCTCAAGCAGAAGGCATTCGTCGAGGGATGCCTCGGCCTGATCCTCTATTGCGCCGGCAAGGCCGACGTACGCAAAGCGACCACCGACCCCGACGAATTCGAGCGTACGGACCTGCTGCTCGAACTGCTCACGCCCTGTTGCAAGGCCCACGGCGCCGACGGCGCATTCGACGCCATTCGCACAGCCATGCAAGTCTTCGGCGGCGTCGGGTACTCCGAGGAATTTCCCGTTGCGCAGATGCTTCGCGACAACAAGGTCTTCTCGATTTACGAAGGCGCGAACGGCATTCAAGCCCTCGATCTGCTCGGACGAAAAGTGCCGCTCAAAGCAGGCCAGGCCGTGCGCGTTCTCATGGGCGAAATGGCCGCCACGCTCGATGAAGCCGACGCAATCGAGGCGCTCAAAGACATCGCCGCAAAGGTTCGCGAGACGCAAGACGCCGTTGTCGGCGTGACCATGCACCTCGCCGGCGTCGGCATGTCCGGCGACGTGGCGCTGTACGTCTGCAACGCGTCCGACTACCTCGAAATGTTCTCGAGGCTGGCCGTGGGCTGGCAACTGCTCATGCAAGCCGTCGCCGCGCAAAAGGCGCTCGACGCCGGCTCGAACGAGCAGGACTTCTATCAAGGCAAAATTGCCACGGCCCGCTTCTACGCCAACCGAGTCCTCCCGCACGCCATCGCCACGGCAACTATTCTCAAGGCCAACGAGCGCACCGCCCTCGATTTCAACCCCGCGTGGTTCTGATAAGGTAGTCGCCTACGGCTCACTAGTGAGACCTCGCGCACTTAAGGGGAATACTTACAACCCCTTATCAGGAAGCCGCTCGTCAATCAGGTACTTGAGAAATTCCCGTCCTCGCACTGTCAACCCTATTAGAATTCCCTGGCGCTGAACCAAGAGCGATGTCTCCAGAAATCCGAGCCAGTTGTCGAAGGTCCAGTTCTCTGCCTTCAATCCACGAAGCACGCTTTGGTCGTAGAAGGAACTGAGAACGTTGACTTCCAAGAGGGGTGCTGATTGGCGGGCAAGAAACCGGAGCGACTCGATTTGACTGCCGTAGATAATTCGGTAAGTCTTTTCAAACTGAAGCGCGATCTGGCTTGTCGCCAGGGTCTTCAGAAGTAATTGCTCTCGCTCTTTGGATTCCAGCGCCAGCTTACCGAGGTACCCTTCAAGCAGTCGTGCCTGCTCCAATACCATCGGATTCTGAAAGGTTTCCTGAGCTTCGTCGTAGTTCGAACGCTTGGTATTCTCGCCTCCGTTCGATTTGGCCGGAGCTTCCAGCAAGGTGCCGCCGGCTCCTGTCTTCCTTGCTTCAGCGATTTGATCTTCACCTGTTGCAAACGAAGCAATCTTTGGTATACTGATTGTCCGTATTCGTAAGAGGATTCCGCTGATATCCTTACGGAACAATAGCATGAAGCCTAGGATTGCAGTAAGAACAACACATGGCCATGCGTACATGATTCACTCCCTTCTCGTTGAATGTTGCGACTTGTCCTACGTTCGTTCTTCTGCCATTCTGCACTGGTACGTTCTTTGGAAATTGGGTCAAAGCACTAGAGCTGCTGATAACGTCGAAGCCAACCCTTTACTCCAGACTCTACGTCCTTGGATATGCTGAGGCCCGCGATTATTCTTTCCAGAACAGATTGAGAGACGTGCGGTTGGAGAACTAACCTGCCCTTGTTCAAGTATCCCTCCAAAGCGCCAAGAGAAACTACTTTGGCGTGGCGATAGGAAATGCAACTCTTGTGCGTGATGAATGGATGGTCGCCAACGTCAAGCATGCAAGTGGAATCCTTTTCATCGGCGTAACTTGTAACGCTTACAACAAGAACCTCTTGTGCAACGGGTATGAGAACGGCGACGATATGAAGATGCGGGGTGCCGAGAATCGGACTATCCTTGAAGGCGTCTCCCGGATTCACATTCAGCACCCGAAGAGGTTTGCTTGATTCTGGTCAAATTTCTTCGTGCGCTCAATTCGTTCAGCGTCGGCCTTCTGGCCAATAGCATCAAGCATTGTCTCCGTCGTAATTCTGGTCGACGTATTGTTGCGATAGGAGTTTTTGAATTCATCCAGGGAGTGCGTATAGCTGCTCAATTGGCGAAAATTCACATGTCCAAATTCCGCGAATACCGCGTCCAGGATGCTGAAATCGTTCTCGGACAATTTGGTGTCGCCTGGGTCTGCCTTTAGCACAACATTGGATCCCGCCGATTCAAAAAAACGCGACCATATCTCTTGAAAATCGGGTTTGTGAGATGAGCCCTTAATCAGATCATAAACTTGAGTGAGAACCGGTCCGTCGTGCATGGCGTAGCTATCGTCTCCGGTAATTGGAAAACCACGTTGGGAAAGACTTTCGCGATCCGCCAAATATAGAAGCTTGATCAGTTTTCCCCTTGTCAACATATTGCCGGGGGAGCGCTTAACAAAGAATGAAGCCGCCTGTGCGGCCCTCTCTGGCGAAAAGACGAACGACACTTCTTTCACCTCCAATCTTGTCTAAATTGTAACACATATTGAATAAGTACGCACTGAAAGTATATTCAGCCACCCTGAAGAAGTCAACATACCTGCGGCTTACTCGCTCCGTCTGAAATGTTCGCGCTGATTTGTCCTCTCCTGGAAGGCAGTCGTCCGTGCTTCGCCGCACCCACCGCCACGCCCACGTTGAATCCGCCCAACGCCGACGGTAGCATAGCGCATCAAGCAAACCGTGGAGGCGGGATGTCATGTTGACGCGCAGGGATTTCTTGAAGGTTGCGGGGTTGGGCGCCGCGTATTGGGCGGGCGCGGCGTGGGACGCAACCGCCGCGACACCGAAACGTCCGAACTTCGTCTTCATTCTGGCGGACGATCTGGGTTGGCGCGATGTGGGCTGTTTTGGCAGCACGTTCTACGAAACGCCGAATATCGACCGTCTCGCGCGCGAGGGCGTGCGTTTCACGGACGCATATGCGGCGTGCCCGGTGTGCAGTCCCACACGCGCGAGCATCATGACCGGCAAGTATCCCGCGCGGTTGGGCACGACGGATTATTTCGGCGCACCGCAGCCCGAAAAAATGGGCAACCATTGGACGAAGGACAAACCGTTGTTGCCCGCGCACTACCTCAACCATTTGCCACTCGAGGAGACGACTATCGCGGAGGCGTTGAAGGAGGCGGGATACGCGACCTTCTTCGCGGGCAAATGGCACTTGGGCGGAGACGGTTTTCTGCCCGAAGACCAAGGTTTCGACATCAACAAGGGCGGATACAGTTTCGGCAGTCCGCCGGGCGGCTATTTTTCGCCCTACAAGAACCCCAAACTCGAAGACGGCCCGAAGGGCGAACACCTGCCCGGGCGATTGGGAGCGGAAACGGTGCGTTTCATTCGCGACAACCGCGACAAATCGTTTCTGGCCTATCTGTCGTTCCACTCGGTACACATCCCACTGCAAGCGCGCGAGGATCTCAAAGCGAAGTACGAAAAGAAGGCGGCGGCGTTGGCGCCACTCGAACCCGCGTGGGGCAAGGAAGGCGACCGTGATGTGCGTCTTGTGCAAAATCATCCCGTGTACGCCGCCATGATCGACGCGATGGATCAAGCCGTGGGCGCTGTACTTGGCGCGTTGGACGAATTGGGCATCGCCGAAAACACCATCGTCTTCTTCATGTCCGACAACGGCGGTCTGAGCACCTCTGAAGGCCACCCAACCTCGAATCTGCCCTTGCGCGCGGGAAAAGGCTGGCTCTACGAAGGCGGGATTCGCGAGCCGATGATCGTCAAGTGGCCCCGCGTCGCCAAACCCGGAAGCGTGTGCGCGACGCCCGTCATCAGCACGGATTTCTATCCCACCATGCTCGACATGGCGGGGTTGTCACCGAAGTCGGCGCAACAGGTAGACGGCATGAGTTTTGCCCCGTTATTGCGGGGAAAGCACGCGCCCAAACGCGAAGCACTGTACTGGCATTACCCGCATTACGGGAACCAGGGCGGCACGCCGGGCGCGGCGATTCGCGTGGGCGATTGGAAACTCATCGAGTTCTTCGAAGACCAACGCGTCGAACTCTACAACCTGAAAACCGACCTCTCCGAAAAGAGCAACATGGCGTTGGAGAAGCCCGAAAAGGCAAACAAACTGCGCGACATGTTGCACCGCTGGCATGAAGATGTCGGCGCCAAATCCCCCACTCCGAACCCGGAAAGAAGACCCTATGAGATCTGAACAAATTGAACAAGGAACATTACGCGAGTGCCACAAAGACCGTAATTCCTAGCGCCCCGTTTCCGCCGCGACGATTTGTTCCCATTCGTCGTACAGCGCCTGCAAGTCCTGCTTGAGGCCGTCATACTCTTCCTTGAGTTGGCGTGCGCGCTGGTAATCGTTCGGATCGATCGCCGTGAACCGCTGCTCGAATTCCTCGACCATTTGTTCCATCGATTCGATGTCGCGCTCGACATCCTCCATATGCTTGCGCCGCTTGCTTTTCTCGCGTTCGGCGGACTTGTCCTTCGGTGAAATCTTCCTGCGGATGGCCAACGCGCCATCGACGCGCTTGGGCGCAGCAACGGGCTTTTCTTCATCGGTCTTGCGCCGGTAATCCGTGTAATTGCCGAGGTGTACCGACGCCACGCCGTCCTCGACGACAATGAGCCGGTTCACGAGCCGGTCGATGAGTTGACGGTCGTGCGATACCAGCAGCAGCGTGCCGGGGAAATCGCCGAGCGCGCCTTCGATCGTCTCGCGCGACGCGATATCGAGATGGTTCGTCGGTTCATCGAGCAAGAGCACATTCGCGCCGCCCAGGGTTAGTTTCGCAATGGCCACGCGGCTCAATTCGCCGCCGCTCAACGCCGACAACGATTTGAAAATGTCGTCGCCGGTAAACAGGAACCGTCCCATGTAGCTGCGCACCCGCTCAGGCGTCATATCCGGCCGCAACAAACGGATCTCGGTGAAGATGTCATTGGCGCGATTCATGTCATCGTGATGCTGCTGATAGAAACCCAACCGGACCTTGTGTCCCAGCGTGACCATTCCCGTTCCTTCCGGGAGGCGTCCCGCGAGGTGGCGCAACAGCGTCGTTTTGCCCGAACCGTTGGGTCCGATGATCCCGATGCGCTCGCCGCGCCCGACCTGGAACGACAGCCCGCCGTAGAGCCGAACGCCGCCGTAGCCCATCGACAATTTCTCGGCATTGAGAACCCAGTGGCCGCTACGGACGACCTCGCCGAACGCGAACTTCGCAGAAGACGATTCCGGCGGCGGCGCCTCGAGCCGCTCGAGTTTTTCGAGCCGCAAAATACGGCTTTGCACCTGGTCCGCTTTCGTATTTTTGTACCGGAACCGGTCGATCCAATTCTGTTCCTTTTCGATGAACGTCTGTTGGCGCTCGAACGCCTTCTGTTGCTGCTCGCGGGTCAATACCCTCTGGGTGCGATAGAATTCATAATTACCTGAATAACTCGTCAACTGCCCACGCTCGACGTCGACGATTCGCGTAACCACGTGATCGAGCATGCGCCGGTCGTGCGAGATGATGACGATCGCCCTCGGCGATTCGAGCAGAAAGGTTTCGAGCCACTCCTGGGCCTCGATATCGAGATGGTTCTCCGGTTCGTCGAGCAGCAGCAGGTCCGCGTCCTGCAGCAAGATCAGCGCGAGCATAAGACGCGTCCGTTGTCCGCCGCTCAGCGCCATGACCGGCAACCCGTAATCGTCGTCGCGAAAGCCCAGCCCATGAAGCACACGCTTCACCGTCGTATGAAACGTATACCCGCCGCGCGCCGAGAACCCCTCCTGCAGTTCGCCATAGCGATCATGGACCGACTCGTCGCCCGCAGCCATGCGATGTTCCAACGTCTCGAGTTCTCCCTCCATCGCCACAAGATCCTGAAACGGCATCATCGCCGTGTCGAGAATCGTGTCGCTCATGCTCAGGTCCGGCATCTGCGCCAGACACGCCACACGTGCCCGCCGCATCCGCTCGACCGTCCCACCGTCCGCCTCGAGTTCACCCGTGATCAAGCGGAATATCGTCGATTTGCCCGTGCCGTTCCGGCCAATCAGGCCGATCTTCTCGCCTTCCTCCACGCGAAAGGCGATCCTGTCCAGCGTCGGTCTTCCGCCAAAAGATTTCGTCACATTCTCGAATCGTACCAAGCTCATCGAACACCTCAAGTCTAAGAGCGTGTTTGGAAAGTCCGTAGAGCAGGCTGTTAGCCTGCTCGGAAACGGTCGGCCCTGCGAGGGCAGCCTAACAGTCCGCCCCACAAGTTCGCGTACATTGACAACTTCTCGAACACGTTCTAAGGAATAACCGGAAGTATACGGACCACCATCGGGGTCAGTCCAGCGCGCGAGTGCACCGCTCTTTGGCCCGTGCATTCGGAATGGGTTATACTAACCGCAATCACGCAGGTGTGAGGGCGTTTGCATGAAGACATTGGTATCGGTCGTGGTGCCGTTCTACAACGAAGAGGAAAACGTGACGCCGTTGGCGGAGCGGATTGCGGCGGTATTCGCAGATTCGCAGGAGTACGAGCATGAATGCCTGTTCGTGAACGACGGCAGCACCGACGGTACGCAGCGAGAGATCGACCGGCTTCACGTGGCGGATCCACGCATTCGCCCGGTTCATCTAGTCCAGAATCGCGGGCAATCCGCCGCGTTGGTCGCGGGGATGCAGCGCGCGAAGGGCGAGTATGTGTTTATCCTCGATGGCGATCTCCAGAACGACCCATGCGATTTCCCGAAGATGCTCGAAATGCTTAAGACGTACGATTGCGTGTTCGGTTATCGCGCCAAGCGCAACGACAATTGGGTGCGCAAAATGTCGAGCCGTGTGGCCAACAAGGTCCGCGATGCCATTCTGAACGACGGGATTCGCGATTCGGGTTGCGGGTCGAAAGGTTTTCGCCGACGTTGCGTCGAGCACGTCGTCCCTTTCAACGGAGTACATCGGTTTCTTGCCGTCATGATGCGCACCGCAGGCTTCAGCATCGCCGAATGCGAGGTGACCCATCATCCGCGTATCCACGGCGTGTCGAAATATGGCATCGGCAACCGGCTTTGGCGCGGCATCTACGACCTGATCGGCGTGGCGTGGCTCAAGCGTCGCTACGTGACGTTCCAGGTCGAGGGAGAAGAGTAGATGGCGGCGGCGCACAGCGTGGCGCCCGGCACGTTCTGGCTCGTATTCGGCACGGTTGGCGCTATTGTTTTTTACGGGCGCTTCTACGTGCAGTGGATCGCGTCGGAACTGAAGAAGCGTAGCGTCATCCCCATCGCGTTCTGGTACATGAGTTGCGCCGGCTCGATCATGATTTTCGTCTATAGCGTTATTATTCGCAGTCCCGGCGCGGCGTTCGGCCAGTGCTTCAACATCGTCGTGTACGCGCGTAATCTCGTGCATATCTGGCGCGAAAAGGGACGCCTCACCGCTACGTTGAACCTCGCGACGCACGCCGTGGCCGCGCTCATCGTCGTCGTGGCCACAGGTTTCATGGCGTGGACGTGGGTCAAGGAATACCACGTCAACCAGGCGATCGCGCCCGAGCAGGCGGCGCGAAACTGGCTCTGGCTCGGCGTTTGGGGCGTGGGGCAAACTCTTTTTTTCTCACGTTTTCTGGTCCAGTGGATCGTTACCGAGTTCAAACGCAAGAGCGTCGTCCCACCGGCGTTTTGGTATCTCAGTCTCGTGGCCGCGACACTCCAATCGACCGCGTTCGCGCAACGCGGCGACTGGGTCAACTGCATTGGCATGGTCGCGACCCTTTTCATTTACGCGCGAAACTTGTGGTTTATTTACGGTAATCCGGAAGCGGCGGCAAACACAGTCGAGTAAACGTCACGCATGGCTCGAAAACTCAAGATCCATTGGAAAGCGCATCTGGTCCTGATGACCGCGTCGATCCTGTTCATCGCACCGTTCGCGTGGATGCTGTCGACCTCGCTCAAGGCCGAGAGCCGTATTTTTCCGAAGCCCGGCCATCCGCCGCAGTGGATTCCGACGACGGACATCGTTGACGAACAGGGGCGGCCACTCGTTACGCGCGACGGCCACTCCGGCGTCGAAATCGGACGGGACGAAGTGGGACGGCACATTGTGGAAATCGAGGGACATCAACAAGCGCTGTGGCCCGAAGAGTTCGACGTCCGCCAGAAAATCGGGCTGCATTGGCAGAACTACAGCGACGCGTTCCGCAAGATGGATTTCTTTCTGAACCTGCGCAATACGCTGTTCATCTGCACGTTCTGCATGCTGGGCATCGTGATGTCGTGTTCGCTCGTGGCCTACAGCTTCGCGCGCATTCCGTGGAAAGGCCGCGAGGTGGCGTTCGTGCTCGTCCTCGCGACCATGATGCTGCCCTATCAAGTCACGCTGATTCCCCTGTTTGCGGTATACAGCAAGCTCGGCTGGGTCGGCACGTTCGCGCCGTTGATCGTCCCGGCGTTTTTCGGCGCTCCCTTCTACATTTTCCTTTTGCGACAATTCTTTCTAGGCATTCCGCAAGATCTGAGCGCCGCAGCGCGCATCGACGGGTGCAACGAGTTCGGCATTTTCTGGCGCGTCATCCTGCCGCTGTCGAAGCCCGCGCTCGCCACGACCGCGCTGTTCACGTTCCTTTTCGAGTGGGGCGACTTCCTCAATCCGCTCGTCTTTTTGCAGGACGACCGGCAGTACACGCTCGCTATCGCCCTCGAACAATTCCAGAGCCAACACGAAAGCATGTGGGGGCCCCTGATGGCCATGTCCACCGTCATCACGATCCCCATCGTGATTGTCTTCTTCCTCACGCAGAAAACCTTCATCCAAGGCATCACGCTGACGGGGTTGAAGGGGTGAAGGATGAAGGATGAAGGATGAAGGATGAAGGATGAAGGATGAAGGATGAAGGATGAAGGATGAAGGATGAAGGATGAAGGATGAAGGATGAAGGATGAAGGATGAAGGATGAAGGATGAAGG
>CAIYET010000398.1 GCA_903925285.1 Candidatus Hydrogenedentota bacterium | reverse complement strand
GAACGACGTCAGGCCGCGCGGTGCGATAGCCAGGTACGTCGTCAACAGGCGCTCGAATTTCACGAACGGCTTGTCGTAGAAGACGACGTAATCGATGTCCTCGATTGCGATATTGCCTTCTTGAAGGCAATATGCGGCGGCAAGCTCCGGGAAGCGCGGATCGTGTTTCTTGCGCGAGAAACGCTCCTCCTGCGCGGCGGCGACAATGTCGCCGTCGCGGACAAGACAGGCCGCGCTATCGTGATAAAAGGCGGATATGCCGAGAATGTTCATTGGACGCCTCAACCTTCGCATGAATGGTACCCGGCTGCAAAGCTCCGATGCAACTGTCCGTGCGAATTTGGCGTGGTTGACGCGCTTTGGGAGCGCTCAACGAAAAGCCCCCAGGATCTTTGCGAAAACGCGCCCTTGATTCTTCGCCTTATCGAACAGTTGGTCCAGTTCGCCCGCGTCCAGGAAAATACCGCCACAGTGGGTACACTTGTCGACTTGGACGCCCATGAATTCGATCTCGACCAATTCCATGCCGTCTTTGGGACAGCACATCCAATGGAGCTTCTTCAGGGCTTCCAATTCTTTCTTCTTCATCGTGGCCTCATGCTCGATGGCGAGTTTCTTCCTGCGCTCGAACTCCTGTCGCGCGAAGTATTCGTCTTCCCTGTCCTTGGCCATTTTTTCAATCATCGAAATGTCCTCGCAATCCTTTTTCCAAACGCCTGCACAATACCACTAACCAGCGGTATGCTACTTACTACTGACTACTTACTGCCGGGCGTCCGAGTAGGTGCGCCGGATAGCCCAGAGGGCTGCGAACAGGAGCGCGAAGGCCGAAGGCCATGCAGCCACCGGCAAGGTGGCCCGGGTGAATTTTTCTCCGTAGATAAAAGAGCCGTCGACGTCGCCGGCCAGGGGGCTACCGTCATCGATGGCGGTGATCGACCCGTTGTCGTTTACGGCCAGGCCGATGGTCCCGAAAGTGGTCCCGAGATTCACCGTGACAATGTACGTCGAAGCGTCTTTGGTGGGGTTGACGTCTTCGATGGAGGCATCGCCGTTGGCCGTCAACAAGCTGAAGTCGGAGATGTCGACGCCATGCACGGCCTCACTAAAGGTCACCTCGAACTCGATTGCCTCAGCCTTCGTCAACGGAGAAGTCAGCGGCTTGACGGACAGTACCTTTGGCAGGTCGAGCCAGGCGCCGTAGTAGGTCTCGACGGCAAAGCGCGCAAACACCTTGTAGCCCTCTTTGTGGAGATGGATGTTGTTGCCTTTGGCCGCCAGTTCCCGGGCCCATTGTGGGTCGTTCGCCGATTTGCCAAAATTGTACAAGATCGAGATCGCGGGTCCCGCATAGTTCAAGTCGCCGCCGGTCCACGGCACGTAATTATTCGGATTGCCTTCGCCAATATAGTTTCCAGGTAAGGAAATGGTTCCCATAGTTCCCGGCGTCCCTTGCGGACCATAATACTGCTCCTCCGGCAGAGTGGTTTGCTTGCGCACCTCGTTTGGGGCCACGCTGGTCAACTCGAAATTGCACGGATAACCGAACCACCATTGCATCAGCCCGTAGGTGTTCAGGAAGAAACAGCGGTGGGCGTATTGCGTCTTGGCTATGATGGTGTTCATCAATTCGAGCTTGATGTGGCCGGAGTTGGCCAAGTTCGTGTTCACCGCGAGGACGTCGGCGCCGGCGATCTGTGCGTCCAGGTAATCATAATCGGTGAGTACCACGCGGACATCGGGCCGCGAATCGAGGGTGTACTCGACGATGATCTGCAGTTGAGCGGCGATGGCATATGCAAAGGCATATTCTGCGGGAGATTCCGTTCCCCATGTCTCTTTCCAGCCGTGATCGAAAAGGACGCCGTTCACCGTCACGGCGCCGCCCGTCAGTGCGGAACTGTCGGCCGTCATCATCGGAACGGCCGTGTTCGCGAGGATGCCTTGGAACGCGCAGAAGTACGTGGGCAAACCGCGTGCGTCCTCGACCTTGATGTTGCCGACGCCGATGTTAGGCAACGCTTCGAGTGCGCTCTGCACGACGGCCGACGTGGCGCCGAAGGCAATTGGAGCCGTCGTCTGCCCCTGGAATATCAACCTGAACGTGCCGCTCGTCGTCGTGGCGTCGAACGAAATTGTCTGCCACTCGAACGGAATATAGATCTCGTCCAGAGTATAGTAGACGAACTGCTGGAAGTCGCCGCGGATATAGTCGTTGCCGCCCAAGCCCAGATGCACGATATCGATGGTTGGATGCGCCATCAATTCACGGCGGATCCACTCGAGCTTGCCGATGATGCCGAACGGCGTCCCCGTGGGCTCGTTGGTGGACCATTGGGTGATCATCGAACCCGCCACGGCGGTATCGCCAATGTCCGACCATTGTCCGTACCCCATCTCAGGCAGAATGTCACGGAAGGCACTGCCGTGGTCGTACTGCCAGAACGCACCTGATATACCCGACGACATGAACGCGGGCCAGCTATCGCCTACTAAGAGAATGCGCGGGATCGTATTGTCGGCCTTTTCCGCTGCCGGAGCGTTTACCGTCCACAGCAGTCCGAGGATTAAGAGCAAAAAGAGCAGTCCACACGCCACACCGCGAGTTCTTATGCCAAACATAGCCCGTTCTCCCAGTTTGCGTTCCACGCTTCGGCATTGTGTCCGAAGCCGGGACACATTACACCATTCCAACATCCGTCCACTTCCATTATTGCCCGTATCCGTCCTTGTGTCAAGCTGAATCCAGTGTGGAGCCGGGAGTGCGTCAGCCGCCGGTTAGCAGGCGTCCGAGGCGGCTCATGATCCCCGGTTTGGGCACTTCGACGGGTTCGGCGCCGGATTCGAATGTCCGCGCGGGAGGGACTGCGGTTACGCGCACGATCGCGGTCGTAATGTTGTCGGAGCCGCCTTCATGGAGTGCGCGCCCAACCAAGACGCGCGCGGCGCTTTGCAGGCTTTCATTTTCCAGCGCTTGCTTGATTTCATCATCCTTCACGAGGTTGCACAGCCCGTCGGAACAGATCAGGAACGTGTCCCCCTGCTGGATATGGAGACTAAACAGATCTACTTTGACCGTCTCTCGGATGCCGACGGCCCGCGTGATGAGGTTTTTGAGCGAATGGGTGCGGGCCTCTTCGGGACTGATGTATCCGTTGCGGACTTGTTCAGCGACAAGCGAATGGTCGTTGGTGACTTGGACGATGGGGTGCTTTGGGCGGACGAGGTAGATGCGGCTGTCGCCGACCTGCGCAGCATAGGCCCAGTCGCCATGGATCACAAAGACCGACAGCGTCGTCCCCATGCCATGCCGGTCGGGATTCTGCTCGGCTTCGGCAAAAATCCGCCGACTCGCCTCTTCGAGCGCATCGCGCAACCTGTCCGGCAGGTTCTGCGACGGGCTTCGATAATAGCCTTCGATGAGCGCTTCGAGCGCCAGGCGGCTTGCGAACTCGCCGGCGTTGGCGCCGCCCATACCGTCGGCCACGGCAAACATCAGTCCCCGGCGCTGGGCCAAGTTGTCGTCCTGCGGCACGCAAAGCATGCACGAATCTTGATTGCTCTTGCGTTTATGGCCGACATCGGACAACAGGTGCGCTTCGAGATACTCACCGGTCCAATGATATTCGTAGCTCTGGTTGTCCGATGGACCTATCTGCGTCAACGGAATCGCGATCATGCAACCGAGCCTTTTTGTTTAGTAGTAAATAATAAGTAGTATGAAGTCTGTTCTACTGACTACCGACTACCATTATACCATGTCAGTTCGACTTCCGACCGGCGACGCCTTTGGTCTGTTTGGTGATCGCCTTGGCGGCTTCTTTGGGACGCAACGCACGCGAGGCCTTGCCTGCCTGCCACATTTCGGATTCGCCGATAACGCGCAGTTCCTTGGTCAACTGTTCCTGGTAATCCGGACGACCGCAGGAGGATAGCACGCGCTTGGTCTCGATGCCGCTTTTGACGCGTTTGTACAGTTCCTTGAAGACGGGCAGCGTCGCCTTTTTGAACTTCGGTTTCCAGTCGAGCGCGCCGCGTTGCGCCGTCGCCGAACAGTTCGCGTACATCCAGTCCATGCCGTTTTCGTCGACCAGCCGGATGAGGCTCTGCGTCAGTTCCTCGACGGTTTCGTTGAACGCTTCGCTCGGGGAATGGCCGTTGGCGCGCAACACGTCGTACTGCGCTTCCATGATCCCGGCCAAGGCGCCCATCAGCACGCCGCGTTCGCCGGTCAGGTCGCTGAACACCTCTTGCTGGAACGTCGTCGGGAAAAGGTAGCCCGATCCAACCGCGATGCCGAGGGCCAGGCAGCGCTCTTTCGCGCGCCCCGTTGCATCCTGGAATACGGCAAAGCTCGAATTGATGCCCGCGCCGGACAAGAAATTCCGGCGCACGGAAGTTCCCGATCCCTTCGGCGCAACCATGATCACGTCCACGTTCTTCGGTGGAATGACTTTTGTTTGTTCTTTGTAGACGATCGAGAATCCGTGCGAAAAATACAATGCATCGCCCGAGTTGAGGCATTTTTTGATCATCGGCCAGATCGCGCGTTGCGCCGCGTCCGACACGAGCATCTGGATGATCGTGGCGCGTTTTGCCGCCTCCTCGATCTCGAACAAGGTCTTGCCGGGGACCCAGCCGTCCTTCACCGCGCGGTCCCAATCGCGTTTGAACGCCTTCGACTGGCCAACAATCACGTTGAATCCATTGTCGCGCATGTTCAATCCCTGCGCCGGACCTTGCACGCCGTATCCGATGATCGCGATGGTCTCGTTTTTGAGAACCTTCCGCGCTTTCGCCATCGGGAATTCCTTGCGCATGACCACTTCTTCTTTAACGCCACCAAAATCGATCAATGCCATGACATTATTCTCCTGCCCGCGTACTCGCGTGGTTGTTGCGTTCATCAAACAGACGTTTCACAGCATATTCTAGGGATACCGCGACGGCAATGCAATCTCGAATCTCAGATCTGAAATCTGAAATCTGAAATCTGAAATCTGAAATCCTAGACCTCAGTTCACTTTCCCGGCTTCTCCGCCATAAGCGCCTTGAGATCGTAATGCGTGTACGGTCGATTGCAGGCGGGGTCTTGCAGCGTCGAGTTCGTTACCCACAGTTCGAGCGTCTCGGGCTTGAACAAGGCGTCGTGCATGTTGCTCGACATCGCCACGCCGCGCGCCATAATGTCGAGCGCCACCTGCACGTTGATCTTGCCGTACATCTTCGCGACGCGATTGACGAGGCACTGGTAACGGTCGCCGGCGGAAAGCATCACGGCGTCTTCGAGCGGACGCGGCAGCAACTCGTGGAATTCGTTCGGATGGATGAACTGGATTTTATCCGGCCACGCCGCTACGCCCACGGCGGACCCGCGCCCGCCTTCCGCTTTCGAGTCGCTGACGACGTAGTAGTACTCGCAGGTGCGCGGCGTGTTTGACATGATCTGCTGGACTTCTTCGAGCGAGTTGCCGGTTTCGAGGCATTCGCGCACGAGCAGCGTCATGGGCATGCCGTCCCATTTTTCAGCCCCGCCGCCGCCCATCTCGCCGATGCCGACGCGTTTCACGTTCATGCCGGTCACGCTGCCGATCGTGCCGGAGTAGCCGACGTTGACGAAGGCATTCGCGCCTTCGGGTTCCTGGATAATAAGAAGCGCCCAGCGATCCATGCCCACCTCGCGCATATAATCGAGCACCCGCCCGTGCAGGAGCGTGCCGTCCGCCGAGGCCTTGCCCCACACCGCGAATCCGCTGCAATGGAACAGTTCGGGAAAGATCGTGAAGTCTTGCACTTCTTCGAGGGGCAGGCCCGTTGCCTCGGCCATCCCGGCGATCTCGTCCTTGAATTTCTGCGGGATGAACGGACTCGTCCGCTGCCATGCCTCGCGGCTGCTCGTCTTGAAGTTTTTATCCCACGTGACGGCGCCGACGGTTTGGATGAGTTTCGCGCCGACAAGGATTTCGTCCTTGAGCAACGTGCCGTGCTGGAATCCCATATCATGATGGGATCCTTTGAGGTGCAGGACGCGCGTACCGCCGATCTGTTCGAGGTAGGCCGGGCCATATTCGGCGAGCAGCTTGCGCGGGGCCTCCGGCGCGATGAGGGCCGGAAGCATGTCCTTGACTTCGCTGGTACCGACGAGCCAATGGTCCGCGGGAAGCGTACGTTCGCCAAGGCTCTCGTTGGTCGAACTGAGAACTGCCTCGCTGCGATTGGCCGTAGCGGAGGTTTCCATGTTCGCGTTGGTCTGGGACAACGCCGGCCATGCGGCCAGCAGCATGCAAAGTCCCAGAAAAAGAATCGTGTACCGGTGTCTGTTCATAGCGTTATCCTTTCGTTGTCGCAACGTGCGCGTTGCACACGGAATACACATTGCCGGAAAACACCGGCGTCTCATTTTCGATACGGGTCGATCTTCTCGCGCAGGCCCGGCAGTTTCGGATTGAGTTGCTCGGCGTGTTTCCACTCGATCGCGGCTTTTTCTTTGTCGCCCTTGAGCAGATAGGCGTCGCCGAGGTGCTGGCGAAGTTCCGCGTCGTCGCTGTCCATCAACAGAATGGCCTTGCGGATCAGTTCGATAGCCTTGTCGGCCTGGCCGCGCCGGTAATATACCCAGGCGAGGCTGTCGAGGTAGTATCCGTTGTTCGGGGCGAGATCGACGGCATGCTTGAGCAACCGCTCGGCCTCATCGAGTTTGATGTTGTGGTCGGCATACAGATAGCCGAGAAAATTCAGTACTTCCGGGTCGTCCGGCCGGACCTTGAGGCACTTTTTCAGTTGATTCTCCGTGTCCGGGAGGCGTTTGAGGTTGTCGTATACGATCGCCAGCGCATAATGGATGGCCGGGTCCGAACCGTACTTTTCGAGCGCGGCGAGCAGGACCTTTTCCGCGTCGTCGTTGCGCTCCATGGACAGATAGACGCGGCCTTGAATGATATCGGCGGTGCGGCTGTCGAGACCG
>CAIYET010000397.1 GCA_903925285.1 Candidatus Hydrogenedentota bacterium | reverse complement strand
TTTAGGCCTTAGGCCTAAAGCCTAAAGCCTAAAGCCTTACTATAAGGAGAGACCACAGTGAAAGTCGAATACATCAATCCATTTATCGAAAGTGTCCACGAGCTGTTTTCTACCATGCTGAACTCGAAAGCATCGCGAGGCAATGTGGCGATCGCGCGGGGTGACGGCGCCTCGCACGATATCGTAGCGCTGATCGGGTTGAGTGGACCAGCGCGGGGTATGGTGACCATGGCGTTTCCGGTTAAGACGGCGCTGAACATTGTGAACCGGTTGCTGGGTTCGGACCTGCGCATAATGGATGACACGGTTTCGGATGCGATCGCGGAGGTGGTGAACATCGTGGCGGGCGGCGCGAAGGCGCGGCTCAAGATTGGGAATGGCCCGCCGATCGATCTGAGTTTACCGACCGTGGTGCGTGGGAACAATTTCTGCGTGGATTATCCGACGAAAAGCATCTGGTTGGAGGTACCGTTTGATGCGGACCTTGGGCCTTTTGTGATGCGGGTGACGTTTAAGATGGAAGAGAAGAAGGGAGATGGGTGATGAAGGTTCTTGTTGTGGACGATTCGGCGGTGATGCGTAAAGTGTTGATAGGCGCGTTGTCGCGTGCGGAAATCACAGATGTGGATCAGGCGGCTGACGGCGCTGAAGCAGTGGCGGCGGCAGGCAAGAACGATTACGGTTTGGTGCTGATGGACTGGAACATGCCCAATATGCTTGGTATCGATGCGGTGCGCGGCATTCGCGCTTTGGGCAAGACCATGCCGATCATCATGGTGACCACGGAAGCTGAAAAAAGCCGCATTATCGACGCGATTAAGGCCGGGGCCACTAACTACATCATCAAGCCGTTCGAGCCGGGTACGATCGTGGCGAAGATCCAGGATGCGCTGGCGAAGGTGGCGGCGAAATGAAGTCTGAAGGAGTTAGGAGTTAGGAGTTAGGAGTTAGGAGTTAGAATGAACGCAGGCGGCAGCGCCATTCTAACTCCTAACTCCTAACTCCTACCGGAAAAGGATGACGGAACCATGGATGCTGCAACGTTCAGGAAGTTCAGAGAGCTTGTTTACGAGACGAGTGGCATCACGCTAGGCCCGGGCAAAGAATCCCTGGTTTCGACGCGGATCGGTAAACGGATGCGTGCCCTCGATATGACGGAGCACCGCGAGTATCTAAGGTATGTGATGGCGGACGCGACAGGCGAGGAGGTCGTACACCTCATCGATGCGATTTCGACGAATGTGACGAGCTTCTTCCGCGAGCCTGAGCACTTCGAGCTTGTAAAACGGGAGGTGGCCATGTGGCGGGCCGCCGGACAGTCGCGGTTTCGATTCTGGTCGGCGGCGAGTTCGACGGGCGAAGAGCCGTACTCGCTGGCCATCACGATTCAAGAGGCGCTGGCGGGGGCCGGGGCGGACGTGAAGATCCTCGCCACGGATATCTCGACCCAGGTGCTGCAAAAGTGTCAGGAAGGCCGATATAGTCCGGATAAGCTGGAGGGCGTGCCGAAGGCGTTGCGGGACCGGTACTTTGATCTCGAACGTGCGAATGGGGACACGCGCCATGTGGTCAAGCCTAAGTTGCGCCAGATGATCGTTTTCCACCGCCTCAATCTTTCGCAACCGCCCTTTCCGATGCAAGGGCCATTCGATATAGTTTTGTGCCGTAACGTGATGATCTACTTTGACAATGCGGTGCGCACGCAACTGCTCGACGAGATTCACCGACTGCTCAAGCCGGGCGGCTATCTGCTGGTGGGCCACGCGGAGAGCCTGACGGGCATGCTTGGCTCATTCAAGACAGTTCAACCTTCGGTCTATCTAAAGGAGTAGCGGGTGATTTTAGATTTTGGATTTTGGATTTTGGATTCATTGCCAAAAGCCTGAAGGAGTTAGGAGTTAGGAGTTAGAACGAACGCAGGCGGCAGCGCCATTCTAATTCCTAACTCCTAGGCGAGGTGGACATGCAATATACGGTAGGCATATCGGAGATGCTCTTCTCGAACCGGATGGAGGACGTGCTGGTCACGTACTCGCTGGGATCGTGTATCGGGCTTACGTTGTACGACCCGGACGCGCAGGTGGGCGGGATGGTCCACTGCATGTTGCCCTTGTCGCGAATCGACCCGGTAAAGGCGGTCGAGACCCCGGGGATGTTCATCGACACCGGGGTAGTCCATTTGATACAGGGCGTATTGGATCTCGGCGCCCAGAAGCGACGGCTGATTGCGCGAGTGGCGGGGGCCGCCAAGTTGCTCGACGAGAGTGGCGTATTCAATATCGGAGAACGCAACTGCGTCGTGCTCCGCAAGGTCCTGTGGAAAAACAACATCCTCATCGCGGCGGAAGAGACGGGAAACACTATCCCGCGGACTCTGTATCTCTACATGGATACGGGGCGGACGACGATCAAGTCGCAAGGCCAGGAGAGGGAACTCGCATGAAGGATCGACATACAAACATCGACGCGGAGCCTCCTTTGGCGCGGGATCCCGCAGACTATCGCGAGGCCATTTTACGCCGGGTACAAGCGATTCCGGCATTCCCCGCCACTGCGAATCGTCTACTCACCATGGTCAAGGATCCAGAAGTCTCGATTCAGGAGATTGTGGGGTTGGCCGAACTCGATCCGGGTCTGACCTCGAGCGTGCTGCGTCTTGCCAACTCGGTGCATTTCGCAGGTGTTCACTCGATAGGTTCTCTCCAGGAAGCCATTGTCCGGTTGGGAGCGAAACGGCTTTTCGAGATTGTCCTCGTTTCTCTTACCGCGCCCATGGCCCGGCAGCCGATCCGCGGATACGACCTCGCCGCAGGCCAACTGCTCGAACACTCGATTGCCGTTGGATTGGGCGCCGAGAGCCTCGCCGAAGAACTCGGAGTGAAACCGCCCCCTCATCTGTTTACGGCGAGTCTGCTGCATGACCTGGGAAAGATCGTCCTGGGCACTTCCCTCGAGGTAGACGGCGGCAAAATCGTTGAAGTGGCGCTCAGGGACACGCTTTCTTTCGAAGAGGCCGAATTTCAAGTGTTGGGGATCGGCCACCCGGAAGTCGGGGCCTTGCTCTTGCAACATTGGAACCTGCCGCTCGATGTCGTGGAAGCCGTCCAGTTCCATCACGCACCGGATGCCGCCCCGCAGGCGTCGCCGACGGTGGACTTGGTGCACTTGGCCGATTTGTTGGCCATCGAGAGCGGCATCGGCGCCGGTATCGACGGGCTCCAATATAGGCCTTGTCCTTCCTCAGTGGCCCGGACGAAGTTTTGCCGGGCTGCGGCTGAAAAGACCGTGTGCCGGATGATAGAAGGACTCAAGGCCTTTGAAGAACTGATACATATCAGTATGGAAAGGGATTTCCATGGCGCTTAACATTCTGGTTGTGGACGACTCCGAGGCCGTTCGCTCGATTCTTGCGAAGACGCTCGCTATTTCCGATGTCGACGTCGGCGAACTGCACGGGGCGGCCAACGGCAAAGAGGCGATCGATATTCTCGAAGACCACTGGATCGACCTCATCTTTTTTGACATCGATAAGCCGATGATGGGTGGCGCGGAGATGAACCGGCAGATGCGACAGAACGATGTGCTCAAGAAGATACCGGTCATTGTCGTGTCGACTAAAGGAAGCTTGCCACGCATCGAACAACTTAAGGCCAGGCGGGGTGTGCGCACCTATGTCCGCGCCATGGCCGAACAAACCGTGCGCCACATGATCGAAGGCCTCGAAACTCTTGAAGAAATGACACAATTGAGGCTTTAGGCTTTAGGCTGTAGACTGTAGGCAGTGCGCCTACAGCCTACAGTCTAAAGCCTAAAGCCTATAAGCGTAGGAGAAAGTACCCATGGCACTTAACATTCTGGTGGTGGACGACTCCGAAACCGTTCACGCGGTTCTCGCGAAAACGTTCGAGCTTTCCGGTATCGATGTTGGCGAGTTGTACAAGGCCGCCAACGGCAAAGAAGCGCTTGAAATTCTCAAAGACCATTGGATCGACCTCATCTTTTCCGACATCAACATGCCGGTCATGGGTGGCGTCGAGATGATCCAGCAGATGCAGCAAGACGACGTGCTCAAGACGATTCCGGTGATTGTCCTGTCTACCGAAGGCAGCATGACCCGCATCGAACAACTCAAGGCCCAAGGGGTCCGTGCGTACATCCGAAAGCCATTTACGCCCGAACTCGTCCGTGCCGTAGTCGGGGATATCATCGGATCCGCAGGTGTCAAGCCGCGGGACAAGGAGTAACCCATGCAAACCGATCCGCAGGCCGTGTTGAAAGAGGTCTTCGTACGTGTGCTCGAAGACTACGCCTTTCTCTTCAGCGATGACTTCGATAGGGACGCCCCGCCGTCAACGCCCGGACCCTATCTTCATGCCGGTATGTGTTTTGATGGTCCGTTTCAGGGACGCCTTGTACTCGCTGCGCCGGAGCCTTTCGCACGCGAGGTGGCCGCGAACGTGCTGGGGCTTGACCTGGACGATGCGCAGGTCGACACGAGCGCCCTGGATGCGCTCAAAGAACTGCTTAACATTACCTGCGGGAATCTGCTCACAGCCTTGGCGGGTGAAACGCCGGTGTTCGACCTGACGATTCCGGAGATCACGCCGGTTGCGGAAGACGTCTGGAAAGATGCGATGGCGTCACCGGACTGGGTCGGTTTCCTGACCGGAGACTGGCCCGTATTGCTGCGTTTGCTCATCGTTGAGGCTGTAGGAAGTGAGGCTGTAGGCTGTAGGAAATCCAAGCAGTTCCTACAGCCTACAGCCTACAGCCTACAGCCTGGGGAAAAGCCTTCTGTGGATGGGACGGAGATGCCATGACGCTGAACCGTAGAATACGCGTTCTCATTGTGGACGATTCGGCGACGGTGCGCCAAGTGTTCGCACAGGAACTGGCGCGCGATCCCGATATCGAAGTTGTCGGCTCGGCCCCGGATCCCTACATCGCCCGCGACAAAATCGTGCAGCTTAAACCCGACGTTGTCACCCTGGACATCGAAATGCCCCGCATGGATGGAATCACCTTCTTGCGAAAGCTGATGCGGCACTATCCGATCCCAGTCATCATCGTGTCCTCGCTTACGCCCGCAAGCGGTGAACTCGCCCTCGAAGCCATCGAGGCGGGAGCCGTCGACGTGATGTGCAAACCCGGCGCCGCGTATGCCGTCGGGGACATGTCCGTCGACCTTATCGACAAAATCAAAGCGGCCGCCCGAACCGACGTGTGCTCGCGCGAACCCGATCACAAGCTTTTTCAGGCGCCGGTCAACCGCCTGGCCCTTACTAAAACCACCCACCGGATTGTGGCCGTCGGGGCCTCGACCGGCGGCACCGAGGCCCTCGCCCGGGTGCTCTCCATGCTGCCCCAAAACGCTCCCGGCCTCCTCGTGGTGCAACACATGCCCGAGCATTTCACCCGCGCATTCGCCGACCGGCTTAACACCCTGTGTGCGATAGAAGTGTGCGAGGCAAAGAATGGCGATACCGTCTTGCCCGGCAAAGCACTCATTGCGCCAGGTAACTACCACATGCTGCTGCGCCGGTCGGGAGCCGCCTACTTCGTCGAGGTCAAAAGCGGCCCCCTCGTCACCCGGCACCGCCCCTCCGTCGACGTCCTGTTCAAATCCGTCGCCCGTTACGCCGGGCGCAATGCCGTTGGCGTCATTATGACCGGTATGGGCGCGGACGGCGCCGACGGCATGAAGGAAATGCACGACAACGGCGCGGCCACGATTGCTCAAGACGAGGCCTCCTGCGTCGTGTTCGGTATGCCCAAAGAAGCTATTGCACGCGGTGGCGTCGATCACGTCGTCCCGCTCGGTCGCATTCCGGGACTCGCCCTCGATTTGGCGCAAAAGGTGTAAACGCTTGTGAAAAATTGGTTGTGGATTGTCGCGCAGGCCGAATGCTTTTTCAAAGGCTCCAAGCCCATCGGGTCTACGAAACGAAGTTATAGGAGTTGCACCCATGTCACGTATCCTGGTGATTGACGACGAAGAGAACATTCGAAATCTATACCGCACGGTGCTCGAACGTGAGGGCTATGAGGTCCATACCGCCGAAGACGGCGCAGTCGGACTCCGCCTGTTTCAAGAGCACGCGTTCGATCTGGTCATGACCGACATTGTCATGCCGGAAAAGGAAGGCCTCGAAACGATTCAGGAACTGCTGCGGATGCGTCCAGAACTCAAAATACTCGCCATCTCAGACGGCGGTATACGGAATTCGTTCACGTACCTCGAAATCGCGAAAGCTTTCGGTGCGACCAGTACACTCGTGAAACCCGTTCCCATGGAAGATCTCCGGGCCGAGGTCAGGCGTCTCTTGGCCGACACGTAGGCAATACTCGAATAAGGCTGAAGGAAGGCCGAAGGCTGATGAGGCTTTAGGCTTTAGACTTAAGGCTGTAGGCGCACTGCCT
>CAIYET010000396.1 GCA_903925285.1 Candidatus Hydrogenedentota bacterium | reverse complement strand
AGTGCAAAAAGCAGGGCCGGTTTTACCTCTTAGCAGAGCCGTTTCGCTGTCCAACGATTGGGGAGCCCCTCACTCATCGGACTTCAGTTCGTCTCTTAGTCTTTTGGACAGCGTGTAACTGAGCCATGCGCACCAAGCCGATAAGATGGCGGCCAGAACCGAGGCAACTGACGTAGTTGATGTGAGGCAGTCATGTAATGACAGTGGCATGGTTGGTCTTCCAGTTATGACTTTGAAAGTGTAATGGAGAGAATTGTCCCGTCGCCGGCAACGGACGAAATTTCGATCCCTTTTTTTGTCTTCTCTGTGGTCACGGCGGCACCGGGGGTTTGCGAGGCTATTGTATCATTGGCGATGTCGTTTTGTTCCAATTGATCCTTTTGCTTTGCGTTCACTTCATCGAGAATCTCATCATGTCGATCCTTCTGCAGGCCGCGATAGACGGAAAGGCGAATGCCGTCCGATGGTTCCACCGTCTCTCGGATTCCTTTGAATGTGCCATGTGTGTTTGCGACCGTTTCCTGTACCGGTCTTGGAATCGCTTGTAAGTACTCTTCTGCAAGGTTTCTCGGTGCCAGAGAGGCTGCATCCGCTGTTGCGCCGGCAAAAGATAGTGTTTTCGCGCTAGCGAGGCGGCGCACGTCTTTCATAAACTCTTCGTCGTTTCTTATGATCCATTCTGCAGGCGGGTTGTCTATTGTCCTATCATCTACTTTCTGTTCATTTGGCCCGGCTGGTGGATCTACAACATAGACGGTCGTTTCTTTCTGTTTCAGGCATGTAGCGAATATGAGTCCCGTGGACGTTCGCCCGTCTGTGAAGACTATTGATGGAATCTGTTCTGTTCCGCTTCGGATCTGCCAAATGCTTCCTGCCCTCGTTGTTTGCGTTCCTTTGCACTCCACGATGAACGTTGGTCCTGATGGGTGCGCACTGAAGAGGTAATCTGGGCTCCTGGCAAGTTGTTTTCGGAAGCTCCAGTGCAGTTGTTTCAGGGCAACATCAACGTCGACTGGGGCGGTCATTTGGTAATCTCGCGCCATTAAGTAGCACGCGAAACCGACCCCCATCTGGTCGGACAGAAGTGCCTTCTGGTGGAAGTCAATACGCCGTGCGTGATCGCTCAATCGCAGGTTCGCTGTGCCTTTACTTGTTGAAAGGGCAAAGGCCCATATGTACCGCACTATGGTCCACGTGGCGCTGAGTTCAACCAGGTTGGGTATTGGTGGTGTCGTTGCTCTTCCGATCACGTGCAAGAGCGTGATTGGTTTAATGACGATTTCTTTCGTTGGTGCGTACGGTGCGGCCCGTGAGATTGGCTTTGTGGGTGGGGGTAACTTCTTCCGTTTTGCTAGGTCAACGATGCGCTTCGCTTGCGCCTTCTTAACGTCTGCTATGAGTTGAGGAGAAGATTCGACAGTGAATCTGCGGTCGGTTGTCAATGCCAGGACATATTCGTTCAGGGTTGGCATTTCTTTGGACCCTTTTGGCTTGGCGGCTCTTCAGGTTGGATTACTTTGCGTGTTGGCGGGTGGCGGGGTGGATGACTCAGTCGCTTCGGCCCAAAGCCACAGAACGAATTCGCTGAGTTCCTCGTCGCGGTACTCACCGGTCCGCCAGATTATACCGAGTTGCATTGCCATGAGGATCATCATACCGACTAGAAACGTGGCAGTCAGGGTTGCGGGGATTGATGCATCGGCGGCTTTGGAAATCAGGACTCCCATGAGTATGAGAAAGATGGCCACGAGAGATGTAACGATTGGGTGACGTGTTACAACGCCTGCGCGTCGAACGCGTTGCCGTTGTTCCAAAAGGCGCAGGAGACGGTCTAGCAAGAACGTGTCCGTTGCCAGTGTATTTGATACGTTCTCGCGGAACATAATGTAGCGAATGGCCTGCGCTTTGGTCGTGAATGTGTCCAGAAAGGTCGCGGTCTCTTTCCTGGTGTAGTACGTTCTGAAAGCGTCACGTTTGAACCAGTAGAAACATCCGAAAATTACGACTGCGGCCGCCTGGAGGCTGAATTCGTTTTGCCATTTGATGGCGCCTATAACTGCGAGTGGTGAAGCGAGAACGGCAAGGCGTGACGGCCAACGGGCGTCGTGCAGCATCCGGCCAACCATGACGGGTGCGTCCGTATTGGCGTAGGCCTTCTTGACCGCGATCAAGGCAGAAAGCGTTGCGCCTTCCGCCACGTGAGTTGTTCTGTTGGCTTCCTTCGCTGTCATGTTCTTTGCGCTATTCCTTGCTTACTCCGCCATCGTGTTTCTCGGGTGGCATCCTTGCCT
>CAIYET010000395.1 GCA_903925285.1 Candidatus Hydrogenedentota bacterium | reverse complement strand
CATCGAACGGCGTCTTGCCGATTACGTCCTCGCGAGACAAATCCAAAAACTCATAGCCTTTCTGCGAACAGTGGGTATAGACCCCATGCTCGTCCGTCTCCCACACCCACTCGCCCATGCTGTACACGATATCGGCTAACCATGCTTCGCTCTTGCGCAACGCCTCCTCGGTCTGTTTGATCGCGGTGATATCCCAATTCGTGCCGAGTATGCGCACAGGTTGCCCGGAGGCGTCACGCTGCACGAGTGCGAGGGCACGGACGAAATGGATACTGCCATCCGGCCAGACCACGCGAAACTCGGTATTGAATTCTCGCTCGCCCCGTAAGGCAAGCTGGAATTCTTCTTCGGTACGCACAAGGTCGTCCGGGTGAACCGCGGCCGCCCATGATTCGTAAGTGCCACTGAATTGTTCCGGCGCGACCCCAAAGACGCTAAACATCTGAGCATCCCAAACCAGCCGGTTGCTGACCAAGTCGAGGTCAAAGATGCCCACGCCACCCACGCGCGTGGCGAGCGACAAGCGGTCGTTGATCTGTCGTACCGCACTCTCAACACGTTTGCTCTCGGTGAGGTCGCGCCATAGGCAGTGCATGAGGGTCTTGCCTTGATAGCTGATCGTCGTGAGCGAAACATCAACGAAAAAGTCTTCGCCATTCGCACGGCGATGCACCCACTCGAAGCGGTGGAAGCCTTGTTCGACGGCAATCTGCATCATTTCGTTGGCCTTCTCATACGAGCTTCGGCCATCGGGTTGCTCAGGCGGTGACAGCTCCGAGGGGTGAGTCATCAGGAACTGTTCCCGGTTCGCGTATCCAAGCAGGTGTGCGGTGGCTTCATTGCAGTCGACAAACGTATTGTTGTCGATCAGGAGAATGGCATCGTCGGATGCGTACATAACGGTCAAAAACCGCCTCTCACTCTCCCGTAGCTCGGTGATGTCGCTCAACACAATGCGGCACACGGGCGCGCCGTTATCTCCCTCCGCAACGGACATTGCCAGATGCACCCAGATCAGCGCACCGTCCTTTTTCACCAAGCGCAGTTCGCACGACAGCGGTTCACGGGACTTAAAGAGGCGCATGAGGTGCAGAAAATATGCATCCTGATCATCTTCGAAGATGAACTTGGAGAGCGGCTTTTTGACCAGCAGCCCGCCCCGCGTCACACCTAGCAACGTCGCCGCAGTTAGGTTCGCCTCCACGATCAGCCCCTTTTCGCTCACGGTGACATAGCCCGCCGGGGCTAGGTCATACAAGTCGAAATAGCGCGCCTGCGAGTCAACCAGTTCCGTCTGCGCCATGAGCAGTTGCTCATTCTGCATCTCCAACTCGACCTGATACACGCGAAGTTCATGGAGCGTCCGCTGCATGTCTTCGGGCGACAGGACTTCCATATTGTCCGGCGATTGGGCTGCTTTTTCTTCGGCCTGTCGGCGCAGTTCAACCGCGTCACCAGATTTTCTGTTCTTGCTCGCCATCTATGTACCTCCTCCAACTCACTCATTATGACCGCGAATGAACGCGAATATTCTTGATCGATTCGCGTTCATTCGGGTGTATTCGCGGTTCACGAGCTTACAGCACCGCCATAACGGTGTTGCTCGGTGCGCCTTCGCCAGCCTTGTTGACGGCGATGACGAGGTATTCCCATTCCTTGGTGCGCTCCTGATTGGTGAGCGTGATTTCGCTCTCGACGGCCATGCCGACGTTGGTCCAGGGACCGTCGGGGCGCATGCGGCGTTGTATCTTGTAAGCCGCGACCGCGCCGCCGTCCACCGGCTCTTTCCAGTCGAGGAAGATCCAGCCTTCGCCTTGCCTTGGCGCTTCAAGGGCGCGGGTCTGGCCGGGCGGCGTGAGCGCTGTTGCCGCAGAACGACCGCCCCAGCCGATCAGTTTCAACTTGGCGTCGTCATAGTTGACCGTGATCTCGGCATAGCGCAGGTCGGCCTTCATGTCGTCCACCAGCAACTGGAGCGCCGCGTTCTTGTCGATTATGGCCTGTTCCGCAGCCGCCTGTGCCGCCGTGGCCACGTTTTTGGCGTCGATATAATTGCCCATGACCGTGCCGAGGTCCGCCGTGGTAACCGGCGGGGCGGGGTAAATCGCCACATTGTTCACCAACCCGATTGTCATGGTCTGGCCAAGCATCACAATCTCAGATTCACTCACTGGAAACCTTGCCATTGCCGTATCTCCTTTCATTTGAACGACTTAAATCGTTCATTATGCGGTTTAAGTAGCCTCTTCTCACGCTTCAGTAGACCTTTCTCACGATTCAGTATGCCTTTCTCACGCTTCGGTATACCTTTCTCACGCTTCGGTAGACCTTTCTCACGCTTCAGTAGGCCTTTCTACGCTTCAGTAGACCTTTCTCACGTTTCGGTAGACCTTTCTCACGTTTCGGTAGACCTTTCTACGCTTCAGTAGACCTTCCTAAAGCTTCGGTAGGGTCTTCTCACGCTTCAGTATATGAACTTCCCAGTATTTCCGCAACACCTCCACTGTCACCATAGCCTTCCGAAATCCAGCCCGCTGAATTATCATCTCGCGAGCACGTTCCGTATGGCGGCGCTCATCGTTTGCAGGGCGACAGGCTTTGTAAGGTATTCGGAAATGCCCGCAAGCTGGGCTTCCGCGGCCGTGATCCCGAAGACGATCCCGGTGATCAGGATAACGGGGACAT
>CAIYET010000394.1 GCA_903925285.1 Candidatus Hydrogenedentota bacterium | reverse complement strand
CTCGGGCGGTGGCGGTGGCGGTGGCGGTGGCGGTTCGGACGTTACCGGCGGATCGGGCGGTTCAGTCCCGGGATGGGCTCTTGATTTAGCCTTGAGTATCATTGGGTGTACTGAAATCTCCGGCGCGGGCGGCGGCGGCGGCGCATCAGGCGGTGGCGGCGCAGGCGGATCGGCCGGTGCAGCAGGTAGCGTCGGCGCCCAAGGAAACGGGTCGGGTAGTAGCCAGAACGGCGGCAGTGGCGGTAACGGCGGCGGTGCCTTTCGTGGCGCTGGCGCGGGTGCAACGGGTACCGGGGGCAATGCCGGCGAGTTTGGTGGCGGCGGCGGATCGGGCGGCACCGGCGCCAATGGCGGCAATGGCGCTACCGGCGGCAACGGCGGCAACGGCGGACCGGGCGGCGGCGCGTTTGTATTGGCGGCGCGCGGCATCCTTCAAATCGTAGGCACACCGACATGGGATGTTTCGACGGCTGTCGGGGCAACTGGAGTCGCCGGGGGCACTGGATCGGCAGGATTGGCCGCTGTAGCGGGCAAGGACGGTGGCGTCGGCGGCCTCGGCGGATCGGTCACTCTTCCTTCAATCATTGGGAATGCGTTGGGCTCGATGTCGGGCTTGCTCGGCAAAGGCGGCAATGGCGGCAATGGCGGTAAAGGCGGTAACGGCGGCGCAGGCGGCAACGGCGGCAACGGCGGCACGGGCGCACAAGGCGGGATTGGCCTGCCGGGCATGGTCAAACTCCAAGGTTCGCTCATTTTCGTGAACAGCGATGCCACCGTGCGGGCCAACAATGTCACCGGCTCCACAGCCTCAGGACGCAACGGCTTTTTCAGCCGTATTACCAACATGGATCCGACGAGGCTGCTCGACAACGCCCCGTCCTTCTCCCCCGCCCTCATCAATTCAGGCGTGACCACCAACCCCGATGCCATCCAGAGCACCAACTCATTCGACATCGCAACCACGCACCCCGTTATTGGCGAGTTGCGCAATCCGCTGACCTCCGACTATCACATGGCCGCTACGGAAGGTTTCCTCGACACCGCCTCAGGCGGCTACTGGAATCAGACCGAAGCCGAGGTCCTCCACACGGGCAATTTTAATGTTGAACTCCAACGGCTGTCGGGCGTTTTTGACGGCTACGATCAGATCTTCGTCTGGAACAACTCACCAGACATGCTCGAAGGCGTCTCGATTTTCGTAGGCGACCCGAACGATCCCGAATCGTTGGGCGACCGATTGCTTCCCTCCGAACCAGGCGTTGGGGTGCCGGGGCGCATGGCGTCGGGAAGTCTCTTCACCACCACCGTAGCGACCGGGGTGGCGGTCATCGCGGGCAAAAACATGGTGGCTACGCCGATCCAGAGCCAGACGGCGTATGTGAACAGCGTCGTGAGTATGTCCGTGTCGGTGCAGGAGGGCACATACACTGGCACCATTCTCTATCAGTGGCAAAAGTTCAACACCGCTTTCGGTGTTTGGGAGAATTACACCGAGCCCGACGCCAATGAATCCGAGATTTCGTGGGCTGTCACTTGCGAACTCCCAGCCGAGCAGGGCAAGTACCGTTGCAAAATCGAGGACAACTCGAACCGCCTGACCATTGGCCCGGCCACGGTGACGTATGCGAGCATCCCCATCGTCATTACCTCGCAGGCTGTCGTGAGCGACATCATCGAGGGCCGCTCTACTGCTTTCACCGTGGTTGCCGACGGCGGCAATACAAGCGCATATGGATGGTCGGAGTTTAGCTATCAATGGGAACGACAGGATCCCACGACCCTCAACTGGGCGCCTTTTACAGGTGGCGGCAATTATACCATTTCCGGTTCCGGTAACACGTTGACCCTCACCCATGCGGACTTCCCCGACGGCGGCCGTTTCCGTTGTACTGTCATGGATGAATGGTACGGGTCGGAATGCACCGCATCCCCCAGTGCCATGACAGGCGTCTATGAAGTGAACGTCTGGGGCGCATTGTCGATCAGCGTACAGCCCCAGAGTCTAACGGCGCGTATCGGCGATCCCTTCTTGCTCGCCGTAGGCACCCCTCTAGGCCTGCGCGATCTCGTTTACCAGTGGCAGACGAACACCAACCCGGTGTCCGGAACCTGGGTTCCACTCGAATCGGCGCCCAGCGCCGCCAAGCTCTTACTCACCGCCAGCCTCAGCACGGCCACCTATTACCGTGTCCTGATCACCGAACCATTGGGCGAGCAGTTGGCCTCGGACTACGCCCAATTGTCGCTATTGCCCTTCGCAATAGCGCGCGAGCCGGAAGATATATATGCATACACCACGGACAACGCGCTCCAACTCGAAGTTGTGGCCGAAGATCCCGTGGGCACCGTCGCCTACCAATGGTTCCGCACGACCCCCGGGAAAGGCCGCGAACCCATTATCAACGCTACGCAGAATTTGCTTGCGTTTCCAGGGCCGACCGACGGCGAAGAAACCTTCTCGTGCACTGTGTACGACACGCAAGGCAACACGGACGGACTCGCCACGCGCCCTGCGAAGGTCCATATCGCGTTACCGTATTCCATCCTGTATGGGCTGCAAGACGATCTGCTCGCCATCGAAGGGATCCCCAAAGAGTTCACCGTACAGGACGAAGGAGGCTTGGACGTGCATTATACGTGGAAAAAGAACGGGACTGAAATCCCCGGCGCACCCAACGGCCCCACCTACGTTATCGTATCGCCCACCGATGGGGATAATGGCATATACACCGTCGTAGTCACATATCGTGGCGGCGAGACCTCCTCCTTTGCATCTTTCCGCGTCAACCCCGTGCCCGTGGTGCCGCCATCGGTGCCTGCCTCTTCGCCTTGGGGCCTGGGCATCCTGATGGTACTGCTCGCCGGCGCTGCTGCGTGGCGCATCGGACGCCGATTTACCCCCCTGCGCACCGCCTTGATCTTGATGGGCATCGCGGCCTTCTTGGCCGTAGCCCCGGCCCAAGCCCAGATAGCCCCCGACTACGACAAACTCCTACTCGACTTCAAAGCCGATCTGACCAGCTTGTTCACAGTGAATGGTGTAGATACCTGGAGTGCCGGCAGCGCGCCCGTTTACCAGAAAGTCCAGGGCCAGGCAGCCTTCACCGGATACGACCTCAGTCTAGCCAAACATGGCGGCAATGGAATCGTTTCCCAAGACTACTTCTCCCTGATCGAGACCTTGGTCAACACCAGTACCTCCTGCACCCCGCCGTTGAATTCGGTCAACGTAAACATCATCCCGGATATCCGGTCGGCGTTCGTGGGGGGGCGCACCAGCATCCGAAACCTCGAACTTTCGCTGTACAATCTCGTCATCGTGACTGCCAGGATTGATATTAGTGGTGGTACGCCGATACATCTCGTCATCAACAATCTCAATGTTCCGTTCGTGGGTACGGGAATACACAACGAGCTTATGGGCTTTGGTATCGATATCCCAAGTCTCTGGTCCGACAAGTTTCCCGATCCAGTAGGCGATGGTCTGTTGCGGACGGCCCTTGATATCCACAATCCGCAGCTTTACGACATCAATGGCGCGCCCGTGGTGTATGACATCGAAGACTGTCTGACGTATCTTGCCCAAGCGGCCATGATTACTGGCGATGAGCCCATCATGAATTGGTACCGCAGTCTCGTCGGCAACCTCAGTCAGGGCATCATCCAGTTCGTCGTGCCAAAGCTGCTCGAAGGGATCGGAAAGAAAGCGGCCAAGGAGAACCTCTCGCAATCCGATTTGAATGCTCTCATCGAGAAATCCAACGCCATGCAAGCCTCGCCGTCCGGTGAAAAGGCACTCTACACAATGACGAATTGCAATAACGTAACCATCGATATCAATGTCCATCAACCGGGTACCGACGTGGTAGGTACGATAGTCATGTATGGGGCGGACGTCTGTGACTCATTGAACGAATCCATCAGTGGGATCATTTGCGGGCCCTTTTCCTGCCAGACAGCGCACTTGGCCTCCACCGGAAACTTGAACGAGCAAGGCAACAACAACAGGCAATCCTTTGCCGCAAGCGGCGGAAACCGTGCCGCATGGTTTACCGCCGAAGACGCCGACTTCCCGGAAATCATCGTCCAAAATTGGTCTACCGTACCGGCTACGGCAACCTTTGGTGGCGTGATTCCCTTTGCAGTCGACGTGGACGAAACACGTTCAGGCGCGGCCAGTTACGTCTTTCACCTATATGCGGGAGATACGCCCACTAGCCTCACCGTGGTCGATACGTCCACCGGAATATACACCAATGGGGTATTTAGGTTTAATGCGGACGTGAACTATCTCAATCGATCGCGTTACTTCCAGTGGACCGTCGAAACCGGCTGCGGCACCGGATTGAAAACATCGTCGATTTATGACGTTTTCGTGCCCGCGCCCCCCATCACGTTCAACACGCAACCGCCGGTAAGCACATGCATACGGCGCAACGATCCGTTCCAGTTTAGTGCTACCGCGTCGTGTTCGCTTTCGCAGGCCGTTCTGACGTACCAGTGGCAGTTCAACAATGGCGCCGGTTGGGTGAACATACCCGGCGCCACGCTCACGAGCTACGGCAAGCTCACCGCCGATCCCGCTACCGACACTGGCCAATATCGCTGCCAGGTGACCAGTACCATTACCCTCCCAGGAATCGGCTCCGCCTCCTATACCGCCAATTCTTCGGTGGCCAAGCTCACCGTCCTCTATTTCTACAGTCGGCCCAACCCCTTCGTCGCAGTCCTCTTGGGTGCCTCTATAGACTTGTCGGTAACTCCTGCAGGCGGAAACGTGCCAATACCCATACCGCCCACGGTCTACGATCCGACCTATTTCACCCAATACACCTACCAGTGGTGGAAAGACGACGTCCTCATTCCGGCGGCGTCCAACGCCACGGCGATAACCGAGCACTTGGTCATCCACAATGCCCAGCTTGGTACGGATTCCGGCGAATACTGGTGCGTGATCAGCGATGGCTGCGTCCCAGCAGGCTACGCATTTACCCCAAAAACCACGGTAACAGTCACCAACAATCCCATTCTGATTGACAGCATCGGCCAGCCACTGGGTGGCGGACGCAAGGCTGGCGTTGCCGGCAGTCCCAAGACCTTTACCGTTACGGCCACTGGTGGCGAACCGGGCTACACGTTGACCTGCCAGTGGTTTTATTCCGAAGACGTCGGCGGGGCAGGCGCCGTTCCGCTGGGCGAGGCCACGGACATGACCGACCTAGGCACAGGTTTCTTCCGGGCGACGTATACCATCCCTATCGCTCAGACTGCCAACGCCGGTTACTACTTCGCCCAATTGACGGATAGTATGCAGATCGTCACCTCGAATCTGGCGCGGCTTTTTGTGGGTACTCAACTGGAACTGGTCCCGGGATCCGAGCCAAAGGGCGGTTTCTTCCACGTGGGCGATGCCCATATCCCGCCACTTTCCGTGAGCGTGATTGGTGGAGTTGGTCCAGTCTCATACCAATGGTTCCGGGTACAGAACGGTATCGAGTCCCTTCTGCCCGTAAGTGTGCCCACCTACGATCTCAGTCCATTGGCGGCATTCGATACCGCCGTGTACAAGGTAAAGGTTCGCGACACCGGCATCGGCGATGGACAGTCCTATCAACTATTACCAACATTGGACTATGACTCAGGCGTATTGACGCCCGCAGAGGTGAATGTTTCCAGAGCGCCCCAGTTGCTGCCGGAAGGCCAGCCGATACACCAGACCGGGCTGGTTGGCGGGAACTATACCTTCACGCTAGGTCTCGTCCCAGGGACAGGGACAGGCGACATCGAGTACACGTGGTACCAGAAGAACTTCGCGAAAGCCGCCGACTCCGAGGTTGGAACCGGCGAGCCCTCGTTCACGATCGCAAACGCGCAGGCATCGGACCAGGGGCTGTTTTATTGCGTGATTAAGGATCAGTTAGCCCAGGCCAAAGGTTCGGACGTTGCAACAATAACTTCCGTTACCGCGCGCCTGACCCTAACCGGATCCGAACCGCCTCTTAGCCCACTAGCGTTACAAATCGTGCAGCAGCCGGCCGACGTCGAGGTCATAGTAGGCAACCCGTTTACTATCAGCGTCCTGGCATTTGCAGGCCTCAATCCAGTGGATTACACGTTCTACTGGACCAAGAATGGCCAACCGGTCCCCGATTCCAACGTAGGCGCACTCGCATTCGACACGGCAACGATGGAAGAAAACCAAGATATCTATCAGGTGACGGTGTGTTGTGGGGCTGAGTGCGTTATCAGCGATTCGGCGACTGTGACCGTCGCACCACAAGTGCCGGTAACGGGCGGACTCGGGCTGGCAGCACTAGCGGCCTTCAGTGCGCTGACAGGCGTCTTGGCAATTCGCAAGAAACACTAACACGGTATTCCTGTTTAGCACAGGATCTACAAGGCCGCCGACACAAAGTCGGCGGCCTTCGCATTTATCGGCAAATACGCTCCCGTATAACCCCTACACCCGTTCACCCATCAGATGACGGCGCGCCCAAACAATCATCGTCTCGATATTGAGCGACGCCTCATGGCCGTTATAAGGGAACACCTCGATCGACTTCTCGCGAATCGGAATCCGGTTATACGCCGAGAAGATGCTCGACGGCACACACAACTCGTCCTGCAATCCCACCGACACCAGCGTCGGACATTGAATGCGGTCGGTCATGTTATTCAGTTCCACATAGCTCAGCGTCCGCATCGCGCTGTCGATGTCCTGCGGACGACGCGCGAAATACGCGATCAAATCCGTCCACGGCGCCGCCTTGGTAATCTCCAGCGTCCGCGGGAAATGACAGAAAGCCGGCACCTCGGCCATGCACAACCTAACCCGTTCGTCCAGGCACGCCGCCGCCAGACACAGCCCGCCGCCCTGGCTGCATCCCGTCACGCCAATGCGATACGGGTCCACCTCCATGCACGTGCATGCAAACTCCACTGCCCGCACCGTGTCCAAATAGCACCGCACAAAATAGTACTGCTCAGGTTCGAGGATGCCGCTGGTCATCCAGCCCAAAAAACGCCCCCCCGGATACGCCGCATGGTCCGTACTATCCCCCAACTGCCCACGCACATCGAACGTCAGGCACGTGAACCCTTGCAACGCCCACATCAGATAATTCGCGATCCGGCCCTTATCGCCACTGTAGCCGTGGAAAAAAATCAACGTCGGCCGACGTTCGATGCGCCCCGGCGTGATGGACCACCCCGCGATTCGCCCGCCATCGAACGCCGCAAACGACACCTGCTCGACACGCACGTCAGGCACCGAATACGCAACGGGAACCGCACCCGGCTCGAGCGGCTGTTGCCGGTTCCTGATCAGCATACGGTTCCAGAAATCATGGAAATCCAACTCGCGCCGCAACGGCAACAGACACGTCCGCAACTGTTCCAACGGCATATCAAACTGAAACATGATCGCGCGCCTCCCGATTCAACCTAATAAAGGCAGTTTAAGTCCATGGACGCTCTTCGAAAGTGTGGACGGAGTGGACAAGAATAAGATTCGCCCAGCGCGCCGCGCGCAAGGCTTCCGTGCCGGTGGTGAGTCCCATTTGCGTCCACTCCGTCCACAAAGTCCACTATGTCCACACTTTCAACGAATCCCCAGAGATCCTACTGCCGAATTTAGGTTCAACGCTGCAAAATGTAAAACGTCTCAGACGGCCACATCAATATACGCGCCTCGATATCCAACGCGCCACAAATCCCTTGCATGAAAGCGCCATAATGGTCCGCCATACCCTTCCCACGACCGCCAAGACTCCTCGATGGAAACGAAACCACGACAACCCGCGCGCTCAATCCCCTAAGCAATCGCAGACTCGCGCCAGCCTCCTGCTGTTCGAGGCAAGGCAACGCCTTCAGCAGCAACACGACATCCGCCTCCACATCCGGCGGCTCTGCCAGCACATCGCGGCACACAGCCTCGCCCGGACATCCGATCCCCGCCAGGAACGTGTCGATATGCCCGATCAGCCGCGCGTCGATATCCCACGCGTAATACGATAATTCCGGTGAAAGGTTCATCCACGGCAGCGCGAACGGATTCAACCCACAAGCCAAGTCGAGGACCGGTCCCTGAGGCTTGACGAGATCAGCCAGCGCAAGGCCTATCTCCTCAAGATCCGCCAGCCGCTCACGCGTCGAAGCGTGCGATTCCATAATCCGCCGACACACCACACGCAACTCTTCCTCCGGCAATGCCGCGACCCCACGCGCCACACGTTCGCACGTCCCCGGCTCCATATATGCCCCATAAACCTGATGCAGCTTACTCTTCGCCGCCTTCGCCGCATCTTTCGGAGACGCGTGCCGCTCGAGCGCCCACCGCGCCATCCGCGTCAACGTCGCCTCGCACAAATACCGATACTTCACACTCGAACGAAGCGATTCGACAACCCTCGACACCGGATCGGGCTTCAGGCTACACAGGCGTTCGCCGTACGAGGCAGGCTGTAGGCTTGCGCACGGAACAACGCTGTGTTCTTTTTCATCCTTCATCCTTCATCCTTCCCACCCTTCCCACCCCTCCCTGCCTCAACGCCTCCATCAACCGCGTAAAGAACCGCACATTATGAATCGTCGCCAGACGCCAAGCACCCGATTCCTCCAAGCAAAACAAGTGATGCAAATACGCCCGCGAATACCGGCGGCACGTCGCGCAATCGCACGTCGCATCGATCGGCGCATCCGACGCCGCATGCCGCTCATCCTGCATATACACGAACTCATAAGAATCATTCGCAAGCAGGTCAGCGCCCTCCCTGCGCACATACAACCGCTTATGCCGCGCATCCCGCGTCGGCAACACGCAATCGAACGTCGCATAGCCCATTCGCGCCCCGCGCACAATATTCTCCGGTTTACCGAGACCCAGCGCATGCTTCGGATACCGAGCCGGGATCAACTCCGCCACATAAGCCACCGTATCCACCAAGGCGCCCGAATCATCCACCGGCCACCCACCAAAACCATAGCCATCGAACCCAATATCGAGAAGCCGCTCCGCGCATTCGCGCCGCAAATCCATGCTCGCGCCCCCCTGAACCACCGCGTACAACAGCGGACGCTGCTCCGGCTCGACCCGTTCCATACGCTGCACGAATTCCGCCTTACACCGCTCCCCCCACGCCACCGTGTAATCCACACTCTGCCGCTGCGTAGCCCCATCCATATCCGGGTGCGTGCAATAATCCAGACAAAACAAAATATCCGACCCCAACTGAAGCTGCCTGCGAATACACTTCTCCGGCGTCAGCAATTTCTTATCCCGCGACTTATCCAAACGGTACACAAAACCATCCGCATTGATGCTCCCCATTTTCCGATTCCCCGCAACCAACGAAAAGGCCTGGAAACCGCCCGAATCCGAAGCAACGGGCTTATCCCACCCCATGAACCGATGGATCCCCCCCATCCGTTCGATACCGCCCATTCCCAAATGCGTCGACAGATGCAGAATATTGACCATCAGTCCGGTTACACCAGCCCCCTCGGCATCCACCGCATCCATCGCCCGAATACACCCACGAGTCGCATCCGGAAAAAACGCAGGCAAAGGCAGATTACCATGCAAAGTCCGAAGCGAAGCCTCAGGCTTCAGGCTACAGGCTTCAGGCTGGAAGCCATTGGAATCCGCCATCCGCAATTCATCCTTCATCCTTCATCCTTTGTTTCTCATCCTCCTCCTCTTCCTGGAGAAACTTCGGATTCGACCCCGCGATAACGATAGTCACCTCGCCCTTGATCGCGCGCTCGCGAAACAGCTCCGCGAGATCGCCGAGGTATCCCCGGTGGATTTCCTCGAACTTCTTCGTCAACTCGATGCACACCGCCGCCAACCGATTACCCAAAACCTCATACGCATCATGCAACAACTTGCCCACACGAAACGGCGACTCGAACAAAACCAACGTATGCGGCGCATCTCGGTCCATCTCCAAAAACCGCCGCCGAGGCCCCGACTTCCGCGGCGGAAAACCCTTAAATGTAAAGCTCGCCGTCGACAATCCCGACGCCACCAAGGCCACCGACACCGCGCTTGGACCCGGTATCACCTCGACCCGATACCCCTGCTCGCGACACGCCGCCACAAGCCGATATCCCGGATCGCTGATCCCCGGATACCCCCCATCCGTACAAACCGCCACCGCCACCCCGCTTTCGAGCAAACCCAAGATCCGCCGCCCAGCCGATTCCTCATTATGCTCGTGATACGAAAAAATCGTCCGGGGACTCGCTATCTTATACCGCTCGAAAATACGCCGCGTCGTCCGCGTATCCTCACACGCCAGCGCCTCCACCTCGCCCAAAATCCGCGCTACCCGGAAAGACAAATCCTCCAGGTTCCCAATCGGCGTAGCCAACAAATACAACGTTCCCTTTTCACCATCCATAGCCCACCTACACTAAACGATCCATCAAGCCCGTGCAAACATGTGTTCGGGCTAAGCACGGTTCGACCGCCAGCGCCCGAAAAAACGCATCTGGATTGCGTGCACATAACCCATGAACCAAAATTTGGGAGTCGAAAATCAGCGAATGTCAGCGCCCTTCGTTTTTCATCCTTCATCCTTGAACGTGAGGCCCTGTTACCCCGCAAATTTTGCCAGTTCCGATTCCAGCAACTGCTTGTAGGCATCGTAGTCGGCCTGCGAGAGCGACGGCGTATCTGCAAAATACAAATTCGGACCCATCGCGCGCGCGTACGGCTTGATCGGATAGCCCTTTTCGGTGATATACCGTTTGAAGAACTCGGTCGTGTTTCGCGAACGCTGTACGAGCAAATTAGTCGAATGCTGCGCCTCGATCGCGCCCTTGACATCGCCCTTCTCATAACGGTTCTGGATCGCGTTGAGGATGCGCGGATTGACCGTCGCGCCCTGTCCAATCACCGCGCGCGATCCCGAAACCAACCCCGCCAAAAAGCCACACTCATTGCCGCTGATAAAGGCAAAATCCTTGCCCGCCACGGCGTAAGTGATCTCGAAGATATACTCGGCGTCGGCGGTGGACGCCTTCATTCCCTTGATCTTCGGCATGTCGGCCAGCTTGACCGCGAGTTCCGGCGACAGGCAGTAGCGGTCGTCGGTGCCCGGCGATTGATAGATGAACACGGGAAGCGTCACCGCGTCACAGATACGCTCGAAATACCGCACAATCACGTCCGCAATCGTCTCGCCCGGTCCAGGTGGAATCGCCTCCGGCAGCGTGTGCACGACGCCCGCCGCACCAACGCCTTCCGCGAACTTGCTCAGTTCGACGGCCTGCTGTACGAACACCTGTGGGTCGGGCAGCTTATCGCGATTGCGATCCCATATTCCCGTCGAGCCTACCAGCACCGGCGTGCGGCCCACGAGATGCTCGCAAGACACCTTCGCAATCTGCTTGGCTTCCTCGAAGTTGAACGTGAACATCTGGCCCATCCCCGACCGCACGAAGCACGCGCTCACTTCTTTGCCATCGGCCAAGTAACGCAGGATAGACCGCTGTCCATCGTCGTCAAGACGGCCATCCTCATGAAACGCGGTGAATACGGGTGCAATGGTCCCTCGAACAAATGCCGGTATCATTTCTTGCCTCCAAATTGCGTCTTGTTGCCAGAAGATTTCGGGTATCCCGTCGGCTTTTTCGGCGGGGCCTTCTTCTTTGTTTTTTGTACGACCATTGGCCGGTATCGCCGCATGCCAACGAGTATAACGACAAGGACGGCCAACTCGAACTTATACAGCCATTGCGGATGGTACTGCTGGATTTCCCAAAACTTCAGAATGGGCGTTTTCCATCCGGGGTTTATTCGGGCGGCATCGGTTACGGCCTGCATCACCGTCACCTCGCGGAACCACGCCGTGATCACCGCAAGGAGGAATACGACAACGTGCATGATCGAGGCATACAGACAAAACTCGATGGCGTACAAGATCGCTGGAAACGTACGCCTGCGAAAATAAATGAGCGGCGGAAGTACAACCAACGCTCCTACGATGTAATGCACGTAGTACGCCTGAAAATGTTCTCGTATCGCTTCCATGTCCATGCGACCTCCTAAAATATCATGCGCGCGCACGACTTCATGTTCGATCACGACACGGAGTTTAACACAGCCGCCACTCGAAAATCAGTGCGGGGGTACGAGGTGCGAGGCACGACCTCAGATCTCAGATTCGAGATCTGAGCCACAAAACAACGCCTCAAGCCTACTGCCTAGGGCCTTACATTGAACATGTACATGATCGCAGCCATCTTGGCGTTTACCGGGGGATCCCCGGGGTATCGGACGAAATCGACGTGGCCATCCATGTAGAGCACGTTAGAACCGCCGGGCACGTGGTTGAACTGATTGGCCACGAGGGAGGTGTTGTCGTACATGACGAAGATCTTGCTTGGTGCAATGGCGCTGACCGCTGGATTGTTGATATCTGTAATCGCGAAACGTTCGATGCCCTGTCGCAATCGGTACACGGTATCGCCGCCGCCATTCCCGTTGGGCGCCTCAACCTTGATGTCCTCGTTCGCACTCTCGAGAATGGCGTCTGCATTTTGGTTTGTCCCGAACGGCCGTGCAATATGATGAACGCCGTGCAGGGCCTCGAGCAATTGGGTCGGTGCTTCCGCGAAGTTGATGCTGTCCTCATCCGAAAGCCCCAGCATGTCGGCGACGCCGAACAGGTGCATCGAGAAATCCTTGGGGTCGTTTTCCGACACGCGATCGAGCACGTACGGCACGTACGTGTAGCTCGCGTCGATGGCCTCGACACCTTCCTGGTGATTTCCGGCGACTTTGTTGAGCAGCGTCAGTTTCCCCTTATCGTCGATGTGGTTCGACAACCGGTCAAGCGCGTCCGACGGACAGAAGATGATCGCCGGGTCAGTCAGGTATTCCGGATAGACCGACGAAACGAGCGGACCCCATGCAAAACAGGCCCGAAAACCGCAGCCCAATTCAAGTTCAAGCGGCGGAAACAGGTTGTTCTTTGACTCGCCCGCGTACATCGAATAGACAATGCCCCATTGCTTAAGATTGTTGGCGCAACTGGCGCGCCGCGCCGCTTCCCGCGCACGGGACAAGGCAGGCAACAGCAACGAAGCCAGAATCCCGATGATGGCAATGACCACCAACAGTTCGATCAGCGTAAATCCGTGTTTCTTCATCAAATCGCTCCGTTCTTCATGTCGCCGCGCGACACGCGGTGTATCTGTCAATTACCCGGCGGCGGCGGTGGCGGCATATCGCCCCCCGGTGGTGGCGGACCATCTGGCGGTGGGCCGCCACGACCCTGGTCACCACGTTGTCCACGCCGCTGCTGCATTCGCTGCGTTTGCTTCTGCATTTTGGCCTGCTGTTCCGGCGTCATCTTCGTCATCAGTTCCTGCATCCGTTCAGGGCTCATCCGGCCCCTGGGACCACCAGGACCACCGGGGCCGCCTGGACCACCGGGACCACGCATCTGCTGGAGTTTCTCCTGCTGTTCCGGCGTCAACACCTTGGCCATGGCCTCTCGCTGCGCCTGCATGTGTTCGCGAAACGTATCGGGATTCGGAGGTCCCGGCGGCGGTCCCTGCGGACCCTCCTTGAAAACATTCGCGAGTTGTTTCACCTGGTCGTCGCTTAGTCCCAAGCGATCCTTCATTTCCGCGGCTCTGCGCTCGGCCAATATCTCGGTTTGCCGCTCCGGATGCGCCTCCAAGTCCGAAGGGCCCTTCGGTTGCATGCGGTTTATGCCCGCAAATGCGAGATAACAGGCGAACAGGACGGCGTATACCGCCCCAACGCCAGCCAGCGCGTATTTCACGCGCTTCTTCGTCAACCATGCCATGATTGGAATCCCTTTCGCTCAGGTGAAGATCCTGCCATTCAAACAGACCCGCGCGATAGTATACGCGTTTCAATTCATTGGATTGCCGACTCACCCATAAGTGGACTCGACAACGACATCCGTTACACGCCGGTCCCTGCCATGGCATAAGAGACGAGGCGTTGCGCCCATTGGATGAGCGGGGCCGGGTAGACGCCGATTGCTATGAGCGCGAAAGTGAGGAAGGCCAAGATGGATGCGCCGGACCAGTCCACGGGGGGAGGATCCGTCGCACGGTTCTGTTCGTTATCGGGTTCGTCGATCAGGGCGCGGACGATTCGCAGGTAGTAGAAAAGGCCGATGGTGCTGTTGGAAACGAGCGCAAACACGAGGAGCCAACGGGCGGAATTAGCGCCGGCCGCTACGAGGTAGAACTTGCCGATAAAGCCGGCGGTGAGCGGGATGCCCGCGAGCGACATGAGCATCGCGATGAACACCGCAGCCACCCATGGGCGCCGCCAGACTAGGCCACGATAGTCGTCGATAGTATCGGGTTCGTCACCCGCGCGCGACAGCACCGTGATAACGCCGAACGCGCCGAGACTGGTTACGAAATACGAGGCCAGATAAAATGCAACCGCCACGGATGCGAGCGGTCCGCTCGATAGGAACGCGACGAGCAGATAGCCGAGGTGCGCGATCGAGGAGTATGCGAGGATGCGCTTGACGTTGTTTTGGAGCAGCGCGAGCAGGTTGCCGCAAAACATCGAGGCGACAGCGATAATCGTGAAGGCAAGATCCAGCGAGGCGTATTCTTGAATGTTTATCTGTGAGAAGTAGCGCAGCAGGAGGGCAAATACCGCGCCTTTGGATACTGTTGCGATGAACGCGGCGACGGGCGCGGGCGCGCCTTCGTATACGTCGGGCGTCCATAGGTGAAACGGGACCAGCGCGAGCTTGAATCCGAGGCCGACAGTCATCAGCGCGAGTCCAATCGACAGCGTCGTACGTCCGACGCCATGTACGCCCGGAATCGCCGTGGCGATGCGCGTGAACTGCATCGTGCCCGTCTCGGCATAGACAAGCGCCATGCCAAAGAGGAGGAACGAGGCCGAGCCGGCCGCCAAGACAAGGTATTTGAGGGCGGCTTCCGTGCCGAGTTCGCTACGTCTCGAGTACGCAATGAGTGCGTACAAGGACACGCTCAACAGTTCGAGGCCGAGGAAGAACGAGACGAAATGTGTGCTCGCGGCGATAACGCCCGCGCCGAGCGTCGCGCACAAGAGCAGGATGTAGTATTCCTCGACCGGCTCGGATTGTCCACGCCAGTAGACGTACGAGAGCGCGGCGGTCACGGCGGTGGCGAGGAAGATGAGTGCAAAATAGAAGAGCGAGTAATCGTCGATAATCAGCAACGGCGTAACTTGCCGGTCGGATGCATTCACCCAACGGATCGCGAACGCCGCCAAAACCAATGCGGCAACGGTCCATGCCGCAGCCACGCCCTCGTTGCGCCGTAACGCCGCCATCAGCAAAAGTCCGACCGCCGCCGCCGCCACGATAAGGAGAGGCGTCAAGGTGGAAAGATTCGCGGCGGTCATCATGGCGCGTTACCTCCGCGCTTGGTAATGTTCGGGTCAGTCGCCGCCTGCTCTGCAATGGCCTGCACGAATTTCACGGACGGTTCGGCGGTCCTCAGCACGGGCGCGGGATACATGCCGAGCCAGACTAACGCGGCCATCAAGGCTGCCATAATCGCGAGTTCGCGCGGAACAAGGTCGCGAATGTTGCGCTGGAGCGCGTTCGGGCCATGGAACACTTTCAGCACGATCCAGAGCGAGTAAATGCTTCCGAGGACGAGTCCGATTGCCGCGAGGGCGGTCGCGATCGGATGGGCGGGATATGCGCCCATCAGTATCAGGAATTCGGCGACGAAGTTGCCAAGCCCCGGTAGTCCGAGCGACGCGAGCGCGAAGAAAAGCGCCACGCCGCCCATGCGCGGCGCGGTGGACCACAGTCCGCCCATGAGCCGGATGTCGCGCGTGTGCATGCGTTCCTGCATGACGCCAACGAGTATGAACAGCGCGCCGGTACCGATCCCGTGGCAGATCATCTGCATGACTGCACCTTGGAGGGCCGTCGTGTTCCACGCGAAGATGCCGAGGAGGACGAAGCCCATGTGGCTGATACTCGAGTAGGCGACGAGGCGTTTGAGGTCGCGTTGCGCAAATGCCATCACCGCACCGTACAGGATGCCGACGACCGCGAGGCCCATGACGATGGGTGTGGCTTGAGCCGCGCCGGTCGGGCACAGCGGAATGGCGAAACGGATCAAGCCGTATGCGCCGGTCTTGAGCAATAGCCCCGCGAGGATAACGCTGCCGGCGGTCGGCGCTTCGGTGTGCGCGTCGGGCAGCCAACTGTGGACCGGCACAACGGGCAGTTTCACGGCAAAGGCCGCGAAGAAACCGAGGAACAACCAAAAAGAGGTCTGCGGCGGCAGCACTGTGCCCGCGATCGTCGCGTAGTCGAAAGTGTAGACGCCCGATATCTTGCCGTGGATGAAATACAGGGACACGATGGCGACGAGCATAAGCAGGCCGCTGAGTTGCGTGAAGATGAAAAATTTCACGGCGGCATACATCCGGTTTTCGTGTCCCCACAGGGCAATCAGGAAGTACATGGGGATGAGCATCATTTCCCAGAAAAAGAAGAACAGGAAGAGATCGCGCGCCACGAACACGCCTGTGATCCCCGCCAACACCCAGAGCAGGTTGAAGTGGAAAAATCCGACGCGTTGGCGGATCTCGGTCCACGACGCAAGGACCGCCGCCACGCCCATGAATACGCTGAGCGCCAGCATCAGAAAGCTCAGTCCGTCAACGCCAAAGGCGAATGAGATCCCCCATTGAGGAATCCACGGCATCGTAAACTTCGCCCACCACAAAAACGGCGGCATGGCGAATACCGGTCCCAGGATACCGATCGGCACGAGGAGCAGCGCATCCGCCGCCAGCGCCGCCAGCGCGATCCAGCGCGGGGCGTTCGGATACCGGCGCTCGGCTATCCAGCCCGCCACGCCGGCGAACATCGGTATCGCGATAATCCAAACCAGTATCATAGGAAGATTACCAACGCGGTTGTGGCCGCTGCGCCAAGGGCAATGGCGGCCATGTACCAACGCAACTTACCCGTCTGGGTCTTGGCCATGACGCGGTGGCCGCTTACGGTCGCGTACGCGACGAGCGTATAGAATTCGTCGATGAAATCGTTCCGATTGACGCGTGCGAACCAACGGAACGGACGCACGAACAACCGGTCATATACCCAGTCGAACCCCCACCCCGCAGTCAGCAGCGCGTGCAAGGTCGCGCCCCACGGCGTCTCGGCCCAGCCCTTCACGTATTGCGGCTTGCGCAGGAAGAGGACATAGGCTGCGAACAACCCCGTAAGGACCGTCGCGATAGCGACGAGTTGGAGGCCCCATTCCGCCGCGAGCGAACTGTGGCCAAGGGGCGCTTCGGGGAGCGCCGTATCGAGAAAATGCGTGAAGGCGGGCCAGTTGCCGAGGGTCGGCGGGATTTCGAGGAACCCCGCAATCGTCGCGAACACGGCGAGGATCGCGAGCGGGATGCGTATGGCGCGTCCGGGTTGCGAATGGACATGGGCGTGCGATTCGCCGAAGAACGTTATGAAGACCATGCGGAACGTATACATCGCCGTGAGAAACGCGCCGAGCCATCCCGCAGCCCAGAAGATCGCGCCGCCGCGATGCGACGCCCAAGCGCTGTACAGGATGAGGTCCTTGCTGTAGAACCCCGCAGTCACGAAGGGCAGCGACGCGAGCGAGGCCGCGCCAATCAGGAAGGTCCAAAATACGAACGGCAGTTGTTTGCGCAAACCGCCCATGCGGAAGATATTCTGTTCGTGGTGCAAGCTCACGATGATCGCGCCGGCGGCCATGAAGAGCAGGGCCTTGAAGAAGGCGTGCGTGAACAGGTGAAAGATCGCCGCCGACCATGCGCCGACGCCGAGCGCAAGGAACATGTATCCGATTTGGCTGATCGTCGAGTAGGCGAGAATGCGCTTGATGTCGCGCTGGACCAGTGCCGCGCATCCGGCCAGCAGCAGCGTGATCGCGCCGATGGCAGCGACGGCGGTCTGCACGGTCGGCGCGAGTTCGAACAGGACATGGGTTCGCGCGATCAGATACACGCCTGCGGTGACCATCGTCGCGGCGTGGATGAGCGCGCTGACGGGCGTCGGACCGGCCATGGCGTCGGGCAACCAAACTTGGAGCGGCAACTGGCCGGATTTTCCGACGGCTCCACCGAGCAGGAGCGCCGTAGCGAGCATGGGCGCGAACATACCGGGGCGCCATTGCTGTTGCGCGCGGGCCATGAGTTCCTGGATATCGAGCGTATGCAGTTCCTTATATAACAGGAACAGTCCGATGAGCATCGCCGTATCGCCGATGCGCGTCACGAGGAACGCCTTGAGCGCCGCGCGTCCGTTCGCCGGGTTGTCGTACCAGAAACCGATGAGCAGGAAACTGCACACGCCAACGCCTTCCCAGCCCAGATAGAGCAACGGGAGGCTGTCCGCCAGGACGAGCACGAGCATCGACGCGACAAAGAGGTTCATGTAGGCAAAGAAGCGCGCGTAGCCGGGATCGTCGATCATGTATTCGGTCGAGTACACGTGGATTAGAAAACCGACGATCGAGACGATCAGGATCATGACGAGCGACAACGCGTCGAGGTGGAACGCGATGCGCGCCGTGAATGCATCGACGCTCATCCAGGTCCATAGGACTTGCAAATACGCGTTTCCTTGCGGCGGACAAGTCATGAAATGGTACGCGAGGAACAGGGCGGTCGCCGCCGAAAACCCGACGGTTCCGCAAGCGATCCATGCGACCGTGGACCGATACATGCGCCCGCCCGCCAGCGCCAGAATCAGGAATCCGGCAAAGGGCAGCGCAGGGATCAGCCACAGTGCATCGAGCGGGATCAGCGTCGTCATACGCGGCCCTCCCGATTGCGGATTGCGGATTGTGGATTGTAGATTGCCGTCAATCTGCAATAAGGATGAAGGATGAAGGATGAAGGATGAAAAAGAAAGCACAATATCATTCTCGGTCCCCTTTCTGCTTGTCTTTCCTTTTCATCCTTCATCCTTCATCCTTCGCTTCCATGTTCAACCTCGCATTCGCGTGGCCGCGTCGGCGTCCAGCGTCTTGAACTGATGATAGAGGCGCAATACCAGCGCGAGGCCCACGGCGACTTCGGCTGCGGCCGTCGTCAAAATGATCAGGAACATGACCTGCCCGTCGGCCTGGCCCCAGCGCGCACCCGCGACGATGAACGCCAGCCCAGCGGCATTGAGCATGATTTCGACGGACATGAGCATGTACAAAACGTTGCGGCGGACCAGCAGACCCGTGAGGCCAATGACGAAGAGGCCGGCCGCAAGCATGAGTCCATGACCCAACGGGATCTGCGCCGTCATACGCAACACTCCCGTGTGCGAAGGATGAAGGATGAAGGATGAAGGATGAAAACCGAACAAACGCAGGTTGACGTCATAAGTTGAGTCCCGTGCCCGCCATTTCCTTCCTGGTGGTCTCGATGATTATTCATGGCGACAGGCTCCGCGCGTTGTAAGAATGAAGCACGAGAAAAAACCGCAACATCGCTCCCCGCTCCCACTCTGCTTGTCTGTCCTTTTCATCCTTCATCCTTCATCCTTCATCCTTCGCCTCGTCAAATGGTACGCGCCGACGAGTCCCGCCAACAGCAGCATCGACGCCAGTTCGACCGCGAGGACATAGGGGCCGAACAGCGCCAGGCTCACCTGCTGCGGCGCGATGGAGTCGGACGCGATGGGCGCGGCGCTACGAAATACGACGAGCCACTCCGCGAGCAACACAAGCGCCAACAACGCGGGACCAAACCACATCCGAGGTTCGAGCCATGCGCGCTCCTGGTCTTCGGTGCGCGGTCCGAGGTTCAGCATCATGATGACGAAAATGAAAAGGACCATGATCGCACCCGCGTACACGATGACTTCGAGCGCGGCGATGAACGGCGCGCCCAGCACGAAAAACGCCAGCGATACGGCCAGGAACGACACGACGAGATACAGTAACGAATGGACGGCGTTCAACCCGGTAATCACGCGCAACGTGGCAACCAGCGCCACCGCCGCAGCTATGTAGAACGCGAGCGTCATGTGTTAAAGAACCTCCGCGCTTGAAGGATGAAGGATGAAGGATGAAGGATGAAAAAGACGGACAAACAGGGAAGGGGCCGACAGCGATATTGCGGTTCTTTTTTCATCCTTCATCCTTGCTCCCGCCTCTGTTCATAGCGATAAGCTCCGTACGTCTACCGGCGGCAATTCGTTTTCCGCTTCGCCCTTCGCCCGCGCGCGCAAGGCTTCCGCGCGGGGCTTGCCGCCGATAGCGAGGCCTGCCACGCGATAGAAGTTGTAGCCGGGATACTTGCCAGGCCCGGCGATAAGCAAGTGTTCCTTTTCATACACGAGATTCTGGCGATTATACTCGCACATCTCAAAATCCGGGGTCAGTTGAATTGCATACGTCGGGCATGCCTCTTCGCACATGCCGCAGAAAATGCACCTCGAAAAGTTGATGCGGAAAAACGCCGCGTACCGCCGCCCGGATTCGTCCTCCGTTGCCTGCAACGCGATGCAGTCCACCGGACACGCCGCCGAACAGAGGTAGCATGCGACGCAACGTTCCGCGCCGTCGGGATCGCGGGTAAGGATGATCCGCCCGCGCCAACGTGGCGGAATGATGGGCTTCTCTTCGGGGTACTGTACCGTCACGCGTTTGTGGAACGCGTGTTTGAATACTACCCACAAGGATCGCAACGAACTCAACATGTCTCTTTATCCATGCGGCTCGATCAGCCGCGTATCAACACCCAGGCGCCTGTCAGCATTAAATTGAGCAGGGCGAGCGGTAGCATGACCTTCCAGCCTATCGCCATCAACTGGTCGTATCGGAAACGCGGCAAGGCCGCGCGCAACAAGATGAAACCGCAGATGAAAAAGAAGGTCTTGCCTATGAACCATACCAACGGCGGCAGGATCGGACCGTGCCACCCACCGAAGAACAACGTCACGATTAGCGCCGAGATCAGCACGATGCCGAGGTACTCGCCGACGAAAAACATGCCAAACTTCATGCCCGAATATTCGGAATGGAACCCGGCAACGAGTTCGCTCTCGGCTTCGGGCAAGTCGAAGGGTATCCGATGCGTCTCGGCGAGTCCAGCGATGCAAAATACGATGAATCCGAGGAATTGCGGCACGACGAACCACATGCCGCGCTGAGCGTCCACGATCGCGCGCAGACTGAACGATCCGGTCATCGCAACAACGCCCATGATCGACAGGCCCATGAAGACTTCGTAGCTCAATACTTGCGCCATCGCGCGCAGGCCGCCGAGTAGCGCGTATTTGTTGTTCGAGGCCCAACCCGCGAGCGCGATGCTGTACGCGCCGAGCGACGACATTGCCAGGACAAACAGCACGCCTATGTTGATATCGGCGACAATCACGCTCGGCGCAAAGGGGATCACGACGAAGGACATCAAGACGGTTACGATGATGATTGCGGGCGCAAGCACGAAGACCGGTTTGTCCGCAAATGGTGGAATCCAGTCCTCTTTGGTGAAGATTTTGATCATGTCCGCGATGGGCTGGAGCAGTCCGAACGGCCCGACGCGATTGGGACCGTAGCGGTCTTGCCACAATGCGAGCAGGCGGCGTTCGAGCCAGATCAATACCGCCGCCGAGTTCAGCACGACGAACAGTACGCCGACCACGACGATCAAAGGCCAGAGGGCGGCGATCATGGTTCGCCTCCTTCGCACACGCCCGCGACGCCGTTGGGCAACGACTCCGGCGGTTCGATGAGGCGTACGCCTGAAGCGCCGTCCGCTTCGTCGTGAAACTTGTTGAACGCCTGCACCGAGTTCCAGCCCGGCGTCCGAGGCGGCGTGAACACGCTGGGCGGCACGGGACCGTTGTAACCTTCCATCGAATACGCGAGCGGGCTATCGGGATCGTCCGTGGGATTTTTCTCGCCGACCGCGATATGCGCGTTCATCGCGGTGCGCCCGCTATAACGGTGCGACTGACGCGGGACGCGCTGGCCTTTGAAACGCACATCCGCAAGAGGTGCGGTTTTCGAAAGGCCTTTGAATGCGGGCAGCGCCGCTTCGATGTATGCGTGGAACGCGTCCAGATTCGCGGCCTCTTCGGGCTTGAGGCGGCCCAACGAAACGGCGGCGTCGCACAGCCAGCGCCAACCGTCCCGAATATCGTCGTCGGGCGCGAAGACTTTCATGAAACGCTGCGCGCGTCCTTCGTGATTGACGAAGGTACCGTGGGCCTCTGCGAAGGCCGTGGCGGACAACACAAGTTCGGCATGCGTCGTCGCCTCGTGCGCGGTGTGGTCGAGCACGACGACATGTTTCGCGCCGCACAGGATGGCGTCGACAACGGCGCGCGGCGCGCGGCGGTAGAGATCGTTTTCAAGAATGACGACGACGTTCGCTTCGCAGGAACGGATGCGTTCGTAAACGTCTTCGATGGCGTCGCCACCCATTAGCGCCGCGCCCATCGTGTTGCATTCCGCCGGGAAGAGAGCGAGCGACACGTCTTTACCGGCGCGACGCAACGCGAGCGCGACGTTGGCCGCCGCGCGGAGCACGTCGATGCTTCCACAGCCGCTCCCGGAACAAATGACCGGTCGTTCGGCGGCGAGCAGGGCCTGCGCGATACGCGCTTCAAGCGTCGCGCTCGAATCGCCCGAAGCGACCGCCCGAGCCACTGCGGAACCCAGGCTCGCAAGGTCTTCGGGCGCGGCCCGGTACGCATCTTGGGCCGCGTCGTCGAGTTTCGTCTTGAAGGGCGTGGCGATGAACAGCGGGCCTTTCGCGTCCTGCACGACTTCGCGCACGGCGGCGTCGTTCCAGCGAGGAATGCCGAGCTTGTCCGACATACGCATCGGCTGCTTACGCGCGAGTTGACGCAGGCGCAACGCAGCCATCGGCGCGGTCTGGGCCACGTCTTCGCCCAACACGAGCGCCGCGTCGCCTTCTTCGAGGTCGCGCAACGACGCGATGTGCGCACAGCCGCTCCGCAAGATGTTCAGCATTTCGCATGCGAGGCCGAGGTCGTCGCGCCCCATGCCGGAACAGAAGCGCTCCGGTCCGACGAGCGCGCGCAACGCCGCGTTCGATTCGACGGATGCGCGCGGCGAACCGATGCCGAGCGCGTGCGTGTCCGGGGCGGCCATGATCTGCTGCAAGCGTTCGCGCGCCTGCTTTGCGGTCACGTCGTCTCCACCGATGCGCGACTTGCGGAAGCGGCTGTCCGCATTGACAAAGTCGAAACCGTAGCGTCCGCGGTCGCAGATGAAATAGCCATTGATGTGGCCGTTGTACCGATTGCGGATCCGGCGCAACGTTCCGTATCGCTCGCCGGGCATCGTGTTGCAGCCGACGCTGCAATGCACGCAGATCGACGGCGCGCATTGGAGGTCCCACAGGCGCGTGTAACGACGCTTGAACACCTTATCCGTAAATACGCCGGTCGGGCAGACTTCGACGAGGTTGCCGCTGAATTCGTTTTCGAGCGTGCCTTCCTCGAAGCGTCCGAAATAGACGTGGTTGTGCGTGCCGAAGGCATTGAAGTCGCGTCCGCCGGCATAGTCGCGATAGAACCGCACGCAACGATAGCACTGAATGCACCTATTCATCTCGTGGTTGATGAACGGACCGAGGTACTGATTGTTGTACGTGCGTTTCGCGAATCGGAACCGGCGGTAATCGTGGCCGGTCATGACGGTCATGTCCTGCAAATGGCACTCGCCACCCTCGTCGCATACGGGACAATCGTGCGGATGGTTCGTCATCAGCCATTCGATGACGTTCTTACGGAACGCGCGGGCTTCGGGATCGTCGACGGAGATGCGCATGCCGTCCGCAACGGGAGTCATGCACGCCATAACGATACGCCCGCGGGTATCCGCCTCGTTCTGAAATTGCTTGACGGCGCATTGGCGGCACGCACCGACGGAGTGCAGGGCCGGGTGCCAACAGAAGTACGGTAGATCGTATCCAAGCGAAAGACAGGCATCGAGCAGGTTCTGCCCGTCCTTCACTTGATGCGGTTCGTTGTCGATGTAAATGGTTGCCATATTAACGCTCATTATGGATGAAGGATGAATTAGCGGAGGAATTCAGGAGTCAGGAGTCAGAATGAACGGAGGCGGCAACTCCATTCTGAATTCTGACTCCTGACTCCTGAATTCCCTGGTTCATCCTTCATCCTTCATCCTTCATCCTTATCCCAATCAATCTTGCCGCTTCCAAGGACATCCCTTATTGTTGATGTGCCGCTCGAAGTCTTCGCGGAAGTATCGCAAGCCGCTGCCCAACGACGCCATGGCGCCGGGGGCCAACGCACAAAATGTCAGGCCCGGTCCGAGATATTTCACGTGATGTTCGAGCATGGCCAAATCGCCGGGCTGGCCTTGTCCATCTTCGAGCGCTTTGAGGATCTTCTCGACCCACGGCAGTCCTTCGCGGCACGGCGTACACCAACCGCAGGATTCGTGCGCGAAAAACCGGATCATGCTCAGGACGAATCCAACTGGGCACGTCTGGTCATCGAGCAAGATCATGGTACCGGTGCCAAGACGCGTCCCCACTTTCTGCATCGTATCGAAATCCATCTCCACATCGAGGTGTTCGGGGAGAATGAAATCGGTCGACGCGCCGCCGGGGACGATCCCGCGTAGTTGCAGGCCGTCGCGCATGCCGCCCGCGTGCTCTTCGATAATTTCGCGGGCAGTCGTGCCCATGGGCAGTTCCCAGACGCCGGGACGTTTTGCTTTTCCGCTGACGCCATACAGTTTCGTGCCGCCGTTCGTCGTGCGGCTTAGGCCCTTGAACCAGTCCGCGCCCCGCACGACGATGTGCGGGAGATTGCAGAGCGTTTCGACATTGTTGACGATCGTCGGTTTGCCCCAAAGCCCGCTGATCTGCGGGAATGGCGGTTTCGCGCGCGGGGTGCCGCGCTTGCCCTCGAGCGCGTTGATCAACGCGGTTTCCTCGCCGCAGATGTAACGTCCGGCGCTCATGTGGACATGCACGTCGAGGTTGTAGCCCGACCCCAGAATGTTCTCGCCGACGTAACCGGCGTTGCGCGCCTCATCGATCGCGCGCTGGACGCGCTGCTGCGCCAGCAGGTATTCGCCGCGCAGAAACACGTAGGCCACCTCCGCCTGGATCGCGTACGCGGCAAGAATCACGCCTTCGATCAACGAATGAGGATCGCCTTCGAGAAGCAACCGGTCCTTGAACGTGCCCGGTTCCATTTCGTCGCCGTTGACGACGAGATACTTCGGGCGCGGCGCATCCGGCCCCATCGGCACGAGCGACCACTTGACGCCCGTCGGGAATCCCGCGCCGCCGCGTCCCCGCAAATCCGCGTCCTTGACGCGTTGCGTGACCTCCTGCGGCGTCAGCCCCTCGAGCGCTTGGCGCACCGCCTCGTAACCGCCCGCCTTCTCATACTCATCGAGGCTCGGCGGCCCGTCGGGCCGAATGTTCTTCGTCAAAGGTCTTTCTACCACGTCACGTACTCCGTTCGAGGCTTCAGGCTCCAGGCTTCTGGCTTCAGGCTGCTTCGCACTTCCTGAAGCCTGAAGCCTGAAGTCTGAAGCCTCGTCCTATTCATACTTAGCCAGGATGTCGTCCAGGTGTTCGGGTTCGACATCGCAGTACAAGTCATCGTCGATCATCAACACCGGCGCGTGGTCGCACGCACCTAGACATTGATTTTGCAAAAGCGTGAAGCGTCCGTCGGCGGTTGTCTGGCCCGGCTCGACGCCAAGCCGCGCAACGAGCGCTTCGTAACCCATCATCCAGCAAGTCACGCTCGAACAGATCCGGATAATATGACGGCCCGTCGGTTTGCGGCAGATGAGGTTGTAGAACGTCGCGACGCTGTCGACCTCGGCGGGCGTCATATCGAGCAGCGTAGCGATTTCGCGGATGCTGTCGTCGTCGACCCAGCCGTTCTCGTGCTGTACGAGTTTCAGCGCCTCGATACAGGCCGCACTGCGCCGCTCGAACAACCGCGCTTCGGATTCAATCCGTCCTTTGAGTGCTTCGTCCATTATCTGTCCAAATCGGCCAATACATAATCCATCGCGCCCAGGATCGCCAAGAGATCCGAAACTTTATGTCCCCGGCAAATCGTGGGCAGCATCTGCATGTGCGGGAACGACGGCGTGCGGATACGCGTGCGGTACGACATGGTCCCGCCGTCGCTGATGAGCGCGTAGGCGTTTTGTCCCTTGCTCGCCTCGACCGTCACCGACGCCTCGCCCGGCGGAATCACCGGTCCCCAACTCACGCTGAGGAAGTGGGTAATCAACGTTTCGATGTCCTGCATCGTCCGCTCTTTGCGCGGCGGCGTCGCCAATGGGTGGTCGGACTTGTAGTCGCCTTCCGGCATATTGTCGACGCACTGCTCGATGATGCGCAGACTCTGCCGCATCTCCTCGACATGTACGAACGCGCGGTCGTAGCAATCGCCACGATGGCCGACGGGAATCTCGAACTCGAATTGGTCGTAGCCCGCGTAGGGGCGCGTCTTACGCAGGTCCCATGCGAAACCCGTGGCGCGCAGGCCGGGGCCTGTCACGCCCCATTCGATGGCCTCGTCTTTCGTGAACGCGCCGATACCGACGGTTCGCCCTCGAAAGATATGGTTCTTCATGAGCGCCTTGTCGTAATCGTCGAGCCGACGCGGGAGGTAATCGAGGAAGTCGCGGATCAGGCGGTCCCAGCCGCGCGGTAGATCGTGCGCCGTGCCACCGATGCGAAACCAACTCGGATGCATGCGCCCGCCGCAGATCGCCTCGACGATGCCGAGCGCGCGTTCGCGGTCGTTAAACATGTAGAAGACCGGCGACATCGCGCCGAGGTCCTGTGCGAAAGTGCCATACCAAACAAGGTGACTGATCACGCGAAACAATTCGGCCATCATGATGCGAATGACCTTCGCGCGGTCCGGCACTTCGATCCCGGCAAGGCGCTCGACCGCCATCACGTACGGGAAGTTGTTCATCACACCACCGAGGTAGTCGATCCGGTCCGTGTACGGGATGTACGAATGCCACGACTGCCTCTCGCCCATCTTCTCGACGCCGCGATGGTGATAGCCGACATCCGGCACGGCGTCCACAATGTTTTCGCCATCGAGTTGCAGGATAACGCGCAACAGACCGTGCGTACCGGGATGCTGCGGCCCGACATTCAGGAAGAGGAAATCCGATTGCGGATTGTAGATTGTAGATTGTAGATTGTCATTAGTTCCCAATCCGCAATCCGCTTCGACCTCGGTGGCGCGCGCGTAATGGTCCTTGCGCAACGGATGCCCTTGCCACGTCGGCGGCATGAGAATGCGGCGCAGATTCGGATGGCCCTCGAAGCGGATCCCGAACATGTCCCACGCCTCGCACTCGTACCAGTCGGCCGAGGGCCACACGCGCGAAATGGTCGGCAAGGACGGCGAGTCGCCATGCAGGGCCGCTTTGATACGAAGGTCCTCGTTTCGGTCGCACGACACAAGATGGTAGACGACGGTGAAAGAGGCTTCAGGCTTCAGGCTTGAGGCTTCAGGCTCTTCATCCTGAAGCCTGAGGCCTGAAGCCTGAGGCCTCCGTGTCCGCTCGTCGACGCCGTACAGGTCGAACAGCATCGGATACGTGGGCTTGAGGCGCCCCATGATTTCGGCGATACGGTCGGCG
>CAIYET010000393.1 GCA_903925285.1 Candidatus Hydrogenedentota bacterium | reverse complement strand
TGTTGGCCATTAATCTCAAAAATCCCTTTTTTAAAACGCTCTCTTACCTTTTCGCCCACTGCAATGCTCTGGTTCATGGCGGACTTCAGGATGCCGTTCCGTCATGCCGCTGGATTGAGGATCGCCGGCGTACTACTGTTTGTGGGCTGTTCCGCGTTATAGATACCTTGAATCTCCGAAGGTGTAAGGGCACGGTTATAGGTTCGTACATCATCAATATAGCCGGTGAAGTCATTGTTTGCGGACTGGCCCGCGGTGCCGTAGTAGAATGGTCCGATACTCGAGGTCGCAACCTGCTGAGTGGTCGTGGAACCGCGCGAGATGCCATTCACATACAACGTTATCGTGGTCGTGGAACCAACTTTATTCCATGTCATCGCAACCTGCGACCACGCGTCCGCAGGAATCGTTGAAGTCGATTGCACATCCACTTCGCCAAGGCCGCTCGAGTTGAACACCGCACGCCAATGAGAACCATCACCTTCGTCCATCAAGATGTATCCCCCACTCGCCGGGGCATATTTCCATCCGGCGGGGCTGATCCATTGATTGAGCGTCGTCGGATTCGCCCACACTATCATAGTACCTGACGTCGGCCACGAGACCGCCGTGCTTACATAGTTCGTACTGCCATCGAATGTTCCTGTATATAAGCCGTACGAAGTATAATAACCACTGTTTCCCGCTTGGTCTCCATACCACGTACCGTTGCTACCGCTACCCGAAACATCATAGGCCGTGGAGCCGGATCCTTCGTTCGTCGGCCACCAACCGAGCAGTCCCGGCATCACCGTGACTGTCGCCGCCGCGGTCTTCGTGTTGTCCGCCTGCGACGTCGCCGTGATCGTGTCTATGACCGTACTCGACACCGTGCTCGACGGCGCGGTATACACGCCGGAAGAATTAATGACGCCATACACGGCCGACCAGGTGACGGCCGTCGTGGACGCATTCAAAACCGATGCCGAAAAACTGGTCGTCGCATCCGCCAAGAGTGAGGTGGATGTCGGCGAAACGGAAATGGTGATCGGAAGCGGCGAAACGATTACTGTCGCAGTCGAACTCACAGTTGCAATGCTTGCCGCCTGAGCCGTAACCGTAACAGTCGTCGTCGCGTAGACTGTCGGCGCGGTATACGCGCCAGTCGAAGGATTTATAGTACCGCCGCTGGGCGATATGCTCCACATGATCGTATCTCCTGGATCGTTCACAAGCGTTGCCACAAACGTCGTGGTCGCGCCCGCAAGTATCGTCGTTGTGGCCGGCGAGATCGTGACATATGGAACAGGATGGGCGGCGGCGTACAAACTTTGGATTTCGGCGGCCGAAAGCGCGCGGTTATAGTATCGCGCATCGTCAATATTTCCAGAGAAAGGAGACTCGGAGCCATTATAAGCTCCGATTTCAAAATTGTTCGAATTGAAATTGGTGATCGGTCCGCAATTTGGAACGGTTCCCACAAGCTGTCCGTTCACATAAAGTTGATCGACGTCATTTACGGTGTCCATCACGTAGGCAACCTGTGTCCATGTATTCGGATACACCGATCCCAGGGCATCGTTTACATTCCACCCCGAGCCCGAACAGCTAGTGAAAAGCTCGAATGATCCATTCCAAATCGTATATTTGTACTGCAACTCTTTGCCCATGATGATATGCTCGCCCGACGTGCTACTCGGGTTGATCCACGCCAAAAATGTCAGATTTTGCGTGTTGAACGCCGTGCTACTCCCCATAGTGATAGAATCGTCCGAACCGTTGAAATACGCCGTAGACGAACCGACGCCACCGAGCGAATAATACGTTCCGCTCGGACCCGCTTTTGTTCCGGCCCACGATCCGTTCAGGCCGTTCACGGTCGCATCATACGCAACCGTTCCTGCTCCCTCGCCGAGAGGCCAATATCCCTCGAGTCCGCTTGAAACGATCACCGTTGTCGTTGCAATTTTGGTTGGGTCAGCGGCTGACGTAGCCGTGATGACGTCGGCCACGGTACTGGTGCCAAGTACGATGGGTGCCGTATAGACACCGGA
>CAIYET010000392.1 GCA_903925285.1 Candidatus Hydrogenedentota bacterium | reverse complement strand
CCAACATCGAGCGCCACATACAATTGGGAGCGGACCTCGGCACAAGAAGCCTTTGCCGTCGAAAGGAACTGGTGGAATTCGCCACGACCGCCGCGTTCGAAGCCTTCGGCGAGATTGGACATAATGGAGACAGCCGCACGCTGAATCTGCCCACTCAGGCCGTAGTCCTTGGCGAACGCCCCATGCCGCGTCACCTCGTAGATGGCTCGCGTCAATTCCCGTGCCTTCTGCCATGCAATCAGGTCCTCGAATCTTTCGATCTTCGCCATACTCCGTCCTCAGCACTCATCCCTCAGTCCTGATATTGCCCCAGAGCGTCTGGGCTTCGATGACCTGACAGAGCTGCCCGTGGTCCGGGCTGTAGTACCACCCATGATCCATCAAGCCACCCCGGACAGTTCTCGCATTTTTCCACAGAAATAACAAAAACTTGGCGATAGATTGCTTTCAACGGTCATGTGGGGAGTAATTTCCTCCGCCCACTTGGATTTTTCTGTTCCAACCGCTTGCCAGCCCTTGGCGGACAGTACTGATACACCACCTTGGCAAACGGCGTCCGCCAGTTTCTCCCATGTCCCGCAAATGCTGTCATTCACATAGGAACTCAGTACGGCATCCTTGGCCTTGGGATACGCCGTCTTGACTGCGTTCAAATCACCCAAGAACCATGCTTCACCTTCTTCGATTGCGATACAGAATCGGGCTTCCGGTCTTGGATTGCAGGCGTTGAGGATTCCGTAGAGTTCGTCCCGGAATGCTTTCAGGCATTTGTCATCAAGATCGCATACGAGGATCACAACCTCCTGAAAGTGCGGCCGGCCAGATTGCGTCCTTCCGTATCCCTTTAAGAGTTTAGGGAGATTATCCAGTAAGATGCGTTTGGCTGCGTCTTTCGCGTCGCGCATGTTCTTCGGTATTCTGCCAATGCCTTTGTAGGAATACACGAAGAATGTGTGCGCATCTCCGATAATCTTCGAAACCAGAATATCCAGTGCCTTCTTCCCTGACTGGTCTTCAACGAGTATGTTGAAATGCATCGGTTCACCTCGCATCCAGATAATCGCTGTACCACAGTCCACCCAAGGGAAGACCCTCCTTGACCATATTTTGCACGGTCGCATCGTCGCTGGCACGCTTAATGGTGGAAAAGCCGTCCTCACCTTTCTCCAGAATCCAGACCTCTTCCGGCGACAACGCATCCACAAAATACGGCTGATGAGTGGTGACGAAAATCTGCGATGCTCCCTTTTTGCCGGTCGCATGCTCACGAAATTCTCTTGCGAGCGTCTCTAGGAGCTTATGGTACAAACCATTTTCAGGCTCTTCGATACAAATGAACGGCGGTGGAATAGGATCTTGCAAGAGCAACAAGTAACAGAACATCTTTAAGGTTCCATCGGACATTTGTTGTTGGGTAAATGGTTTTGCAAAGCCTTTATCGTTGAAAAGAAGGTAAAGATTGTTGGTGACCGTATCGCGATAAGGCTCAATAGTGCCTATCCCCGGTATTTTATTTGAAATATCTTTCAGAATTCGCTTGAAAATAATCGGATGATTTCGCTCAAGGTATTGAACGACGTTCCCCATATTATCCCCATGTAGATTGAGGTGTTTCTGCACCCCGGCCTGCGGAACCTTTCGAGCTGAATCCGGAGTGAAATAGCTAAGATACCAGCTCTGGATGAACTGCTTGAATTGAGCTATGCGAGGGTTCTCTTTGAACTGTTCCGCTAGTGAAACGATGGCTAGTTTGTGTGGATCAAATTCCACTTCGCGCTTGGATGTCTCATCTCCTTCCAAACTTTCATCTCCAACCCATACGCTGCCTTTGCCTTTTTCCAAGCGTAAAAATGACCGGGGCTGTCCCTTTGACTCGCTTTTGGCACGCTGTCGCAAGCGTTCACTGAGTACAATCGGGAGTTCCGTCTTTTCATCCTTTGCAATGCTAACTTCATAGGTAATGGGGCGATCGTTCTTAGATTCCCTGTAGTAGATCGTCAGTGACATTGGCTGATCAGAACCCGAAGACACCAGTTTGTCATAACCCCCTCGATTTTGGGCATTGCAGGCAGTTTCCAGGTCTGTATGCATACAATCGGCGAGAAAGCCAAAGGCATCGAAGATCGAACTCTTACCCGAACCGTTTTTACCAATAACCGTTGTCATGGGCGTAAGAGGATCTGCTTTACGTAATTTCGTATCTGTGCCAATGCGCCCCATGGCAATATCTTTTAATACCCGATAGTTTTGGATTCTGAAGCCTTCAATCATTGCCATCTTACTCACCTCCTGTTCTTGTTACCGCCTGGTCGTACCACATGAGGAGCTTCGGGTCTTCCTGGAGGACGTTTTCGGGAATTTTGCGGGCCACCGTGATGATGGTGACGTAGTCGCGCTCCTGCCACGCCTTCTTGAACCCGGCGCGGACGGCCTCGAGGCGGAACACCTTCAGTTTGGGCGAGCGGCCACTCGCTCCTACAGTGCGATATCCCTCGAACTCCTTGAGCAGCGACCTCTCGCGCAGCTTCTCCAGGTCGCCGGCCTTATTCGGGTCGGGTATGTACCAGCGGTCCTTGCCCTTGGCTCGCAGGCTTTCATCGTCCTTGGGCAGGTTGCGCAGCTCCTTGAAGTTGCTGGACAGGTAGCTGTGAATCTGACTGGGCACCTCGCCCTTGCCGTCGTAGCGAAGGAAGTTCTGTTCGAGTAGTTCGGATAGCTCCATCGGCTTCTCGTGTTTCTGCCAGCCGCCAAGTACCTTGAGGAACAGTGGATGAATGTCCTGAAATGTTTGCGGCTTGTCTTTGAGTAGTTGGCGCAGCCATGCGATGGCAGAGGACTCGTCGGTGACGAACAAGGACGCCTGTTCCAAACCACCAGATGACAGGCGCTTCTTGTCGTATTCCACCGCCTGTTCAGGAAGGAAATACATGCCGTCACGATAGGAAAACCGTTGGGACAGCCCTTCCTGGAAGGCCGCGCTGTTCAGCGGCACAGGAAAACCCTTGCGGACGAAGTAGGCGACCATCTGATCGTAAAGGATGCGCGGATCGCGTTCGGTGACGGCAATCAGTTGGGTGGCGTCGGCGCCGCGTTTGATAACTGGGAGGTATTTCAGATGTGTGCGCACGAAATCCCAGACACCTTCCCCAGTGGAGGCTTCTTTCAGGAATCTTTCCTCGAAACCGCCATTGGGCTTATAAGCTGAGATGACCAAGTCTTGTTTTACGACTGTGGGCGTGGTTTCATACATCCATCCGCATTCGTCCTCGACTTCCTTCAAGATTCGTTTTGCCTCACGCTCAAACGCATTTACATCCGTGGGACTGTTGTAGTTATAGGCAATGAAGGTG
>CAIYET010000391.1 GCA_903925285.1 Candidatus Hydrogenedentota bacterium | reverse complement strand
TGGATCTGGTGAAACGATCTCATTACACCACGGGCATTCCACCGTCGTTCCTTCTGAGCAGGCCCAGCGGACATTTCCCCTGTCCAGACCACCGGAAGTGCGCCCATCATTCCGCATAAGTTTCGGATCCGCAACGAGTGAAGCCGACTGGATCTCCCAGTCGAAGTGTTTGTTACACTTCGGACAGGCGACATCGGGCCAGTATCGGATTGATGGGTTCTTGAGAGCGATGATGTACTGGGAGAAGAGCGGAATCTCGCGACCTTCTTGTCCGGATCTGCCGGGACACTCCGGGTTCGTGCACACGGCCACGCGCGTCCAAAGCGTGTAAACGACATCGGCCTGCCCCCCACAGGACTTACATGGGCAGGATGTCTGATACTGTTCAAGTAACGTCTCTCTGACTGTCTTTCCGCTCCATTCAACCTTCCGCTGCGCCAGGCGGTCGAATGCAGCACGGAGTTCGTCCATGTCAACGGATTCAATCTCGGTCTTGACGATGAACCAGGCCACGGGGTTGAGGTCAATGCCGATGACTTTGCAGCCGAGGCGCAGGGCTTCGACGATGGTGGTGCCGCCGCCCATGAAGGGATCGAGGACGACCTTGCCGTTGGTGTCCGGGTCATGGGTGTGGTCCTTGTAGAACTCATCCATGATGACCTGGGCGCCGGACTTGAGCGGTTTGCCGTCCTTGTCCAGCGGCAGGGGCTTTAACGCGCCCAGCAGGATGGCGCGGAAGACGCAGGAGGCGCGCCGGGCGAACCACTTGTGCATCTGGTAGATCGGTTTGAAGGAGTTGCGTTCCGGCACTGCCAGCCGGTTGATCTCCACGATCGGAAAACTATCTTCGATTGCGCGTTTCATGGCCTATTCACCACAGACTTGGCGTTCAAGAAGTACCCGGTGCTATTTGTCCTGTCAAGACTTCCGTGTTGAGGCTCTGACTTCTGCGTCCAGACAAGGATCTGCCCGTCATCATACACATCCGCCACAATGTTCCCATAGAGTCGAGTTGACATAGCCTTGTTCGGATACTTATGTTGTGCGTCCGCATCAGTCTTCGGCCCTTCAGAGACAATCGTGAGTTTCGGGTTCATCAATGGCACGGCCTTGTCGTGGTATCCGCTCTCGAGGCCATGGTGGGAGGCCTTCAGGAGGGTCACGTCAGGAAGAACGCGGTTCGCGGGATACTCATAGTGATGCGAGTTCAGGATATATTGCCAAGCATTCGGCATGTTTTCGTCTTGGGGTTCATCCGCGGGGGATGTGCTCCCGTAATTGCCGAAGGGCATCCCCACCAAGAACAATGCGAGACTTGCCACAGACGAATAGAAACACAAAACTGGCATTGTTGTAGATGTCGGCCCTCGTATCGAACCGCCTATGCGCGTCAGCCAGGATGGCATCGTCCGGTGACAGAACGTAGATGCCATCACCGTAGCCGTTAGCGTCGTCCTGGTTAAAGTATTTGTTGTGCGCTCCCCGGCGGTAACTCCTATTGAACGGCGCCACTTTCCATTTCTTGTACACGAGCCAGCTCTTCTGCTCTTCGTCTGATTCAAATGCCTCTATGTCTTTGGAGTCCGCAATATGCCAGAAGTTAAGAACGGACAATTTCTTCGCGTTCATAAGGTCGTCCAGTACATGCAGCCCTGTGAAGTGGTCAGCGTCTGGATGTGTGACGATCATACGGAAGATCGTGGTAATGCCCAGTGCAGCCAAGTACTGAATAGGGTCCTGAAGTTCGTATCCTCTCGCCTGAATCACATCAGCCCAGTATGGCTTCAAGACACTCTTCCAAGCCTTCCTGGTCGGAGTACCTTCCGCCTCCAACC
>CAIYET010000390.1 GCA_903925285.1 Candidatus Hydrogenedentota bacterium | reverse complement strand
TGAAATCTTGTATTGCGCCCGAGATAGCCGATATGTGGCGGTCGTCGTCCGAAAGAATCTCTATGGTTTCCATGCCTACTCCGCGTCCCGGTTGAAGATTTTGTCGTATATTTCCCGGCTGGGCTTTCGGTCCATCCGGGCACGCTTGTTGCAGATGTCGCAATACCGCGCGAAGAGGTTGCATGCCAGCTTCTGGTAGTAACACCGGTCCTCGTGTTCGCACACGTCGCACGGCGGGTCAGGGACGGAGTACATCTTCTCGAAGGCGTCGCCTGCTTGTCGCGGCGGAAGCTGAGATTCGAGGTAGTCGGTGTTGCGGGTCATGGTTGACTCCAAAAGTCCGGGTGCTCTCCGCACCAACAATCGTCAAGAACACAAGGAAAACAAGGTTGCATTTCTTCCCAGCTTGGCTCTTCGTGTGTTGCGTCTTGGATTATTGCATGAGGCGCATAACGTTGGCAGTATCCGTCTTCCGGGTGTCTGAAACTTGGGCTTTTATCCCAGTACGGGCAGTTGCCGCACACCGCGGCGGGGTTGCGTGTCTTCATGCTGATTTTCTCCATGATTTCCCTTGCATCTCAAACCCACGGCATCCGCCGCGCCCGAGGTGCATGATGCGATCCATGATTGTCGCCGCGTATTGCGCGTGGGTGGCGGTCTTGTCGTCGGCGTTCAGGCTGGCGTTCCACTGTTTCGCGGTCGAATTGGCTGTAATAATCAGGCGTTTACCCCCGGCACGGCACCAGCCGTCAATGAGGCTCCATAACTGCTCGATTCCATACTTGCTCCACGGGTCTTTGTCTATGTCGTCAATCGCCAGATACGCGGTGTGAATGTACTTGTTGATAGCCTGCTTGTCATTGAAACCGAACCGGGCTATTTCCACGGCGCGCACGATTGCGGCGCGTTGACCGTCGGCGATTGCCTGGTTGAGAACGGCGTAGGCAAGGTGGGTTTTCCCGACGCCTTTGTTGCCGCACAACCAAAGGTTTGATGTGCCTGTCTTTCCCTCACGCCATGCGTCCGGGTTGGCTGTTTCGATGTCTGGACGTCCACCGAAGCGAATGAGTTCTGCTTCGGCGGGAATAGAGCCATCCGCCACGGCATCTGATATGAGGCTTTCCGTGTCCAGTCCAAGGTTGCCCATTTTCAGGTCGTGCATGATGCGCATGTGGCAGAAATTGCAGTAGCACGGCACGTCCGCGAGATAGTTGTGGGTGGCGTTGGCCTGCTCGACGGCGCGGCGTTGATCCTCACCCAAATCCTTACCGCATTTGTGACATTTGGTCTGGTCTACGTCTCGGACGATGGAAAACTGAAATCCGCATAGCGTTCTTGCTTCCATAATGCCTCCTAAAAATTGATGTCTTCGTCAATAGTGGCGAGTGAGGTTGACTTGGCTGGGGCGTGACGGTTCATCGCGGCATAGATTTTGTCGAACTTGGTTTGGGTGTCGCCGGATTTCTTGTTCCTGAGCATGGCGATGGACGCAACCTGATCTGCCCAGCAAAACCCATTATTCCGGGGGGCATTGTCGAGTACCCATTCGAGCGTTTTGATTACCGTGTCTTCCGGGTATCCGTCCATCCGCACGATCTTCTCCAGCGCGTGCCGTTCCTGCGTCCATCCAGCGGAGCCAACGGCCGGGAGTTTCGCGTTAGGGAGATTGCGCTGGATTTTGTCTCGCGCCGTCTGGTGATACGCGGCAAGGGCCGGGTGGTCCCGCAATGGGTCAATTTCGCGCGCTACCGGGGCGTCCTTGCGTTTGCGGGGTGCGGGTGGCGTCTCGATACCGGGTAGAGGCTCCTGTGCGATTGTGGGGGATTCTGCCGCGCCGATCAGTTTGCCGGCGTCGGCAAGGCGATCCGACGACACGCCCGCGTCGAAAGACGCTTCCCCCGGAACGGGGGTTAGGGGG
>CAIYET010000389.1 GCA_903925285.1 Candidatus Hydrogenedentota bacterium | reverse complement strand
GTTCAGCGTATCCGGCTTGTTCTTGTGCAGACGCAGCGCAGCTTGCAGGACACAGCGCGCCCCCTGAACAAGAAGACAGCGAAGATAGGAGTCGCCGCGCCGGGTAATGGCGCCCAAATGGGTCTTGCCACCGCTGCCGTGTTGGCGCGGCGTAATCCCCAGGCTGGCGGCAAACTGCCGACCGTTCTTGTACTGACGGGCATCTCCGACCGTGGCGACGATGGCATCCGCAGTAAGCGGTCCGATCCCAGGGCGACTTCGCAGTCGAATTACCGCTGGATCACTCCGACTCTGCTGAGCAATTTGCCGTTCGCACTTGGCGAGACGTTGATCAAGCACTGCCACCTGCTCGCGAACGCTTTGTGTCATCAGCCGCAGGCTTTCCGGGTAGGCGTCGTCGCCTTCCAGTTCTGCCAACTTGCGCCGTATCTTGGAAGCTCCGACTTCCACAACGATGCCAAACTCCGTAAGCAATCCACGGATGCGGTTGAACAAAGCAGTTCTCTCCGCTTTCCATCCCTCGCGCAGGCGGTGCCAGGCTAGGTGTTGCTGTTGCGCCTCTGTCTTGATACTGACAAAGCGCATCCCTGGCGCATGCAGGGCAGTGAGAACGGCTTCGGCATCGCGGCTATCGTTCTTGATGCGCTGGTTCTTGCGGTACGGCTTCACGAACTCGGCTGCAATGAGACGCGGATCCAGCCCCAATGCCTGCATCGTGCGCCCCCAACAGTGAGCCGAACTACATGCCTCCATTGCGACTACTGTGCCTGCCGGCAGCGTGCGTAGCCACTTCAAAAACTCTCCCTGCTTCAGAATAGACGATCGCCCGCCATGACCACGGCTATCGCCCTCGCATACGGCAAAGACTCTCTTTGCCAGATCCACACCAACTGTCGTAGCATTCATTTGGACTTCCCCTTTCTGCACTTCAGATTGATCGACAAAACTCAATCTTGGCACATCGATGCCGGTTGGCTTAGGCCACCTGTAGGATGTGGGGAGTCCCCTTTATAGTCAGTCGCGGAGAAATCCTGGTTGTTCGCGTATGTCTACATTGCAGAAGCATGACCTTGCGTTCACTTTCCACCCGAAGACGACGAATAGCTTTTCGAAAAGCAGGCACCAGCGGATCAATTCAGCACGTGACGGGCTCGGCCATATGCCGTGCCAGTTAGCCGTCACTGGTTTTCTCTGCCGATGTTGCTGACCCAGGCCAGCGCCTGGGAGAGGCAGGCATTGACAGCGTCGGCATCAAGGCCGGCGAGGCGTGCAGTCGGGTCGTGACAGGTTTGGCCTTCGTCAACCTTGGGCAATCAACCAGGTAATCCCGATCACCGATCCGTAAAGGCAACCACGCGATCTCGTCCCTCACGTTTTCCCGCATAAAGCGCATCGTCCGCCCGATGTATCAGTGACTCGATGGTGGCTTCGTCCGGCAACAGCGTTGCTACGCCGATACTGACTTTCGTTCTGACGGTCTCGGCGCCTGCGCTGACTTCAATCCGAGTTACGCTGGCCCTAATGCGTTCCGCCACGTTTACAGCCTCATCGGTTGCTGTTTCGGGCATGAATACTATCAACTGATAGCGGGTTTGCAGTCATGGATTTTCGGAAATAGCATTACGCGAAGCAAAGATGAGCTTGGGATTTGCTACGAAGCGGGAAATGTCGATTTAAGCGGTCAAAGTATGCTTTTGTCTTGTAGCGTCGGCGTG
>CAIYET010000388.1 GCA_903925285.1 Candidatus Hydrogenedentota bacterium | reverse complement strand
ATCTAGGATAAAACGTAGCGCGGCACAACGGCACCGGGGTTCCTGTGACCAATTGCCGGATGAAAATGGAAATGGGCCGAAAGAGGGGACTCTTCCGGCCCATTTCCCAGCAACCTCTTGCGCCATTGAGATCACAGAAGTCGGTTGAACGGTCCATTTGGCGCGGGACCGGCTCGAACGCTACGTTACGCCAAGGCGGATTTTCCAGCGCCGCCTTTCTCGCGGTGCTCGCTTTCGTAGACGAGCAGCGGGTCTTCGTGTTTGTAGATGACGCCGGGCGTGATGACGCATTCGCGGATGTCGCTTCGCGAGGGCACGTCGAACATGATATCGAGCATGCTCTCCTCGAGGATCGAGCGCAGTCCGCGCGCGCCCGTGTTCTTCGCAATCGCTACGTCCGCGATGGCCTCGATCGTTTCGTCGGGAAAACGCAACTTCACCTTTTCGAGTTCGAGCAACTTCTCGTACTGCTTGATGAGCGCGTTCTTGGGTTCGACCAGGATGCGGATCAGGTCGTCGCGCGCGAGTTCGTGCAGCGTCGCCACGACGGGCAAACGCCCGATGAATTCCGGGATCAATCCAAACTTGATCATGTCTTCGGGTTCGACCTGCTCGAGCAGTTCGCCGATGCTGCGTTCGCTCTTGGGGCGGATATCGGCGTTGAAACCGATCACGTTGGTGCGCGTCCGCCGCTCGATAATCTTCTCGAGACCATTAAACGCGCCGCCGCAGATGAACAGAATATTCTGCGTGTTGACGGCGACGCACTCCTGCTGCGGATGCTTGCGGCCGCCCTGCGGGGGAACGTTGGCCGTCGTGCCCTCGAGGATCTTGAGCAACGCCTGCTGCACGCCCTCGCCCGACACGTCGCGCGTGATCGACGGACTGTCGCTCTTGCGCGCGATCTTGTCCACCTCATCGATGTAAACAATCCCCGCCTCGGCGCGCGTCGGATCGAACTCGGCCGCCTGGAGCAATTTCAGAATGACGTTCTCGACGTCGTCGCCGACATAACCGGCTTCGGTCAGCGTCGTCGCATCGACGATCGCGAACGGCACATCGAGCATCCGCGCGAGACTCTCGGCCAGCAACGTCTTGCCGCAGCCCGAAGGACCGATCAACATCACGTTGGACTTCTGGATCTCGATGCCGCCTATCACGCCGCCCGACGAGATGCGTTTGTAGTGATTGTGCACCGCCACCGATAGAATGCGTTTCGCGTGTTCCTGGCCAATGACGTATTGATCCAGAAACGACTTGATCTCGCTCGGCGCCGGGACTTTGACGGAGCGTTTGACCTTGCGTTGGTTGCGTTCCTCCGCCACAATTTCGGCGCACAGATTCACGCACTCGTCGCAAATATTTACGTCAGGCCCCGCGATGAGTTTGTTAACCTCATCGTGGCGCTTTCCGCAAAAGGAACACGCCGGAATCTCATTGCGATGATGCGGGGGCATCTAATTCTCCTTAATACAACCAGAGCCAATGACTCATGGTATATCACTTTTAGGCAAATTTGTCAACAGTTTTCTTTCGCCTGCGAACCGTTTACGAAGGTATTGTGCCAGCCCCGATGTCCATACGTCAAGAAAATCATGCGGTCAACACAAAACAGCGATCAAACGATATGATCCCGCGAACCCATGAGTGGTTGCATCGACATGGTGCGAACGACAATCCCCCTGCGCCTTACGATTCGATTTCCCCTTGGAAAGACGCCCCTAAACGAAACAAACATGCCCTTCTTATTGTCGAAGGCCCGCGTGCATCGAGATGCAAACAGTACACTTTCCCTCGGTCCTGTGTTGGCAACATGCCCCCACACCCGACCTTGGGCGAACCCGCGGAACGTTGCTTCTCCCAAATGCCCGCGGGCCTTCGCACAACGCTAACTGCGCGAAGCCTTGCGCTTACTTCTTCTTCGCTACGGGCTTCTTCGCCGCCACTTTCTTCGCTACCGGCTTTTTCGCGACAGCTTTCGCTACCGGCTTCTTCGCGACGACTTTCGCTACCGGCTTCTTCGCGACGGCTTTCTTTGCAACAACTTTCTTCGCTACCGGCTTCTTCGCGGCTGCTTTCTTTGCTGCGGCCATAGTACATCTCCTTACGTTTCTCACCTAGACCCACACTACACACACACGTCCGGCATCTATCCTGCGGCGACTGGCCGCAGCACCGGTATTCGCCGCATGCGCCACGAGGCGCGTGCGGCGGCGTTATCGGGCATTCGCCCGCTTACGCACTTGACACGTGTTGTTTCTCCGCGCCCACGCGGAGTGCAACGTAAGAAATACCTGCCCGCATTCTGGCGTCCGACGGTCCGCAGCCAACGTCCCGACGGCGCCCCCTGGCGTCACACGCGCGAAGCATACAAATGCTGTATTATCCAAACACTTAACCCTGAATACACACAGCCCATGAACTCCGAAACATGTACAACCAACCCATCAAGCGCGTTCCACGGCGCCCACAATCATACGCGCGCATCGCCGCTTATCGTATGCTCGATGGACCGCGCACGATATGCACCGTGCGCTTCGTTTTCGTCACTTCGATTCAACTGTTTGTTTCACTTGAGACATTCCTTAGCAAACATTGGACAAAATTGCAAGCTTTTTTTTCCGCGATCTTTCTCTCTCGCCGATCCTTCGTGCGCCACGCATCGCATCGCGGGCGATCCGTGGCCGTGCGCGCAGGCAAAAAACGAGCGGCCCCGACGCCGCGCAACGATGCGCGACGGCGAGGCCGCATGCATTTCAGCCTTTGTTTACAGGCGTTTTCGCGAGATGCGCACGCCGCACAACATGATCGCACCACACAACGCACTCAGACCGATCACGCCGAACACGGGCGTGCCCGTCGCGACGTTGATGCAGTCGGGCTTCGATAGCCGATTTACCGAACCAACCGTCGGCGTGACCTCGAGTACGACCGTAAACGATCCGCTCGTCGTATACGTATGCACGGGATTGCGCTGTGTGCTCGTGTCGCCATCGCCGAAGTTCCACGCCCATCCGGCGATCTCGGTCGAGCCCGGCGTGGACTGATCCGTGAACTGCACCGTCAACGGATTCGTCCCGCTCGAAGGCGTCGCGCCGAACGCCGCGGTCGGATCCGTCGGCGCCAATACGGTAACGTATTGCGCCTTCGTCTCCAGATCGCTGCCCACCAACGTGGTCACCGTCAGCACAACGTCATAGTTGCCAGGTAAACTATATGTATGTAACGGAGATTGCTCCGTGCTCGCCGGCGACCCGTCGCCGAAGTTCCACGACCATGCCGTGATGGGCGACGTGCCTGCAGTCGACATGCTTGCGAACTGGACTGCCACCGGTGCGCTGCCCGTGACTGGACTACCGGTGAAGAGCGCCGTCGGACCACCCGGCGCAGTTACGCTGACCAGAGCCGGCTTGGATTCGGTGTCCGAACCGGCGGCCGTGGTCACCGTGAGTGTGACGTTGTACGTGCCCGGGTTCGTGTACGCGTGCGTGGGCGACTGTTGGGTGCTGACGCTGCCGTCGCCGAAGGTCCACGCCCAACTCAGGAACGGCATCGCGCCGGGCGTCGATTCATCCGCAAATTGGACCGTCAACGACGCCAAGCCGTTGGTCGGGCTTGCGCTGAACAACGCCGACGGACCGACGGGCGTATCCACGGTAATATACTGCGCCTGCGTCTTCGTGTTGGAACCCACCGTTGTGGTCGCCGTCAACGCTACGTTGTAGACACCCGGCGTCGTATAGACATGAATCGGGCTTTGCGCAACGCTCGAACCGCCGTCGCCAAACGTCCACGCCCACGCCGTAATCGGCGCCGTGCCCGGGCTTGACGCATCGGCGAACTGCACCGTCAGGTTCTTGTTGCCAGTCCGGGGTCCGGCGGTAAAATCCGCGATCGGCGCAACCGGATCGGTCACCGTCACCAGGGCCGGGGTCAGATTCGTGTGGCTGCCGACGGCCGTAGTCACCGTCAGCAACACCTCATATGTGCCCGCCACCATATAGGTGTGCACCGGCGATTGGAGTGTGCTGGTACTGGCGTCGCCAAAGTTCCACAGCCACGACATAATTGGCGCTGTGCCGGGCATCGAGGTATCCGCGAACTGCACCGCCAACGGACGGATGCCCGAAATGGGCCCGGCGGCAAAGCTCGCCAACGGACCAATGGGGACGGCCACCGTAACAAGGGCCGGAACGGTCGCGGTATGGCTGCCGTTGGCGGTAGTCACCGTCAACGACACCTCGAACGTACCCGCCGTCTCGTAGGTATGCACCGGACTCTGCACAGCGCTCGATCCACCGTCGCCAAACGTCCACGCCCATCCCGTAATCGGCGAGGTGCCGGGCGTCGTCGTATCCGCAAATTGTACCGCCAGCGGATAGATGCCCGACGTTGGTCCTGCCGAGAAGCTGGCGGAAGGCCCTACCTGGTCCGCAACCGAAATGAACGCCAGGTTTGTTTTCGTACTGGTACCGACAGTCGTCGTCACCACCAGGGAGACGTCATAGGCGCCCGCCACCGTATAGATATGAATCGGGCTTTGCGCAACGCTCGAGCCGCCGTCGCCGAATGTCCAGGCCCAACTCGTAATGGCCGAGGTGCCCGGCGACGACATGTCCGCGAACTGCACGTTCAGATTCCGAATGCCCGAGGTTGGTCCCGCAGCAAAATCGGCCGCCGGTCCTACCGGATTCGTCACCGTGATGAACCCCGTCTTGGTCAGCGTATTGCTACCGGCAATCGTGGTGACCGTCAGCGACACATTGTAAGTTCCAGCATTCGCGTAGGTATGCGTCGGATGCTGCGCAGTACTCGAAGTGGTGTCGCCGAAGTTCCACGCCCAATGTGTGATAGGCGAGGTGCCCTGCGTCGACGTATCGACGAACTGGACCGCAAGCGGCTTCGCGCCCGATACCGGACTTGCCGTGAAGTTCGCGGTAGGCCCGTTCACAGTGCCGCCGGTGCCATCCGCGCCCGGCACCTCCACGCCCGTACCCGTCGGCACGCACGTGGTCCACGTCTCGCCGGCCAGAAGTTGGCCCGGAACCCGCCCGGAACCACCACCATCGATGAGTACCGACGGATTGGCGCCAACGATAATCGACGCGTCGGAAATAGGGGCCGCGCCCGTGTTGCGGATAACCACTTGATCAAAGCCTTCGAACACCGACGCGGCTTCCCGGTATACGCGGAACTCGAAGCTGTGTTGCGTGTCGAATACAGGCGATTCCTGGCCGTTGTTCCAATAACCGGACAACAACCAGCCGTTCGTGGCCGGACCGCCGTCCAATTGCGGGATGACGGGCGATTTCTGGCCGAGATATGGATTCGTGGCCTTCAGGAACGCATCGTGCGTCGTGAAACCCTGAACCAAGCTCGCCGTGTTCGCGACCGGCTTGTTGGATTGGCTTGCGGCCGCTTTCATATTCGAGATGACCGTGCAGGCGCCATTGCTGTTGGGATCCGTGCTCGCGACATTGCCGGCAATAACATGCGCGGCATTTGCCAACACCACCGACCCGTGCAGCTTGACCATACCCGGCACGCCCTTGCCACCCGCGTCACTGTTGCCGCCTTTGCCGCCCGTACCGCCGGCCACGCCGTTACCGCCCTTGCCCCCCGTGCCGCCCGCGCCGCCCGAGCCACTCATGGGGATCAAAAGATTGGTTGCCGCAGCGCCCCCCGCAGCACCCGCCACGCCGTTGCTGCCATTTATGCCGCTCACGGCACTGCCGCCATTAATTCCGCTCCCGCCGTTACCGGGAACGGCCGCCGACACGTCTACATTGCAGGCAGTCGTCTTGAGCAGACCCTTGGCCGCCAGAATAATGGACCCGCCACCGGCCGCGCCAGCCGCGCCAACCGCGCCACTGCCGCCGCCACCGCCCGCACCGCCACTGCCGCCCGTGCCGCCATTTGCGCCGCCGCCGCCACCCACGGGCGAAGAAGGCCACGAGGTGGTCCCAACGTAAACACCCGCGCCACCTTGTGCGCCGCCGCTACCGCCGCCACCACTGGCCCGGAACATACCCACGCCAAAGAGGCCATCGTACCAGCCGCCCGCGCCGCCGCCGCCGCCGCTGCCGCCGCTACCGCCGCCACCGCCGCCACCGCCGCCACCGCCGCCACCGCCACCACCGCCGCCACTGCCGCCACCGCCGTTGCCAGCGGCAAGCGTCAGAGAACTTGCCAGTTCAAGAAGGCTGGTATACGAGGCGTCTCCACCGATATCGCCCGCCGTTCCCGCGCTGCCGACCTGTGCCGTGGCGGAAGCATTCGCGCCTGCATTCGAGACGCCGGCATCGCCACTCTGATTGCCGGTCGAGCCATTTGAATTCTTGCCTAATCCGCCGGCGGCTTGAGCGCCCGCCGTGCCAAAGGAACCGCCCGTGCCGCCACCGCCTGGGCCGCCGCCTGCGCCACCCAGACCGCCAGTTCCATTCGAGCCAAATCCGAAAATACCCACACCGCCGCTGTTGCCGGAGGTTCCGGCAAGACCGGACGTGCCGACACTGCCGTTGTTTCCGGCTAGACCAAGCCCGCCGTTGGCGCCATTACCAGGCCCACCATTCACGGGCGTAGCGCCGCCGCCAATGCCGCCGGAACCACCGGAACCGCCCGTGCCGCCGGAACCACCCGATCCAACGGAACCGCCCGTACCTGCCGTACCCGCACCGCCGCCCCCGCCGCCCCCCAAAGAACCCGGCGTAACCGTGATATTCGCGCCCCAATTCATATCGCCCTGCGCGGCAATGGACAAGGGACGGCTGCCCGTGGCACTGATCGTGGCCCCGCTAACGTTGGCATTGTCGAATTCAAACACGGCGACTTCCTCGCCGGTGTCGACGCGCATGACGCTGGTTGCGGTATACGTATTACCGCCCGCCGTCATGGTTCCCGCCGAACCACCTTTCGTGCCGGTATCGATGGTTATCGTGCCGCTCGCCACCGTCAGGTTGCCCAAGTGGCCATCGCTGATATAGAAGTTGCCGACATCGCCCGCGCCTTCGCCGTTCGTGTGAACGCCGATGTCCGTACCCGCCGGAACCGCCGTGGTCCAAGTCTGGCCAGCCAACAGCACGCCATTGTCGCCGCCGTTGCCGCGGATAAGCCGACTACGGGTATCGACGCGGAACGTGACATCCTGCACGGCGCTCGACGAGGTGTTTTTGACGACGATTTGGTCATACCCGTCAAACACACTTGCGGGCGTCGTCGAGCTTGTCAGGATCCAGTAACTCAACGCATCCGAAGGCCCCGCCGTACCCGTGCGAGCCGCGGCTTCGACCTCCGTTTGGTTCCAGTAGACGTCATCGCACCAGCCATTGGGCGCGGGACCGCCAACCAAGCTCGGAATCAAAGGCGTCTCACCGATGGCGTATGAGTTGAACGCCTTCAGCAGCGGATCGTCCGTAGTCGAGCCCTTGACGACGTTCGCGGTACTGAACTGTGGCAGGTTGGCCGCCAGCGCGGCCGCGCTCATGTTCGAGACCCGAGTGAACTTGCCGTTCTGTGTTTCGGCGGAGCCGTTCGCGTTATTGGCCAAGATGCGCGCGGCATTCGCGCCTTGTGGAATCGAGATAACCGACGCGTGCAGTTTCACCATGCCCGGAGCGCCATAACCGCCGCCAACACCGTTGCCGCCCTTGCCGCCGCCGCCCCCGCTGCCACCCGCGCCACCCGAGCCGCCATCGCCGCCCGTGCCGCCTTTGCCTTGGAAAATAATCGACGCGAGCTGCGCGGGCACCTCGAGCGCCTTGCCCGATTCGCCGCCGACGCCACCCGCGCCACCCGCGCCACCCGCCGTACCACCCGCCGACGCGCCACCATTCGCGCCGACGCCGCCGCCCGATGGCGTGGACGCTGAAATATTGATCGAAACATTCTCAAAGATCTTCACCATGCCGCGTGCCGAGAGGACTATGCAGCCACCACCCGCGCCGCCGCCGCCGCCCGCACCGCCCGCGCCACCGTTGCCGCCCGCACCGCCCGAACCACCGGGCGCGCCTGTACCGCCCGCACCCGCCGCACCGCCTTGCCCCCCGATGCCGAAAAGCCCACTGCCGCCTTCGACGCCCGCATTGCCAGCGATCGCCATTCCCGCCGTGCCCGCTGCCCCCGCCGCGCCCACGACCCCAGCAGAGCCGCCACCACCGCCGCCACCACCGCCCGAACCCCCCTAACCGCCCGTGCCCGCCGCACCACCACCACCGCCGCCACCGCCCAATTGCAGGTCGTATAAGGGCCACAACCCAAGGAATGCCTGTGCCGCAATAAAAGTACCGCCGCCGCCGCCAGCGCCAGAGGCGCCGCCGCCGCCACCACCACCCGCACCGCCGCCACCACCGCCACCACCGCCGCCACCGCCGCCACCACCGCCGCCTGGCCCTGCCGCAAGCGCGAGAGAATTCGCATCCGCCGAGAATTGGGCGTCTTGCCCCGTAGTCCCAGCAGTACCCTGCAAACCGGCAACGGCATTATTGCTGCTGGGGGCGCTACCGCCATTTCCGGCAAGCGGGTTAATAAGCGGAACGCCGGAGCCGCCGCCGAGTCCATACGTAATACCAAATAAAGTCGCCGTGGTCCCCCCAGCGCCAGTGTTACCGTTCAACGCACCAGGTTGCCCGACGGTGGTTGCGCCCGCGCCGCCCGAGGCGCCCGTGCCGCCCGTGCCGCCTGCACCGCCCGCTGAGACTATATTGCCATAACCCGCGCCGCCACGGCCGCCACTTGCAGCCGCCGCAGCACCAGCCGAACCTTGGTTGCCGGGCAGGCCGACATTTCCCGCACCACCGGGGTTACCAGCCACGCCATTGGTCGGGGGCTGCGACAGGCCGTTGCCGCCAACACCGCCCGAACCGCCCGTGCCACCCTGTCCACCCGATCCGCCCAAAGCGCCCGAGCCGCCCGTGCCGCCCGTGCCACCCGTCCCGCCCGTCCCGCCGCCTGCAACACCGGCAGACACGTTGAAGCTCGACGCAACGTACATATCACCCTTTGCGGCCAACGACAAAGGCCGCGTGCCAACGATGTTGACGGCCACGTTAGCGTCGATGTTGACATTGTCGAAATCGAACACAGCCACCCCGGTGTCCACGCGCCCGCGATACAAATACTCGATGGGATACGAGTCGATGATCAACGTCGGCGGCGTCGCGCTGGTGTCGATATCGATTGTCTCGCCGTTCAGCGCCGCGAAATCGCGTAATACGCCAGAACTCTCATATGGATTGGCGTAGCTCGCAGGGGAGACGAAGAATGTCGAAATTCCGAGGACGAACAGGCACACGATGACCTTGATAGTGCGTTTTTTGTACTGCATGAGAAACTTTCCCTTCCCTAAAAGGCGGACACATCCATCCGCTCCAGCCGCTTGAATTTTGCCACAAAAAGACCTTCGATAACAAGTGCCGCTGAACAAAAAAAGGAACTGTAGGCTGTAGGCTGTAAGCTGTAGGAAGTGCAAGCCTAAAGCCTAAAGCCTAAAGCCTACGGCCTACTTCCAAACTGCCTCGTCATGCCGCACCTCTTCCAATAAGCACCGCCCGGAACGTCAACAGGAGAATCTTGATATCCAACCAGAGCGACCAATTGTCGATGTACGTCAGATCCATTCCAACCCACTGTTCAAACGCGACATTGCTGCGCCCGCTCACTTGCCACAGTCCGGTCATCCCGGGTTTGACGCTGAGGCGGCGGCGTTGATCCCAGGTATACGTCTCGACCTCGGACGGGAGCGGCGGGCGCGGTCCGACGAGGCTCATGTGACCGAACCAGACATTGATGAGCTGCGGAAACTCGTCGAGGCTGTACTTGCGGATAAACGCGCCGACGCGCGTGATACGGGGATCGCAACGGATTTTGAACACGGGACCGTCGGCTTCGTTGAGATGAGCGAGCGCCTTGCGCTGCGCCTCGGCATCCTGCACCATGGACCGGAACTTGAGCATCTTGAAACAGCGCCCATTCCGGCTCACGCGCTCTTGCAGGAAAAATACAGGGCCTCTCGAATCGAGCTTGATGATAATACCCATGAGCACAAAGAACGGGGCCAATCCCATCAGCATGACCGTCGACACGCAAAGGTCCAGCACCCGTTTCAAAAACAGTTCCCCACGCGCCTCGGGAATAGCCGAGAGCGAAAGCAGCGGAATGTCCTCGACATACGAGAGTTGGCTGCGCGCGATCCGCAACGGAAACAAGTCCGCCAAAAAATGCACAGGGATGCCGCGCCTCTCGCAGATCCCCCCCATGCGATAAATGAGTTCGTAACACGAACGCACCGGCAATGCGATGTGTACCTCATCAACGCCATGCCCATCCAACACCTTCTCGATATCGTTGAACCCGCCCAACTGCCGCAAGCCCAGGGGAGTCATATGATGAAACCGCTCCGGATCGTCTTCGAGAAAACCGTCCGCCCGATAGCCATGATGTGGATTGGACAGCAGGAATTCGGCCAGACGGGCACTGCGCGGGTTTGCGCCGACGATGAGTACGGACCGCGTATCATAGCCTCGCGAGTGAACCACCATCGCCGCGCCGTGCGCCAGCATGCGGAACATAACCATCGACACCATGCCGCCCAGCGAGAACACCGCGAGAAACTCCCGCTCCAAGACTCGATTGGCAATGGGCACAGTCACGAATACACTGAAGGCCATCGCCCCAACGACGGCGCGAATCATCGAGAGCAAGTACGATCCCAAATCCTCGTTGCGCCCCGCCTCCCAAAGTCCGCGATCGATTGCAACCCAACACCAAAACAGCAGAAATACAAAGTAAAAACCGGCGTGGAGCACCAAGCTGGTCGCGAGGCTCACGTGTCCCGGCAAGGTCAGGCAGACAGCGAACAGATACGCCGCCAGAATGTAGACGGCATCCAGCGCCGCACGCAGGAGAACATCCGAGCGATGGGCGTGCAATGCACGAAAAACCATCGTCACATCCTCCTTTCGGCACCGAGACTCATGGGCATCATCCGAAGCTGTAGAAATGCACCGTTTCTACAGCCTACGGCCTCGCTTCCTACAGCCTCTCTTAGGATCATGGCTTCCGTGTGCTCCGAACGGCCCGCCCCAGGCCGAGGCTGCTATCATCCAACCCCATGACGAGCGGCGGTTTCGATTCCGCCACGCTCATGTGGCCGAGCCACACGTTGAACAATACCGGCAATTCATCGATATCGTACCGGAATAAGTACGCGCCAAGTGGCGTGAAGCGACGTTCCGCACGGGGATCCGTTGCGCCGACCGCCAAGCCCTCCTTGCAGCGGAAGCGGTACATGCGAAAGCGCCGTCCGTCGTGCCGGATACGTTCCTGCGGCTCGATGACCGGCCCACGCGACTCCAGTTTGACAACTAGCGCAACCAGCAGCATCGCCGGCCCCAGCATCGCAATCAGCAGGGACGAGATAGCCAAATCTTCCGCGCGCTGAATCAAGCGCCGCGGCTCGACGCGGGGAACCTCCGACAACGACAGCAGTGGAATGTTTTCAAGACGCCACATCCGGTTCGGCGCCACGCGAAACGGGAACAGGTCCGCCACGAAACGCACCGGCACCCCGACCCCTTCGCACAGATGGGCAATCCGCTGGATCGTCTCGTAGAACGAGCGGACCGGCAACGCGATGAACACCGCGTCCACGACACGCTCGATCAACAGACGTTCGAGCGAATCGACCGCGCCCAGATGCGGCACCTCCAACTGCGTCATCAGCGCAACCCGGTCGGCGTCATCCTCAACGAATCCGTCCACCTGGTATCCATACTGCTCGTGCGCGCGCAACAGCTTCACAAGATAGACAGCCATGTCATTCGACCCGACGATGACGGCGCGCGACGCGTTCCAGCCGCGCAAACGCAAGCGCCAAATATTCAGTCGAAGAATTGTCCGGTACGACAGAATCGGCACGACCGTACTCATCCCAAACACGAGGAGAAATTCGCGCCCAAGACGCCCGCGTCCGAAAATACCCATCAGCAGCACGCTCGCCACAATCGCCGTCAGAAAAGCCTTCGTGATGGCGGAAAGCTGAGGAAGCAGATCGTCGTTGCGGCGCGACACGAGCAAACGTTGATCCATCGCCGCCGCGAACCATGAAGCCAAGAACGCGGCCAAGTATCCCGTTCGGTCCCACACCGCGTCACAAAACGGTATCGCCTCGCGCTGGGTGACGTACACCGCCAAGTACAGCGCGCCGATAATGCACACCGTGTCCATAAGGAACCATGCCAGACCAACCGTCCACGGAAACCGCTGGCGAATAGGCACACCTTCCCCACTACGGCTCGAAGGCGCCCCACGGTTATTGTTCGACGCCGCGCAACCACGAACGTCCCCGGAACTTGCAGCCATAGTGTCGCTCCGTTTCACCATGAATGTACCCCAAGACATCCCAACTGTCAAGAAATTACTAGAAGTTAGGAGTTAGGAGAGGCTCTTGCAAAACCCATAGGCTTTAGGCTTTAGGCT
>CAIYET010000387.1 GCA_903925285.1 Candidatus Hydrogenedentota bacterium | reverse complement strand
CGAAACGAGCATCACGCTGACCGTCGACAGCAACAAGTACGTGACGGCCAACTTCGCGCTTGACACTTATGCTTTGATGCTCCAGGCTGAACACGGCCAGGTTACGGCGGATCCTGATCTTCCTGCGTATGATCACGGGACGATGGTATCGTTGACGCCCGTTCCCGACGCCGGTTACCATTTTGCAGGTTGGACCGGAGATGTACTCGCTGGCCATGAAACCGACGAACCGCTGCTGCTTGTCATGGATGGCGACAAAACGGTGGGTGCATCCTTTGTGAGGTCGACAGGTACGGTGGTGATTGCCGTTACTCCCGACACCGCGATCTGGACGCTCACCGATGGCGACGGTACGGTTCTTCCACCCGGAACGGGCGACGCCACACTCACAGGGATTCCGACAGGGCAGATCGCGCTCGTTTGGCAGCCTCTGGAAGGCTATCACTCACCCGCGGGCGTTGCGCCACAGGAGTTGACAAAGGACGGCACGATTGAGTTCAGTGGCATTTACTTCATTCCGCCTGAAGCTTCTTTCACGGTCAGCCAAACGTCGCTGATCCCTCCGCTGACCGTCCAGTTCACGGACGAGTCGTCACCAGGGACCGCACCGATCACAGGATGGTCGTGGGCATTTGGCGATGGCACCTCAATCGCGGACCAGAGCCCCGTTCACGAGTACGCAACGTGGGGTTCCTATTCGGTATCGCTCGGTGTGACAACGATATTTGGCAGCAACACGGAGACACTGACCGTAAACGTTGAAGCCCTTCCGAAGGCGCTGTTCACGTCTGTACAGACGGACCAGTTCACTGTACAGTTCACGGACACTTCACTGCCCGGCAGTAAGCCGATAACCAGCCGCTCATGGGCCTTTGGCGATGGAGTCACGAGCAACGACCCGAATCCGCTACATACGTACACGGCCTGGGGATCGTATCCCATCTCGTTGGCTGTAAGCACGGACATCGGGAGCAACACCGCGACAATCGAGACAAACGTGGAAGCGCTGCCGGCGGCCACGCCCGTAGCGCCTCTGGTAGGAAATCCGGGTGTTCATTCTCTGGATGTATCCATTGGATCGGGCGACGGAAATCCGCCTGCAACTGTCTATGCCATTCAGATCTCTCCCGGGATCGGCGGCAACACCTGGGTCCAGGCGGACGGCACGGTCGGGGCCGGTGCGGTGTATCAGACTGCCGCGGCTTGGGGAACCAAGACGGTTATGGATCTCGCGGAATACACGAGTTACTCCTTCACCGTTACGGCCAGGAATGGCGGGGGAATTCCGACAAGTCCCGGCCCGGCGGGCTCCGGCATGACACGCGACGGCACCCCGCCCACACCGGTGATTACGGGAGCTACCACGTTGACCAATACGACCAGAACGTTAACCATCGCGTTCGGCGAGCACGTGAACGGGTTCAGTTTGCCCGGCGGTGTAAGCACGAACGGCGTGGCGTCCAACCTTCAACCCACGGGCACTCCGGGCACCTACACGGTCGATGTCCTGGGTTCAGGGACGATGACGGTATCCGTCTCGATACCGGCAGGCGTAGCCACGGATGACGCTACCAACCCAAACAATGCTACGTCCGCGCCATTTACATTCCCATTCGACAACGTGCGACCCACGCCCGTGATCACGGGAGACACCACCTCCACCGACACCTCGCGGATGTTGACGATTAACTTCGGCGAAGTGGTAAACGGCTTCCTTGGCATGGTTTCAGTGAGCAACGGTACCGCGAGCAATCTGCAACCCTCGGGTGCGGCGTCTTCGTATGCGGTCGATGTTCTGGGATCAGCGGAGGGACAGGTATCCGTGTCGATTGCGGAAAACGTCGTGACGGACAATGCCACCAATCCAAATTATCCGACCGCCGCGGCGTTTACCTTCCCGTTCACTGAAGGCTTAGCGGTCGTACCAGTGGCGGGTCTTATCGGGCTGGGTGCTTTGCTCGGTCTGATCACAATAGCCAGCGCAAGGAAGATGAGCAAGAAGTAGGTCCATACAACGAAGCATTGGTAAGCGTCCGGCGAACGACGTAGGGTGATGATCGGGCGGACCGTAGGAGCTAGCGTGGTGGCGGGTGAAATGGCGGTTACGGCGAGGGTCAACTGAACAGGTTGCTCTAACCGATGGCTGAAAGAATGGCCGCAATTCTCTTGTCATCCGGTAGTGACGCCTCAAATCTTAGCGGACCATAAACTCTTACCACATCTCGCGAGAGCACCACCTTCACAAGTTTGTCTTTCAGCCACTCAAAATCGCCAGAAGGGCCTTCGTTAAACTGTCTAAACTGGTCATTGCTGATGATTACAGAATCGCTATGGCTCTTAGCCTCATCGACGATTACATCATCTGCCTGCATCCCGCCAGTGACTTCTATGAAATGATGGTCAGAAGCAAGCAGTCGCTCATAAGTCTTCTTGTCGCTCTCGCCGGCCCATGTGAAATGCGTTGCAGCATCGAAGAAGCACAGGAAATCTCTTTGATTGTCGACCAGCCACCCTATGACAGCCAAGAGCACCCGCAAATCAGGGTTGTCTTTACCTTTCACACGAATCACATTCAATCCATCAATTATGACGATTCCCTTCTTTTCTACCTTCTGCTTCACTTTTGCAGCGCTGGCACGCTTAGTCATGCGTGAGGTGTTTGTCTTGATGCTTGAATCTCGACTCCATGCTTGCGCACCTGAAGATTCTCCGGAATTGCTAGACCTGAAATTCAAAACTGTTCGTGACGACAGTTTTCGCCCTTCCCCTTTGTGTTTAACCTGCCTTTCTTGCGATAAGACTCGATCTTCCCACTTGCGTTGAGCTTGCCTCCCTTGCCAATGCTCCTGTCCCTCTTCTTCTTCAGTCGGAGTCTTCGTCAATACTTGCAGGAGAACGAATCCAAACACCAGGATTCCCAAAACTACCAGACTGACTCCCCAATACTCGATAAGAAGACCGGCAAGCGCTATGCCACCCACAACCAAGACGCCCTTGAAGCCATTCCACAGGCTTTTCCGCGATGAAGGCACAAGCCAATACATGATAGCGAAACCTAAGCAGGAGACTGTGAGTATAATAATTGTATTTCTATTGCTAGGATCGGTGGCCTGTGACGACTTCGCAGAAGAAGTTAATGGTGTATTCGTGTTTGCAGCACTAGGTTTTTCAGACGATACTGCCTGGCTTGATACTTGTGCATCCCTGCTCTCCTGTCCGTCGGATGTGTTTTTGGAAGGAGTGGCGGCAATCAAGACGTAAAGGAATAGGGCCGCTCCACAAAATGCGAAGAAGACAGTCATACGTGTATCGACATCATACCTATGTCGATTGCCACCATCAAAAGCACGGGAGCCTCGTATCTTGTAGGTCAGCAAGACGGGACCCACAAACACGAGCAAGACAAGAAGAATAGGCCAAATCATTTACATTCCCCGATGCGGGTCGTTAATGGCCTGCCTGCACTGAAGAGTCGTTAATAACTGCCGCCTCAACTCTATTTAGCACAAACCAGACCACAGAAAAGAAGAAATATCAGAAGAGCAACAAATGCCCATTGAGCACCACCCCAACCGCTTATGCCGCCATCGTTGTAACCTACCCACTTGCTTCTACCCTCTCGCCTGGCCCGGTATTCCGCCCTGGTTTCTTTATGTGAATACGATCTTCCATCGCTTGCTCTATATGGCATATCTGTTTCTCCTTGTTTGAAGGTAACTTGTAACCTTGTGCGCGGGCATTTTGCGTCGTTCAATCCAGACGTAAACCGTATCCCGCTTGATGCCCCAATAGGCGGCAATCTCGTCCATTAAGAGGCAACGGTCTTCAATCATACTCAATGCCTGCCTTTACCAGAAAACTCAGATTCGTCGCCGTCCCCATTTCTTCCAGTTCCGTCCAGGAGGCAAAGGGACTCCATCAAGCCCTGTTAGAATAGACTGAAACAAACCGTGTATGATGGTAGCCGTTCGTAACTTACGATATCAAGGAGCCCCGCCTCATTTGCGAGGCTCCAGAATGATGTTGAAAAAAGACCCGTTCACGCCGTCCCTCTCTTCGCCACAAACCGTCAAGCCCCAATCTCCGGGTGCCACCGGTGGCACGTCAACGAGTCTTACCCGCGAAGACTCCTATCGTCGT
>CAIYET010000386.1 GCA_903925285.1 Candidatus Hydrogenedentota bacterium | reverse complement strand
CCTAAAAAACTTGTCAAAACGCCATCGGGATCAAGACATCTGAAGTGAGGCTGTGCAAGTGCGAAGATCCCGGCATCGAACCTCGCCGAAACGCCTAAGGATGACGGATGAAAAAAAACACAGCCTCGGTTCGTCCTTTCGTCCTTTCCAGCCTTGTTAGCTGACGAGACTGGACAGCATGATGATGGGCATGAAGAGGGCTATGACGATACTGCCGACGACGAGGCCCATTACCATAATCAGAATGGGTTCGATGAGGCTAGTCATGCCGTCGACCATCGCCTTGACTTCGGAATCGTAGAATTCGGCGATCTTGAGCAGCATGCCCTCGAGGGCGCCGGTTTTCTCCCCGACGCTGATCATGCGCGTCACCATCGTGGGAAACTGTTCGCTACGCGCAAGCGGCTCGGCGAGCGTCTCGCCGTTACGGACGCTGTCGCCGGCATTCCTGACGGCTCGGGCGAAGACTTCGTTGCCGGCGGTGCGCTCGGCGATTTCGAGGGCATGGAGAATCGCAACGCCGCTACGCGTGAGCGTGCTAAGCGTGCGCGTGAACCGGCTGATCGCGACCTTGCGAAGCAGGACACCGAAGATCGGCAAACGCAATTTCAACGCATCGAGGTTGTAGCGCCCGGTGGGTGTCCGTCCGTATATACGCACGGCCATGATAATGCCGATGAATATCCCCACGCCCGCGAACGCCATCCAACTCCGCAATACTTCGCTGATCCCAATCAGAATCATAGTCGGCGCCGGCAGCGGTTTGCCGAATGTCTTGAAGATTGTGGCAAACTGCGGCACGACCCATACGATCAGCCCCGCCGCGATAAGAAGGATCATACTGAACGCCATGATGGGATACATCATGGCCGACTTGATCCGGCGGCGCAGTTCCTCGCTCGCTTCCATGTAGTCCGCCAACTGCAGCAACACGCCGTCCAGGTCGCCACCCGCTTCGCCCGCACGCACCATGCTGACGTAAAGATCGGGAAATGCGCGGGGAAACTTGGACAACGCCGTCGAGAACGACTCGCCGTTTTCCACATCCTGTCCGCAGGCGAGAATCACCGCGGAGAAATTCGCGTCCTCGGACTGCTCGGACAAAATATCGAGTCCCTGAAGCAGCGGCAACCCCGCGCTGACGATCGTCGATAACTGCCGCGTAAACACGAGCAGGTCCGTCGATTTCACCTTGCGCCGGGCGTTGGCCTTGACTCCGGCGACCTTGCCTGGTTTGGTCGCCTCGACGATGTTCTCCGCCGTGAGACCCTTTGCCGCAAGCATCTGCGTCAGCGCCTGGCGGTTCTCCGCCGTCATAGTCCCCTTCTGTCGCTTGCCCTCGCGCGTACGCGCAGTGTACGTAAACGTCGGCATTGAGCATACCCTCCCGCTTGTTGTCTACTCGTTGACGCCAGTATACATCGCAATTCTATCGCGGGCAAGTGTCCAGGCTTGAGGGCTATGTGGGGTGAAAACGGCATGGCCATCCGCCTCCGCCATATCCCGTCCGTTGACAGCCCCACTCGGCTTGAAGTAGCATGTAAACTCTGGAGTGCAGTCGCGAAGGGACCGGTGAACATGACAGGGTCGCCATTGGCTGACTATCACCAAGGCCTCAAGGAAGTCAGCATACCTACATTGAGCCGCCGCACGGTGGCGCGGATGATGTTGCTTGCGGCCGTCGACACGTTGGGTGTGTCGTTTGCGTTCGTCGTTGCCTCGTTTGCGATGCTGCCGAAGGATAATCCCGTTTTCCTGAGCTTCCTCTATTCTCAGTTGCCTTTCGCGGCCATTTTTCTCGCGGCATGGTTCATTGCAGCGCTTCGCGAGAACCTCTTCGTGTCGCAACGAAAGGAAAGCCTGCTGTATCCCATGATTGGCGTGACGAAGGCCGTGGTCGTATCGCTGGTACTCACCGGGTTTGCCACGGCATTTGTCACTCAGAATCGGTCCGAGCCGCTCTTTCTCGGTTATTTCGGCGTTGCGGCGTGGGTGTTTATCGGGCTTGTACGTACGGCGTTGCGGATGTCGATTTGGACGTTTCGGGAATGGGGTTACAATCCTCGGCACGTGGTAGTAATCGGGGCCAATCCCCGCACGAAGCTCCTGCTCGACGAGGTTATCCGCCACACCCGCTACGGCTACAAAATCGTGGGAATCATCGAGGACGATCCCCTGCGCGTCGAGATGCTCCGCGAGTACAAGCTTCCGTATCTGGGCGGGTTTCGCAGTCTCGAACGCCTTTTGACGGAGCGTGTGATCGACGAGGTGCATGTCTGCCTGCCGGTGCGGTCGAGTTACGAACTCATCCAAAGCATCGCGCACCTGTGTGTGGGCATCGGGGTACCGGTGCGGTTGGTGGCGGATTTGTTTCCGTTGCGTCTGGCCACGAGCCGTGCGTTTCGTATGGGCGAGATTCCCATGCTTTCGCTCTCGACCGTTTCGGAGAGCGGCATGCAATTGGGCTTCAAGCGCCTGCTTGATCTCGTGGTGTCATTATTGCTGTTGATCGGTTTGTCGCCCTTTTTCCTGTTGATCGCGCTGCTCATCAAACTCGGCTCTCCCGGCCCGGTGTTCTTCTCGCAGGAGCGCGTTGGCGTGAACCAACGCCGTTTCAGGATTCACAAGTTCCGCTCGATGGCGGCTGGCGCCGAAGACCAGCGCAAACGACTCGAAGCGTTGAACGAAGCCGATGGACCGGTGTTCAAGATCCGCGAGGATCCGCGGGTCACGCGCGTGGGACGTTTCATCCGCAAGTACAGCATCGACGAGTTTCCCCAGATTATCAACGTATTGAAAGGCGAAATGAGCCTGGTCGGACCGCGCCCGCCGATTCCGGCGGAAGTCGAACAATACACGTGGGACCAGCGGCGGCGTCTCAGCGTCAAGCCCGGCATGACGGGACTGTGGCAGGTGAGCGGACGCAGCGATCTCAGTTTCAAGGAGTGGGTCGAACTGGATTTGCAGTATATCGACTCGTGGAGTATCTGGAAAGATTTCACGATCCTCATGAAGACCTTTCGTGTCGTAATCGAAGGCCGCGGCGCGGCCTGAAGGACTTGCCATGCCAACGCCTCGCACACCCCGTACCCGCAAGACGCCTCCGGCTTCCCCGACTTCGCCCGCGCTTCTCGAACACATGAAGCACATGACCGGCGGCGCATGGGTCAGAGCGGCCGCCGTTGCTACCGTGATCGTCTTGGTGTGCGCGTTTTTCTTTGCCGTTCGTTCCATCTTGGCGTCGCTGTTCTTCGCATTCCTGGTCGCATACGTGCTCGACCCGGTGGTGGACTGGTGCGAAACGCGCGGCGTGCGGCGCGAGGTAACCATCGCCACCGTGGGGATTCTCGCGGTTGTGTTGCTCCTGGCCGTGCCGCTCTTGCTGATCCCCAACATATTATTGGAAGCGGACCATCTGGCCGATGCGGCCTCGGCCGGCGTGCGTAGCGGTGCGCTATCGCACGTGCTGGACAATGCGCTCGAACGGCTGCCGCTTCGCCGCTTGTTCGAAACGGTCGGCTGGATGATGCCGGGCGACAAAGAGAGCGTCCGAACGGTCTTGGCGGAACGCCTCGGTGTTTTTGTCAAGGACAATGCCATTCTCATGCTGAAACGCTATTCGACGGAAGTAGCGCAAGCGGGATTTTGGGCAGGGACCACCGCGGCGGTGGCGGCGGCCACGCTGGGGCGCGGAATTGTCAGCGTGCTTCTTTTCATCGGCAACATCGCCCTGTTTGCTTTCGTAACCGTCTACCTGCTGGTCGCGTTCGACCGCTCGGTAGCTTCGATGAGGGGATTCGTGCCCCATCGATACAACAAACGGCTCGTATCCATCATCGGGCGCATCGACGCACAATTGCGCGCGTTTCTACGGGGGCAAATGCTGGTCTGTCTGTGTCTTGGCATGATGTACATGTTCGGTTTGTGGATTTCCGGCGTGCCATTCGGAATCCCGCTGGGTCTGTTGGGCGGGATGGCGAGTTTCGTGCCTTATTTGGGGCTTGCGCTGACGGTCCTGCCTGCGATCGCGCTCGTGCTGGTGCAACATGGATTGGACTGGCACGTTGTTGGGGTGTTGCTGACTTTCGGTATAGCCCAGACGTTGGAAGGTACGGTAATCACGCCGAGGATCGTGGGCGAGCAGGTCGGCCTTAGCCCCGTCTGGATTATCCTCGCGATTATGGTGTTCGGCAGTCTGATGGGATTCATCGGGCTGATCCTCGCCGTGCCCATTGCCGCCACGCTCAAAGTCTTGATCGCCGAGGCCATCGAGTCCTACAAGGCTTCGTCCTTGTTCACGGGCGGGGCAAACGGCACCACCGAGGACTGAATTTTCGCCAGGGGGACGCCTTTGCGCGTGCGCAGGCGCGTGACGGCATCGTCGATAATGCCGAACAGAATGTAGGTTATGAACAACGGGAGAAGCACCATTGCAGGCGAATGAACCGCCATGTAATGGATCGCCGCGATCGTCAGTCCCGCGAATACCAGCGCACGGAACGCATTGCGCGGGTCGAATACCAAGCCCTTCTTCATGCGGTCCTTCGGATAGCGGATCGGGCTGACCATCAATCCGGCCAGGATCAGCGTGAACGGTCCCAGCACCCAGAACGCCACGCGCAGATCCCAGTACTCGGTAAAAAGGACCAGCGACGCGATTGCCCCGCCCGCCGCCGGGATCGGAAGACCCGTGAACGAATCGCGGGACCCGCTTTGGTAAACGTTGAACCGCGCCAAACGCAACGCACCGCAGATCACGAACACGATCGCCATGAATGAGCCTGTCTTGCCCATCGACGATCCGGCAATCTGTTCTTCGCGCAGGTACGCGTGATAAATCAGCACCGCCGGCGCCACGCCGAACGCAACCAAATCGCACAGACTATCGTACTCCTTGCCGAACTCGGACACGCTTTTCGTCAGGCGCGCCACGGTACCGTCGAGCGCGTCGCAGACAATTGCGCCCAGAATTGCGAACGCGGCCATCTCGTATCGCTCTCGGGCGGCCAGAAAGATGCTGACAAGCCCCAGGTACAGGCTGAACGTGGTAATCGCGCTTGCCAACACGTTGATCGGACGCCGCTTCAAATCGCGGCGTACTTTGCCCTTGCGGGTCCTTCGTAGTTTCATCATGGGAATCGCGCCACCACGCTTGTGCCTCCGTGGACTTTGTCGCCCACGCGGACGGTTGTTTCGGACGCCAACGGCAGGTAAAGCTCCGTGCGCGAGCCGAACTTGATCATGCCAAACTTCTGCCCTTTCTCCAAACGGTCGCCGACCTGCGCTGGACACACAATCCGACGCGCAATCGCGCCCGCAATCTGCCGAACCGTCATCGGGCCGCGCGGCGTATCCATGCGCACCGCATTGGCCTCGTTGCAATCGGTCGTTTCGGGACGCATCGCATTGCGGAATTCGCCCGGCTTGTGCACGATGGACGTCACCGTACCCTCGAATGGCGCACGGTTCACGTGAACGCTGAAGACCGAGAGAAAAATCGAAATGCGCCGACACGGGCCGTCGTAATACGGCGTCGTTTTCAGTTCCTCGATGGCTACCACCGTGCCGTCCGCGGGACTGACCACTTCGTTGGCAGCCGCGGAAACGACCCGCACGGGATCGCGGAAGAAATACAGCGCGAACCCTCCGTAGACAAGGCACACGACGACGCCGACGTATGCCCAACGGTGGCCCCGCAACGCAAGCAACAGGAAAATCAACGCCAGCAGCAAGGCCGGTACGTAATAGGCCATGCCCACTTTCCACGCGCTGAATGCCTTCGTCACATCAGATTCCTTTCCGCCAAACTCACGTAACGCCCATCGCCGAATATTACATGATCCAGGACGCTCACGCCCAATGTCTGCCCGGATTCGACCAGCCGCCTCGTGATCGCGAGATCGTCGCGGCTCGGCTCCGGATCGCCGCTCGGATGGTTGTGACACACGATCACGCGCGCCACGCCGTCGCGCACGGCCTGACGGAACACGTCGCGCGGGATTGCATCGACATGGTCAAGGCCGCCCGATGCCACGTCGACGATTTTGACCACGTCGTTCTTCGCGTTCATGAGCAGACACTTGAACTGCTCCGTTTCGCATTGTTTGAACCGCGTCATCAGAAGTTGCGAGACGTCCTCGGCGCCCTGTATCCGTGGGCGGCGCGTTTCCGTGTGCGAGACAAGCCGCGTACCCAATTCGAGCGCGGCCTTGATCTCGATCGCCTTGACACGTCCAAGCCCCTTGACCTTCATCAGTTGCTCGATGGACGCGCGCGCCACCGCGCGCAAACCGCCAAAATCCCGCAACAACATGTCAGCCAACGCCACCGCGCCCATCTCGCGCGTGCCTGTCCGAAACAGGACCGCCAGCAATTCCGCGTCGCGCAACGCCTCGGCGCCAACCCGCTCCAAACGCTCGCGAGGCCGGTCTTCCTCGGGCATCTCACGTACCGCCGATGGATACAATGGTTCCGTCATAATTTTAGTCCTGCCGTCAATCTTCACAAGCGTAGCACAATCCTACGCTGGAAACGAAGCCCACGCTACGCGTTTGTTGAAAGGGAAGTTTGAAAATGCGGGCGCCGAGCTATTGAACGGTGGTAGGTTGCGCAACGACTCGGTAAAACGCCTATACTTGGCAGGGTTGAAGCCGGGTACAAAGAGGAGCACGCCCAAGCGGGCTAAGAATGGCCTTTATGCTTGGCTTGTGCTATTCGAGCGTGTGGTTGAATTGAGGCGATGGAGAATCTGAATGATGGAACGGATTGGTAAACAAGCGCGGGCGGCATCCGATTTGTTGCGGTCGATGACCAGCGCGGTCAAGGATGCGGCGTTGCTTGAAATCACCGGGCGGCTTGTGGCGGCATCGGCGTTGCTGCGCGATGCGAATGCCAAGGATTTGGAGGCTGGGCGCGCGAAAGGCTTGTCGGGGGCGATGCTCGACCGCCTCGAATTGAACGACAAACGTATTGCGGCGATGGCCGATGGGTTGCGGGCCGTGGCGGCGTTGCCTGATCCGGTCGGTGAGATCCTGTATCAGACGGTCCGTCCGAATGGGCTGCGGATCGCGCAGATCCGGCAGCCGATCGGCGTCGTCGGGATCATTTACGAAAGCCGTCCGAACGTGACGGCGGACGCGGCGGCGTTGTGCCTGAAATCGGGCAACGCGTGCATCCTGCGCGGCGGGTCCGAGGCGATCCATTCGAATGTGGCGATTGCGCGGGTCTTCGTCGAAGGCGCGGTCGCGGCGGGCGTGCCGGAACATGCCGTCCAGATCGTGACGACGACGGATCGCGCGGCGGTGGGCGAGTTGCTCAAGATGGACCGGTATATCGACGTGATCGTCCCGCGCGGCGGGAAGAGCCTGATCGCGCGGATATTGGACGAGTCGCGAATCCCGGTCGTGGCGCATCTCGACGGTATTTGCCACACCTACGTGCATGCCGACGCGGACTTGCGCATGGCAATGACGATCGGTCTCAACGCGAAATTACAGCGGCCCGGCGTCTGCAATGCCATGGAAACGCTGCTCGTGCATGAAGCGGTGGCGGCGCGGTTCCTGCCGGAGATGGCCGAGGCGTTGCGCGCCGGCGGTTGCGAAATCCGAGGCTGCGCGAATACGCAGGCGATTATCGAATGCGCGCCCGCGACGGAGGAAGACTGGGCGACCGAGTATCTCGACAAGATTCTGTCGATTCGTGTGGTCGCTTCGCTCGAAGAAGCCATCGAACATATCAATACGTACGGGTCGCATCATTCCGACGCCATCGTGACGGAAGGGTACGCGGCGGCGGAACGTTTCCTCGATGCGGTGGACAGCGCCACGGTGTACGTGAATGCCTCGACGCGGTTCACGGACGGCTTCGAGTTCGGCATGGGCGCCGAGATCGGCATCAGCACGAACAAACTCCATTGCCGAGGTCCTATGGCGCTCAAGGAACTGACGACGGTAAAATACGTGATTCGAGGGTCCGGCCAGATCCGTGAATAGCCCCTTGCGTATCGGCGTGTTCGGCGGCACGTTCGATCCCATCCACAACGCCCATTGCGAACTCGCCCGGACGGCCCAAACCACCGCCGGCTTGGACAAAGTGTTGTTCGTGGTATCGGCGCGCCCGCCGCACAAAGGCGGCGAGACGCATGCCGCCGCCGAGGACCGCTACGCGCTGGTATGCGCGGCGGTGGCGGATATCCCCGGCGCGGAGGCGTCGCGATTCGAGATGGACCGGAACGGGCCGTCGTATACCGTGGACACGCTTCGCGCGGTCGGCGAGGCCTATCCCGGCGCGGCGTTGTTTCTGATTGTCGGCTATGACGCGTTGCTCGATTTGCCCAAGTGGCGCGACATGGAAGGGATCTTGCTCCGCGCGCGGTTGTTGGTCGCACCGCGATCCGGACCCATGCTGCCGCCGTCGCCGATGCTAGAAGGCCATTACGATCTGCTGCCGTTCGCGGAGAGCGATCTGTCGTCGACCGGAATGCGCGAGCGGATCCGTATGGGCGCGCCGCTCGATGGATTAACGCCCCCCGCAGTTGTACGGTTGATCGCCGAGAAGGGGATGTATTGTTCT
>CAIYET010000385.1 GCA_903925285.1 Candidatus Hydrogenedentota bacterium | reverse complement strand
GGAGTGGACGCAAATGGGACTCACCACCGGCGCGGAAGCCTTGCGCGCGGCGCGCTGGGTGAATCCTATTCTCGTCCACTCCGTCCACAAAGTCCACTACGTCCACACTTTCGATGAGCTTCCATGGACTCCAACTGCCTTTTTTAGGTTGAATTATTCTGTAAAAAAACACGACGTTATGTATAGCTGCACCATCTTCTTCCCCAAACCCCAAACCCCAAATCCCAAACCCCAAACCCCGTTTATTTGAAAGGGATCGCCTCCATCGACTAAAATTGTGGCAATTCATACGATAGTCATATTTCGGGATGTTCGGATGGAAACGTTATGAAAAAAGTTGTTTGTCCACATTGCCGAGCCGAACAGGCTTTTCAACCCAATCCCCCACGCGACATGGCGGTCGTTATGGGGTGCCCCGCCTGCCAAGAACTCATGGTCATGTTCCACGGCAAGATCATCGCCATCAACCGAAAGATCCTCTCGACCGGTTCGCGCGAGGAACGAAAGGCGCACCTCGCCGAAATCGTGGACCCGTTTCTCGACGAACTGCTCGATTCCGGATTCATGGGAATCGGACAGACACAAGCAATGGGAAACGACGGCTTGACGGATAGTCCGCCCCCCGATTTCGAGCCGGACAATCCGACCGTGGACCGTCCCATCTCACAAAAAGAACTCGACCGATTCCTCAAGATCGACCTGAAGTGCATCGATAACCCAAGCTATTTCCACCGCCACTTCGGTTGACCCGAACGAGCCCACCGTCATGATTCCCTGGCTGGATCGCCTTCGCGCTCGGGTGCGGCATGCACCGCCTCCCTTGGGCTGGCAAGGCGAAGATCTCGCGGCGCGATTCCTGCTCCACAAACGCTATATCATCCTTGCGCGCAACGTTCATATCGGACGCTACGAGATAGACATCGTCGCTCGCGACGGCGATACAACAGTATTCGTCGAGGTAAAAACGCGAAGGAACGACATCTTCGCAACGCCGGACCAAAACGTGGACGCGCGCAAACGGAAAAAACTGATTATCGCCGCACGACATTACGCCGCCATGGAAGACAACCCCAATATGTACTACCGTTTCGACATCGTCTCGGTACTCATCCCCCCAGAAGGCCGCCCCAGCATCACCATCCACAAAGACGCCTTCAAAACACAGTGAGCGGCTACAAAAACATTTGACGATTTCCGTCCCATCTGGTATCCTGAGGGCGTAACGAGAACATGAGTTTCCCTGCTGTGTTCGAGTTGGCCGAGTAACTTTGATCCTTACTATTGAACTGGGTACCCAATATTTGTGTGGTCTACGACATGCCGCTTGGGCTTTGCCTAGGTGGAAGCCGGATGACAACCGTGAGGGTGCCCCCCTGGTGGGCGAGGTTCAATAAGTTCCTCGGCCTACGGCATAAGCGGGGAGTTTCTGAGGCGGGGCCTTCGCTGGCCCCGCCTTTCCTGCAAATGCCGCTTGGAACGGCTCTGAGCGTGGTGCTAAGATGGGGCGAAGTAAATAGAGAGAGGGTGCCATGAAACGTGTTCTGAAGCGATTCGTTGCGGTAACCGTTTGCGTCATTGTTCTGGCGCTGGCGTTTGGGTGGTGGTATACGCATCCGGGGCGGGGACCGCTGGAATATGTGAATCCCGGCGAAAAGGCGTATGTCGAGACGGTCGAGGGGACGACTGTCTTGCATGTGAAGGGCGCGCCGTATGTGATGGGGTATCAGCACGGCGCGTTGTTGAAGAAGCAGGTCATCAGGGGCGCCATGTCGTTTCAGAATCTGTTGAAAGATGGCAGCAAGGAAATCGGTGTGCCGGTATTCGCGCTGAACTTCGTGCTTGATTGCGTGTATCGCCGGTGCGCGCCGTACATCCCGGAACGGTACAAGCGCGAAATGGAGGGCGTTGCCGATGGGGCGGGCGTGTCGTTGCGGGTGTTGCGGCGTCTGCACGTCATGTCGGAAGTGACCGAACGCAATTGCAGTGCGTTCGCGGTGTTCGGCAAGGCGACCACGGACGGTAAGCTGTATCATGGCCGCAATCTCGACTGGAATATGGACGCGGGCTTTCAGGACAGCCCTGTGGTGATCCTGTATGAACCCGATGGACAGGCCCCATTCGCGGCGGTGGGCTACCCGGGGTTGGTAGGTGTACTTTCGGGCATGAGCATGAAGGGGATCTGCATCAGTCAAATCGGCGCGGTCACGCTGGACGGGCGTTCGAGCGGCATTCCGCTCCTGTTTCTCTTGCGCCGTTTTCTCGAAGAGTCGCGAGGGGTCGACGACGCGACGCGCATTGTCACGAACGCCCATCGGACGGTTGGTTACAACTATGTCGTATCGGACGGCGACCGTCGCGAGGCGCGCGCCTATGAGACGACTGCGCATCACTGTGGTGTTTTCACAGCAAACGACTCGCGCGAGACGGTCGAGTACGCGATTCGGATTCCGGACGCCGTGTTTCGTGCGGATGACGCGATGGACCAGACGGTGCGGCGTTTTCAGGCGTGTTCGAATGGGTACCCGAATATGCCGTATGGCAGCGAATCGTACGACCACCGATACAAGGGTATGGCGAAGGATATCAAGGCGTCGTTCGGCAAGATCGACGCGAGCGTCGCGCTGGACATTCTGAAGAACGCGGCGATGCGCAATACGAATCTGCACAGCGTGTTGTGCAATGTGACGGATCGCGAAATGTGGGTGGCGCATGCGAAGGGTTCGGAAGACGCCTGCAAACAGCCGTATATCCATTACGACTTGAAGCAACTTTTTCTGCCGCCCGCGCAACGGGCGAAACCATAGAAATAGAAACAGAAAGGGGAATTGCATGAACGTGTTCGACGGCTTGGACAACCCGCATATCATCCACGCGCTGGCGGTGCATATTCCCGTGGCGATGGCGATGCTCGGCGTGCTGCTGGCGCTGATGTGCGCCGTGACGCAGATGAAGAACCTGCCGTTGCGGCGCCTGGCCATTGGATGGTACGCGTTCATGGCCGTCGTCTCGTTCGCGACGGTTCTGACGGGCGAGCGAACCCTGGACAAAATTCCGGGCACGGTCGCGGTCGACGTACGCAAAGCGATCAACATGCATGAAATGCTCGCCGAGAACGTCTGGATCCTTGCGGCAATCACGACGCTCGTTGCGATCTTTTGCGGTGCTAAACGCGATAACGTCCGCTCCACGTTTACGGTATTGTTGGTACTCGCCAGTCTGGTAACGGCGGCATGGATCGGCGTTGCAGCATGGTACGGGACGTCGCTCGTGTATCGCGACGGCATCGGCGTACCCAAAGCGTCGGCGGTTGTTGTGCAATCGGCGGGAATGTCCGCAGATCTGGAAGCGGCGCCGAATTCGCCCGCGATGCCGGAATCGTCGGCAGTGCCGGGCGAGGCAAGACCCGGGCTGCTGGCACCGCCGTTGTCGGCCAACCATGAGAGATATATCGATCGATTGTCGAAAATCTGGAATGGCTTGTTCGGGTTCCTGTGGCCCACGAGTTGACGCCAGAGGTTGTGAGAAGATCGAAGATGAACATTGATGTCACATGTTCCGTCCATGCGCTAGGCGATGCGTTGTCGCGTTTCTTCGCATTGGCGGGTCCGAAGATCCTGCGATTGCATTCGACGTGGGATTCGGCGAAGGGTGCGCCGGTGGTAACCGTTCGCGGGCGGTATACGTCGCGTGGGTGGACCGAGTGGACGCAAGGGTTCGTGGGCGGATTGCCGATCCTGCAATTCGACGCGACGGGCGATGAGCGGTTCTGGCGGTTGGGGCGCGAGTATACGTTTCGTCATATGGCGTCGCACGTGACGCACACCGGTGTTCATGATCACGGATTCAACAACGTCTCGACGTACGGCAACCTGCGGCGGCTTGCGCTCGAAGGGCGCGCCGTCGAGACGCCGGACGCGTTGGCGTTCTACGAACTCGCGTTGAAGGCGAGCGGGGCGGTGCAGGCGTCGCGGTGGTCGCGACTGGCCGACGGTACGGGTTTCATCCATTCGTTCAATGGGCCGCATTCGTTGTTCAGCGACACGATTCGGTCGTGCCGTTCGCTGGTCCTCGCGCACCGGCTTGGCCATTGTCTCATGGGCGAACACGATGCGCGGATTTCGTTGCTCGACCGCGCTGTCCAGCATATCCGCAATACATCGCGCTACAACGTGTACTTCGGAGAAGGACGCGATGCGTACGACGTTCGCGGACGCGTTGCGCATGAGAGTCTGTTCAACATGACGGACGGCTTGTATCGGTGTCCGAGCACGCAACAGGGCTATTCGCCGTTCAGCACGTGGACGCGTGGTCTTGCGTGGATCCTGCTTGGGTATGCCGAAGAACTCGAAGCGTTTGCCGCGTTCGACGATGCGGAATTCGAGCCGTTCGGCGGGCGCAAAGAGATCGAATCGATTATGCTCGATACGGCGTTGGCCGCCGCCGATTTCTATCTCGCGAATACGCCGACGGACGGTATTCCGTATTGGGATACCTGCGCGCCGGGATTGTCGAACATGCCCGAATACCTCGATGAACCGGCGCGAATCGACAATTCGTATGAACCCGTCGACAGTTCTGCGGCAGCGATTGCCGCGCAAGGGCTACTACGGCTGGGCGCCTATCTTGGACGTCGGAAGGGCGCGGGGCGTCGCTACTGGCAAGCCGGATTGACGATAGCGAAAACGCTATTCGCGCCGCCGTACTTGTCGGAGAATCCACGGCATCAAGGTCTGCTGCTGCATTCGGTGTATCATCGTCCCAACGGCTGGGACTACATCCCGCTCGGCAAGATCGTTGCGCAAGGCGAATCGTCGATGTGGGGCGATTACCACGCGATGGAACTGGCGGTGTACTTGAAGCGGGCCTTGGACGGCGGGCCATTTCTCGGATTCTTCCCCAGTCCGAAGCCGCGATGAGGCATGTACGATGAATGCCTCGGAGATTCGGACTGAGCTAAAGAGCGTGGCGAACGCGGAGAAGGCGAAAGTATTGGCGCGCTTCTTCAAGACCGGCAAGGGCGAGTACGGCGAAGGCGACCGATTTCTCGGCGTGGTGGTTCCCGAGCAGCGGAAGATTGCGAAGGCCTATTTTGCCGGACGTGGCCTCCCGCCGCTTCGCTCGACACGCGCGGTAATTCAGTCGCTCTTTCACGGCGGCTATCATGAAGAGCGGTCAACGGCGTTGATGATTCTGGTGGGCCAGTACCGGAAAAGCGATGATTGGGACAAGAAACGTATTTACTATTTCTACCTCGACAATCAGCGTCACATCAACAACTGGGACTTGGTCGATTCAAGCGCTCCGTATATTGTCGGAGACTATCTGCTCGACAAGGATCCGGCGATTCTGTTTGAATTGGCGAAGCGCGAAGAAGTTTGGGCACGCCGTGTGGCCATGCTCGCTACATTTGCATTTGTGAAGAGCAGACGGTTTGGCGAAACGCTGGCGCTGGCCAAGTTCTTGCTCATCGAGCAAAAAGAGGGCCACGACTTGATGCATAAAGCCGTTGGCTGGATGTTGCGTGAAGTGGGTAATCGCGACCAGGCAGTCTTGGTCGAGTTCCTGGAACGATTCGCGGCGCGTTTGCCTCGTACGGCGTTGCGCTACGCGATCGAGAAGTTCGATCGAGAGAAACGGCTTGAATATTTAAGGAAAAGCAGATGAAAACGCATTGTGTCGGTATTATCATGAACGGTGTGACTGGGCGCATGGGGACGAACCAGCATTTGGTGCGGTCGATTCTCGCGATTCGCGCCCAAGGCGGATTGCGCGTTGGCGATGGCGAGGTCATCATTCCGGAACCCATCCTCGTCGGACGCAGCGAAGCGAAGTTGAAAGCGCTGTCGGAGGCGCACGGTGGGTTGCCGTACTCGACGGACCTTGCGCCGCTGTTGAACGACGAGCAGTATCCGCTCTACTTCGATGCGCAGACGACGGCCTTGCGTTGCGAGTCGGTCAAGCAGGCGATCGCGGCGGGCAAACACATCTACTGCGAAAAGCCGACGGCGGTGAATTCGGCGGACGCGATGGAACTGTACAAACTCGCGTGCGACGCGGGCATCAAGCACGGCGTCGTGCAGGACAAGCTCTGGCTGCCGGGCATGATGAAGCTCAAGTATCTGATCGACACGGGATTCTTTGGGCGCATTCTCGCCGTGCGCGGCGAGTTCGGTTACTGGGTCTTCACGGGTGAACGGCAGGCCGCACAACGCCCGTCGTGGAACTATCGCGCGGCGGAAGGCGGCGGAATTATTCTCGATATGCTGTGCCATTGGCGGTACATGATCGACAACCTTTTTGGCAACGTGACCGGCGTGTCGTGTTTCGGCGCGAACCACATCGCCGAGCGTTGGGACGAACGCGGCGTGCGTTACGACAGCGACGCCGAGGATGCCGCGTACGCGACATTCACGACCAACCAAGGTATCGTGTGCCATTTCAACTCGTCGTGGTGTACGCGCGTGCGACGCGACGATTTGCTGACGGTTCAAGTCGACGGCGTGAAAGGCTCGGCCATCGCGGGATTGCGCGCATGCTGGGTGCAGAGCGACGCCGAGACGCCCAAACCGGTGTGGAATCCCGATGTCGAGAATCCGCTCGATTTCCGCGCCGGCTGGATGCGCGTGCCGGATAACCAAGTCTACGAAAACGCATTCAAGGCACAATGGGAACTGTTCCTGCGCCACCTCGTCCTCGACGAACCGTTCCCGTGGGATTTGAAAGCCGGAGCGAGAGGCGTCCAACTCGCCGAACTCGGCTACGAATCGTCAAAACGCCGAACATGGCTCGACGTACCGGAATTGGCGTAAGATCACGACTCCTGCGCGCTTTCATCAAACAAAGAACGTGTCTTTTTGCTACCAGCAGCGCTATTATTAAGACTAGCAGTAGAGGAAACACTAATGGTCAAAATCCCGAATATCGTGCCCATCACCGATCTTCGCCAGGACGCAAAAGCCATCGTAATGGTAAGTGTCGAGGACTATGAACATTCCCGGAATGAACTGGAACTTATGCGGCTCCTTGCCCGAGGGCAAAAGGAAATTGAAGCAGGCGCGGGCTACGACCTTGACGCCGTTCTCGCCGAAGCCGATATCCTGCTGGAAGATCTGCAGGCATGAAAATCCGTTTTACACTGAAGGCGACAGAAGAGGTGGGAACGATGGACGGATTGACTGATTTCAAACGCCTGTGCGTGCACACGATGACCGTGAAACGCTGGGCGCTGGCGGAAGCCATCGAGGGTTTCCGCGCGGCGGGAATCCCCGGCATTACTGTCTGGCGGCAGCATCTCGAACCGCAGGGCGCGAAAGAATCGGGCCGGATGTTGCGCGATTCTGGGATCGAGGTTGTGAGCCTTTGTCGAGGCGGATTCTTCCCTGCTCAGTCTGCCGCCGACCGCGCGAAGGCCCTCGACGACAATCGCCGCGCAATCGATGAGGCCGCCGCGATCGGCGCGCCGCTCATCGTGCTCGTCAGCGGCGCCGTCCCCGGTATGCCGCTTGCAGAATCGCGCAAACAGATCGCCGATGGTATCGCCGCCGTCGTACCGTACGCGGAAGCTGCGGGAGTACGCCTTGCTATCGAGCCGTTGCATCCCATGTACGCCGGCGACCGCTGCGCCGTGAATACGTTGCGTCAGGCAAATGATCTCGCCGAAGAACTCGATACGCCGGTCGTGGGTGTGACGGTCGACGTGTATCACCTGTGGTGGGACCCGGATCTCGAATCGCAAATTCGCCGCGCGGGACCGCGTATCTTCTCATTCCACGTATGCGACTGGCGCTGTCCGACGCGCGACCTGCTCAATGATCGAGGCGTGATGGGTGAGGGGTGTATCCCGATTCGGAAGATTCGCCAATGGGTCGATGACACGGGATACAACGGTTTCATCGAAGTCGAAATATTCTCCGACGAACATTGGGCCGAAGATCCACACGTCCTGCTCGAACGCATCAAGACGTCGTATATCGAGCACGTGTAGAACGATTGCGGATTGCGGATTGTAGATTGTAGATTGCAGTCAATCCGCAATCTACAATCTACAATCCGCAATTAAAGAGTGCCCCGACCGCGAATCGAACGCGGGTCTAATCCTTAGGAGGGACTTGTTCTATCCACTGAACTATCGGGGCGCAAGTTTGTGGCACAGGAATCCTAGCACATCTCGGTGCGAAGCGCATAGTGCGCATTTCGAACCGCATGCTATAATGCGCCGCGATATTGGACGATGCAGGCAAATGCCCGGAATCGTAGCAGGAGCAAATTATGAATTATGAAAGGTCGTTTGCCGCTCGACATTCATAATTCATAATTCGCGGCGTGCTTTGGATATGGTAAACTAAGATGGTTCTTGGAGCGGATTGATGATACGCGCGTATATCGACACGGCAATGAAGCATGCGCATTACGAACTGATCGATCAGCCGGGCGATCCGTATTGCGGCGAAATCCCTGGACTCGATGGCGTCATGGCATGCGGTTCTTCCTTGGAAGAATGCCGGGCGAACCTCGAGGATGCCTTGGACGCATGGGTCGCGCTCGGCCTGCAATTGGGTCATGAGATACCCCCGATCGACGGTGTTGCCCTTGGGCGTCTGCGGGTTTCCGCCTGATGGCGAAACTCGCGCCGGTGTCTGTGCGAGCGTTGATAAAGAGATTGCGCGCACTAGGTTTCGAGGGGCCTTATGCGGGCGGAAGACATCCGTTGATGACCCGGGGCGGTAGACGCATCGTCATACCCAACCTGCATGGACCGGATGTCGGCGCCGATCTTCTTACTCGAGTCCTGCGGCACGCGGATATCTCGCGCGAAGATTGGGACAAGACTGCCGAGTAGTGCCGTGGTTGTTTACCGAATATCGAGGGAGGTACACGCGTGACCATGTGGAAGCGATTGCCATTGCACCAACCGAAACCCGACGCGGCGGAATTCATCGATATCGTCATGGGGCGCTCGAACCGGCGTGTGCCGCTGGTCGAGTACATCGTGGATGATTCCGTGCGGCGTCCTATTGTGACGGATCTGTTGGGGCGCGCGTGGGTCGAGCATGGCGCGGACCGCGCCTCGCAAGCGGCGTATTGGGACAACTTCATCGCCTGCTGGCACAGGCTCGGCTACGATTTCGTGCGCTTCGAGATGGGCCTGTCGTTTCAGGCGGGATCGCTGGCCGTAGCGGACACGGCGCCGGGCGTCGACCGGCAACGGTATTGGGCCGACGAACATCATGGCGCGATCATGAATTGGGACGAGTTCGAGCGTTATCCGTGGCCGCGCGTCGAGGATGCGGACCTGTTTCCGCTCGAATACATCTCGGCGCATCTGCCCGAAGGCATGGGCCTGATCACGTGTCATGGCGGCGGCATCTTCGAGCATCTCTCGCGCATCATGTCGCTCGAAGGGCTGTGCATGGCGCTGTGCGAAGCGCCGGACCTCGTCGAGGCCGTCGCGGTCCGCACCGGCGAATTGTTGCTGGGCTACTACCGCCAACTCGTGACGCTGGACAATGTCGTCGCGCTGTTCCAAGGCGACGACATGGGTTTTCGCACGCAGACGCTTGTCGGCCCGGACGCATTGCGCGCGTACTGCCTGCCGTGGCACAAGCGATTCGCGGAGCTTGCGCATGGACACGGCATCCCGTATTTCCTTCATTCCTGCGGGCATGTCGGGGCGATCATGGAAGACCTTATCGACGATGTCGGTATCGACGCGAAGCATTCCTTCGAGGACGTTATCATTCCCGTCGAGGAATTCCATGCCCGATACGGCGACCGAATCGGCGTGCTCGGCGGCGTCGATATCAATCGGCTCACGCAAGACTCGCCCGAAGCCGTCCGCGCTCACACGCGCTACCTCGTCGAAACCTGCGGCGCGCGCGGCCGTTACGCCATCGGCTCGGGCAACTCGATCCCCAGCTATATCCCCGTCGATAATTACCTCGCCATGGTCGACGAGGCCCTGGATTGCAAAGGAAAAGGATGAATTACTACAGTACCTCGCACTTCCTTCAGCCTACTGGCGGTTTCAGTCCCTTGATCGCCAGGTGTAGCAGGACGAGATGCGTTAACTCCTCGCCGACAATGGCATCGACTGTATCTCGGTCGGCCTTTTTCATGAGAGCTGCGCGTATCCCGCTGTAGAATAGGACGCTATCCTTCTCTCGCTCGACGGCGAAATCCAAAAGATCCCTCATCGTCGGTTCTTCCGAAAGGGCCTGGGCCGCATCAAGCGTCATGTTGAAGATGCCCTCTTTCGCGAAGATCTGAAGGTAGCGGATTCCTGGTCCATCCCGATCAATGCGTTCCGCTTCCTGTGCCGAATCAACAAGTCTCTTCTTGAGTCGTGCAAAACTCGCTGCGTGAAGATCCTCCGCTTTCGCAAGCCCGAGCAGCATTTCCCGCTGATCCTTCTTGGTCGCGTACGCGGCCGTTTTGCGGTAGAAGGCGGCGCCATTTCGTTCAATCTGGACTGCGGCGTCAAACACCTTGGCCGGACTTACCACTGCGCGCATCGCGATGTTCCTCCTCGTTGGCTCGAATGACTACTACAGTGATGGTGCTACATAACGGTGTTCAAAGGCGACGCTTGTGGTCGGATCCGAGTGGCACACTGTGCAATCCTTGATGGGGCCTTGCCGTCCTTGGACAGCCATGGCTTGAACATTGTCCGCTGGTTGCGACGTGGGCGTGATGGCGTGTGGACTGCCGTGACAGGCTTCGCACTGCACGCCGTAGTGTCCTTGCGAATTTCGGAACAGGGTGTCGGGCTGCTCGAACTCGAATCCCGCGCGCTGATGGCAACTGTCGCAGCGAGGTTCGTCCTGCCAGGGTCGGCGCGCCGGATTACCCACGTCGGTCATGCTGCCGTGACAGTCCGTGCAAATCATGCCGCCCAGATGATGCACGTCGCGCATGCACCGGGTCTGCTCGCCGGGATGGCACGCGTAGCAGCCGACCTCGACCTTGTCTTCTACAAGCCACATCCGTTTCGCGTGCGCGGTGTGCATGGACGACGACAACGAGGCCATGCCCATATCGCCCGTCAGGCCGAGTTCAGGCTGCGGGTGGCAACTGCCGCAGACCACCGGCTTTCGCGAAGGGAAGGCAATCGTGGTGCCCGTCAGGCGGTCATGCTTGAGCAGGATGTCTTGGCCGACGCTGATGCCGGGGGTGTTGTGACAGTAGTCGCAGCGAATCTCCCAAGAAACAGGCGTTACGGCTTGTGTCTGGACCACATCGTTCCCACCTTGCGATACGGTGATGAGCGCCAACTGAAACGAGTCGATCGTGCCGTCATCGAGCTGCGGCGTAAGGGGAATCCCGAGCACCGACCAATCGGTGCGCCCTTCATTGGCCAGCGCGGTCATCGTTCCCGAAAGCCCGTTTCCGGCCAGACCAATATCCGCTGACAACGGGTTGTCAAGCCCGAAAAGGTCTTGCGCGAAGTCCCAGAAATCGGTTTTGGTAACGGAAGTCGTGTTCGAGGGAAAGCGGTAGCTGACCGTTACGCCGTCTTGAACGAAGCGCGGCTTCGGACCGCTACGGTCGATTACCTGGGCGTGCAGGACATTGTACGGGGGCAGGATCATGAACTCCGAGAAGTCCATGTTCATGCAATGCATGCCGAGATCGTTATATCCCAGGACCAGCAACCGATCCGACGTCAGCAGTGGGGTGTAGGTGCCCGTTACGACCACCGTCGGGTCCGTCTCGACGTCGATGGGGATGCTGTTGGGTTTGATCCAGCCCGGCCGCCCAGGTGCTTCGCTGAACGATACAAGATGCTTGCCGACGGGAATGCCGAGCACGGATTCGCTGCTCAGATGCCACACGCCGTCATCCACGCGCCATTGCCCGGACGCGGCTCGTGCTTCTTGCGGTTCGATCGTCACCATAACTACGCCGGTTTCGGCCAATGACCTGTAGTCGGCGGTAATGGCCTTCGTTTGTCCAGCCGAGACGGCCACGGTGCTGTTGCCGGGATTGGCCCAGCCCGCGATGTCTTTGAACGATACCGTGTGACGGCCAGGGGCCAGTTGAAAGACGATCTTGCCATTGGCCTGCCACGCCCCGCCATCGAGATTCCATTTGGCGCCATCCGCGACGGCCTGTGCCGGCAAAATTCTTACGGTAAGAGCCCCCCCGCCAAATTGCTGCGGACAGCCAAGCATGCTCAGACAAGTACACAATATTCCCAGGCAGATTGTGTAGCGCATCTTCTCTCCTCTGTTACTGAACCGTTAGATGTTCAATTTCTAGCGCACCGATTAGTATGCTGGCTTTGTTGCCTCTCTTGATGTAATTGTCCCGATTGGCGAAGAACATGCAGTAATTCTTGCGCGTCTCAGGCTTATGCATGTTCCTTCCGTTACGTATAACACCTTCCGCCAAGGAATTCGGCGGAAGGTGATTGGGATCCGGGGAGGGAGCAATTGCTCCCTCCCCGAAAACAGCATGTGTTTACTGAGCTACGATTGTGTTTGAATTGGCGGATGCAGTGCCTCTTCCAGCCGCGTTCCTTCCCATTACATAGAACGTATAGGAGGTACCGGTTGTCAGCCCTGTAACGGTTAGCGGGCTTGCGGTTCCGGTCGCTGAAAAGCCGCCGGCTGTCGAGTACACCGTATACGAGGTGATCGGACTACCGCCGTTTGACACTGGCGGTGAGAAGGTCACCGTAGCTTGTTTGACGCCCGCTGTCGCGGTTCCCATGATCGGCGACCCAGGCGTTGTGAAAGGCGTTACGGCGGCGGAGGCCGCTGAAGCCGCGCCCGTTCCAACCGCGTTCGTGGCCGTCACCGTGAACGTATAGGCGGTGCCGTTGGTCAGGCCCGTCACGACGAGCGGACTTGCGGTCCCTGTGGCCGTGAAGCCGCCGGGGCTGGAGGTCGCCCTGTAGGAGGTGATCGGACTGCCGCCGTTAAACGCCGGAGGAGTGAAGCTCACCGTCACTTGTGCGTTGGCTGCAACTCCAGAGACTGCCGTCGGCGCCCCAGGCACCGTGGCTGGCGTTACGCTGTTGGACGGGGC
>CAIYET010000384.1 GCA_903925285.1 Candidatus Hydrogenedentota bacterium | reverse complement strand
CGATTGCTCAGTCCACTGTTGATGTCCAGGCAGACCATCTTCACTTGTTTCTCGGCCTGTTCGGTCTCGGCCAAGAGCATATTTGCTTCGAGATGACCGGGATCAAGAACGAGGATCTCGCGACACAGAGCCGCGGTTCGGTGTAAGGATCGCGCATCGCGCGCTTGACATGCCATCGCCCACAAGCTATCTACAGGAACAGGGCTTGGTGACGGCGACGCACCGCCACCGGACGCCGTAGACGCAGGCGCGTGCGTACGTCCGGATTCCAGGTTCCGTAGAATTTCACACGCATGTTCGTAACGCGACATTAGATCATCTCCTGTCAAGTTTCCGCCCGAAGCCTCTGTGTTTCAGTGAACTGGTCAAACAGCCCCGTTGCGCCCTCGGAATGAGCAGCAAATGGAAGTGTCGAGTCAAGACCTGGTACCTCAAAATACTCCTGTCGGCAAGAACGACTATCTGGCCAATCTTTACCAAATAGAACGCAGAGTTGTCTGCGGCCAGAGTGCGCCCAACACCACCTTTGTAGAAACAAAAAGTGATTGTTCGCATCACCAAATGCTCTTATCATCAATAGCTGCACAAAGCAATCTCCCTTCCTCCATAATCTTCGAGCAAAAGGAAACGGAAAAGAACCCTCGATGAATATTTCGAAACTCTCGACTATCAAGCGGCACCTTTCCCGCGCTGTCGACAGTTTCCTGCCAATCTGGAGAATGGCCTCACCGCTCGTCCGACGCAGACCGTGAATGCGCACGACTATCTCGCCCAGGGATTCATCGATCTCTTCCAACGAAGGCAGGAGGCCTTGGGCTGCCGCGAGAGCACGAAGTCGGGCATGCTGTACTTGAATCACGGTGCCGTGTGAGCTACCCGGCTCCGCCTTCGTCGTATTGCCCTCGCTTAGCGGGCAAGTATGCTGAATGTGGTGCGCCAACTCGTGCACCAGCGTCGAACGAACCCCGTAGTCGCTCATCACGCCGTCGTGAACGACGATGGTTTGCGTGTTGACGGTGTAATACCCCAGCCGCCATCTGGCTGCGCGTCCTGTCAATTTGATGCTAACCGGAGGACACACGCACCCATGCTCGCACCCATACTGGCGGAGAAGCGCCTTCCCATAGGCTTGGGCTTCGGCTCTGATATTCGAATACAACGGCTGGCCCGTAACCAAGTCGTTTATCGCTGTCTTCATCTCGCGTACCTCAAGTCGGCCGGGGTGTTTCGGCGCGGCGTTCCTTGCATCAACTGTGTCGGAGCTACGTGGCGTATTCCTGGTAGTACTGGGTTACGCGCCGGACGAAGTTTTGTGTTTCCGGGTAGGGTGGAACGCCTCCGTGTTCTCGCACAGCTTGGGGTCCGGCGTTGTACGCTCCAACGGCCAGTGAGATGTCTCCTTTGAAAGCTTGAATTTGCTGGCCTAGGAATTGGCTTCCTCCGGCGATGTTCTGTATAGGGTCAAAAAGATCACTGACACCCAATGCTGCGGCTGTACCAGGCATGAGCTGCATCAGCCCACGAGCGCCTTTTGACGAAACGGCGTTGGGATTGAAGTTGCTTTCTGCCCGAATCACGGCCAGTACGAGCGCGGGGCTGATGCCGTAGAGTTGGGCATAGACGGATGCAACGTATCGAATGTCTTCGTAAGAGAGCGCTCGGCCGACCATATCGCTGAGTTGGGCGGGTACTTCTATCTGGCCGAGGGAGGTATTTTGGATGCGCGAATGTGGATCTGGAGGTCTCGTCTGTTCAAAGCTAGACGTGCGCACCGCAGGCGGCATCGGCAGCGCGGCCGGCGACAGAGATGCTGGGACGCGACGAACATAAGTGGACGAGGGGATGAATCGAGCGAACTCTTCACGTTGCGGCGGTGGAATGTAGGTGCGTTCTGGCCGGGCAGGCGTAACTTGGACGGAGACGGTAATTCGCTGAGCCAGTTGTGATGGCATGTGGGAAAGCCTGGGGGCGGTCGGGGGCTGTCGGTCAAGGTTCTCGCCGTCGGGCGTCCGCGTTTGTCTTCGCAGGGTTTCATGCGGGAGAAGTGAAGCCGGGCTTGGATTGTGTATGGTTTGGCGCGCGTAGAGGTTAATAAGGTCGCCGTGTTTGGGGAATCGGGCTGCGAGTGAATCGAGCACCTCTTGCTCCCGGCGCTCTGAAGCGGCTATCAGGTTCGTCAAGCTGCCCTGTTGCGGCGGGGGTATTCGCCCGTCCTGGCCAACAGCCTGAACGGACAACAGGGTCAGCGCGACAAGAAATACCACCCGCTCAGCACGATCCCAATTCGCAAATGACATGTTCATTCCACTATTTACCTTCCCTGGCTTGGGTTTGAAGCGTACCGATGGATTTCATCCAGGATATGAAAAGCACGAGACGCACCAGCAGCGAGTCAAAAAACACGCGCCACCAGGATTGGGGCTTCACCGGCACCTCTGCCTGATCCGCCTCTGTCGGAATCGTAGTCATTTCACGGTTAGGATGGCTTGCAATGTCGCTCGATACTTCTCCTACCGTGATGGCGGCTTCGTTCTCCATCAGCTTCTCGTCCGCGGAAACCGTCTTCGTCTTCGGCGGTCTTGCCCAGAGAGTGGCATTGAATTTGATGATATCTTCATCCACGGGGATGTTCTGTGCTTGCCGGAACCACCGACATGCGGTATCCAGAGCCGTCTGGCGGTCTGAGAAAAAGGCGACTCTTGTCGGGCTGCGGCAGAAAAGGCCGTTGTTCATTTGATTCCTTTCCAAGATGACAGCGGCGAAACTCAAGCTGCCTACAGGCCCTTGCACCGCCCTCTTGCTTGCGCCGTAGAACCGGCCATCTCCCTTTTCCTTCCAGCCGGAGTAGGGAATCGTTGCGGCGCGCGCTGCCGGAGAAGTCGACACTCCCTTCCCCACATTCTGTTCATTGCTTTCAACTGCGCTCTGTTTAGGATGCATGATTCACCTCATCTGTCTGCCGAGACCCAATGTCCCGGCTGCTTTCACAGACACGTTGTAGTAGCTCATTCGGGGCCTAGTTGTGCGCGCCGAAAATTGGATGTGAGCAGGAGGACACACGCACCCATACTCGCACCCAGCCGTTGTCTTGCTGGCGACGCCACATGGTCTGCGGACTATCCACGATCGTGAGAAATTTGAACAGGACCGGCCGACTATGTTGCTGAGTTGGGCGTGTACTACTATCTGGCCGAGGCAGGTATTTTGCGCACGCGAATGGCCATGCACTCGCAGGTTGTGGTCAAGGTGAGGATAGCTTTGGGTACGGCGTTTAGGTTGTGGTTGTTGTTGGTTTGCTAGTGGCCTTGGGCGTTTTTGTAGGTGCGGTCGAGGGAGATTTAGCGGGGCTCCGATTGTAACCACGACTTTCGGGACTGGTATACTAAGGTTCGGAGAGAACCGAAGATGTCGTTCGCTACGTTCCCGGTAGTTCTGCCCATGCTCGCTCTCGGCGGCGACTCTCCGTTCAGGACTCTTGGTCATGAAAACCACACTCAATATGTCCGTTTTGATCGGATTCCGTGGATGCATCCCATCTCGGGTGCGCACAACTTTCATCAGAAGCTCTCTGTTCCTATGTACCATAAAAGAACGCGCATGTCAAGGGCTAAGTGATTGACGCACAATGGCTTACGTGTATCTTGGATTGCAGAGGTCGGGCACGGAGATCTCCCTAGATCAAGCGGGTTCTTGGCTGGCAACGCTTTAGATATTGCAGAGGTCGATTACAGAGGTTGTTCCTCGTGGCACGTCGCCGATCAGAAGGTAAAAAGTTGAGTGAGCGTGACGATTTCGTCCCCGCCAAGATCGCGTTTGTTGTGGACGCGGACAAGGACGGCCAGCTCGGACACGAGCGCGGGCAGGAGATCCGTTTCGTTTCCGTGTCTTTGGACGGAAAAACGTGGCGGCCTCTTCAGCCGTGTGAAAAGCGAAATAGGGAGTACTGGCGTCGTGTCTTTCTGCTCATCGCCGAGTATTACGAACGGTGGCGCGTCCTCGGACCCCCGCGTCGATGGCCGCGCGAAGGCCGCTACCCGGTTATTATTCACGGCCGTGATCGCAATTATGAGTACTGGCGTTTCCTGGCTGAGTATTGGTACGCGAAAAGGTGGGACATTGGGATCGTGCGCACACCGCGCGCGACCGAAGAGACCAAACGACTGCGGATGGACCAGAAGGCGCTGGCTCACTTATTCCGTGCCGGCGGCACCCGGAAGGGGTTACCTTGGATCACTATCCATGGGAAACTGGCGCCCGGTTCAATCCTGTTCTGCCCCGTGGACCTTATTGAGGCCGAGATAAGCAATGCAACGGCCCTACCTCGCCGAAGATCGGAAACAATGGGCAGAAAGAAGGATGTCGGTTCCATTGCTTTCGGAGAGGTCAACAAACTGCGGCCGTCTTGTCTCAAGCGGCCGGGAGAAGTGCCCAAAGGTCTCTTCAAGAAATGTCGCTTTCCTGATATCGCAGCGCTCCCCAACATCGTACGGCAGCTGAAAGAGAGAATTCGTGAAGATGAATTCCAAAAGGGATACTGGCGTCGATCCGGTCGCTCGTGGATGGGAGCTTATAAGGGGGCGCTCTTGTCGCAGGTCCCGGAATACCCCGTAGACCTAACTTTTCGAGAAAGAGTGACAAAGACGGATCCTCGTTCGGGCCGAGACACGACTGAAGCATCCAATCCAATCCAACCCTGGCAACGCATTCTCGCCCCGGACTTCGCTCAGAAGCGGCTCCTCATAACTGGTCCCGCGGGCGCAGGAAAATCAACCCTCCTTCGGCTCATTGCGAAAGACTTCCTGCCGAACGCAAAATCGGCCTCTTCCGACAGGCTACCTGTCCTCGTTATGCTCAATCGCTTCACACCCGGCGTTCACACCTCATTTCAGCAGTTAGTACTGGATTCCATCCATCGACTCCTTGAAATCTCCGGCACCACTTTGGATCCAAAAGCTGAATCAAACCTGCAAAAATGGCTCAATTCCGATAAGTGGCGAGGCCCCGACACCGTCCATTTCCTGGACGGCTACAATGAGATCCTTTACGAACACCGGTTCGGCACAGGAGGTTTTGAGGAGTTGCTCACACGGTTCCTGAAAGAGCATCAAGGAAGCATCGTTATCACCACACAAGGTGAGGAATGCCCCCCTTGTTTCGTTGCAAAGACGATCGTGCTCCAGGAACTTAGTGACGACGCCATCGAACAATACGTCGCTGCGAGGTTACCCGACGCCGTATGCGCTTCCCTCACCACACAACTCTTGCATGACCCCAAGTATCAGCCTCTTGCCAGGAACCCCTATTTCCTCGTTCTCCTCGTCGAGTTGGCGCTGGAGACTGAAACGAAGAACGCAGGAGCGTCTAGCATCGAACTTCCGGCGAGCCGATCCGCTGTCCTCAGCGCAATCGTTAAGACGTCGCTCGATCACAAGTTTCGCGTCGAAGGCGTGCGGCGGCCCGTTCCGTTCGTACCGGACTCTCTGATCATATTTGTCCTCGCAAGCCTTTCCCATGATTCTTTGAAGACACCCGGCCGTCGGCCTCAGTTTCCGGACTGCCTCAATACAATCTCCCAGGAGCCCCATGTGGGCTGCGGCTTCCTCCGCACTGCTGTGTTAGCTGGCTTTCTCGAACACCTCGACATGGACAGCCTTGCCGTGAACCGGCCTGTGACGTTCTCCCACGATCTGCTCCGCGACTATTTCGCCGCACTCCACATTGCAACCAGAATCCCCAAAGAGACCGTCAACCTCAGAGCCGACTACCTCGAATTTCACCGGTGGGACGAATCACTGTGCCTTTTCGCGGAAATGTGCGACGACGATCATGTTTTCGAAACTATTGCGAACCAGATCGCACAGGAAGACCTCTTCTTTGCCACACAATTCGCTCTTCGACGCACGCGTCTTTCGCCACAAGTGATCCTATCCCTAGTCCGGGGACATGGCTATTGGGCCGAGCTATTCTATCTAGCAGTCTACGGATCCAATCTTGGCTACGGCACGTTCTCCACTGGGGCGCCCTTTCAGTGCCTCTCAAACAGATCTGCGACCACGTTGTTGTCGCGGTTAGAGTTATCCCAACTTTTCCGGGCTCACAAGGCCCTCCCCGATGGTTGCTGGTTGTTGTCAAACGTCGTTTCTGCCATCGCGATGAGAGGACGGGCTTCCTGGGAGCAAGCGATCAAGGACTCTCGCTTTGAAGGTTATCGCGAACAGGCATTTTTGCTGGAAGGGCTTTCCTACCTTGGCTCGTCTGACGCCTTACTCCAGGCAGCGGACATAGCACGTTCTGTCACGGACAGCCCTCCCGCGCATGGCGGTGAAGAGCCTTTCTTCCGGGCCTTCTTTATGCTCAAATGCAAGTCCATGTTCTCTGGATGGAACACCAACGTGCCTCCAGATCAGGTATTGGCGCTGATTACTGGCCAAGAGAACGCGCAGATGCGCGCGTCTTTCCTTCCTCTGCTTGAAGAAGCCCGGTTTCAGACAAGGCACATCGCACAACTGTGGGGACTTGCATCTGTAAATGACCCAGATAGCGCAAGGCCGGTTCTACGGGCCATTGGTAGAATCGGTGGGCAGGCAGCAATCAATGCGATACTGGACTTTGCAGAGGAATTCTTAAGGGCGCACGGGGACATTGGCACAAGCGAAACCACTGGCGGGAACATTTATATCATCTTCGAAGCCCTGGCATGGACAACTGATCGGTACTTGGCGCTAGACAGGCTCAAGAAGGTACTGGGCTGTCAGACGGAGAAACAAGTCAAAGACAGCCGCCGTACGCGGAGTCGCGGCACCGGCGAGAATGTCGATCTCGATTGGAATCGCATCTTGCTACACGTACTGAGCAGGGCCAGAGAAGTTGATCGGCTGTATAGGTTCTTCGTACCACACGCGGTTGACCGAGAGATATTGCAAGACCTACAAAATGTCATGCAAAACCATCCATCACCAAAGGTCTGTAGGGAGGCAGAAAGATCCCTTGCCAGGATCCGTTGCCTCCAGAATCCCGAAAGGACCCTGGAACAAATAGCAGATATGGCGGAGAGACAACCGGTGAAGTATGTGGACTCTGATGACATTAACGAACCGGTCAATGGCGTAGATTGGCTGCCGATGTGGGGGCTAAACCGCATTGCTGAAGTGTTGATGCACATTGGCTTCAATGTAACT
>CAIYET010000383.1 GCA_903925285.1 Candidatus Hydrogenedentota bacterium | reverse complement strand
CGACATTTGCGCTCACCCAACACCGGCGCGGAAGCCTTGCGCGCGGCGCGGTGAATGCTTTCGCGCTTCGAATGATACCGTAACCTGTTGCCATTCTGAATTCTGACTCCTGTATTCTGAATTCCTACTGCCTTTTTTAGGGTGAAAGAAGTTGGATCAGGAGTACGCGATCACGCCGGTTTTTCGAGCATGGCTTCCTTGAGTTGGCCGACGCCTTCGGAGAGGAGGACGCGGTAGACTTCGGGGTTGCGTAGCCGTTTGAACTCGTCGGGCAGGCGCTCGATCTGTTCGAGGGTATGCGCACGGATGGATTGAATTGGCGGGGCCTGTATCGCGCGGCGTCCATTTTCGAAAACCGTCTCGAACAACTCGATCCCCTTTCGCGCGTCGGCCAGGCGAACCGTGATGTGCGGATGGATCCGATGACGGCCCGCGACCAACCCGGTTTCGGCGGGCGTTTCGCTGCTGAGATAGATCATATCGCCACACGGACGACCGTCCGCGTCCTCATAGCGCACGAGGCGTTTGCGTCCGGGATCGGTGGCCTTCTCGACGTTCGACGAGATTTTGATACGCGGCAGCCACTTGTCGTCCTGCCGCACGGCCACGAGTTTGTAGACGCCGTTCAACGAGGGGCAATCGCGCGACGTGATCAGGTGCGTGCCGACGCCCCAGGCGTTGATCTTCGCGCCCTGCCGTTTAAGGTCCGCGATCAGATCTTCTTCGAGGTCGTTTGACGCGACGATGAGAGGATTTTCGAGTCCGGCGTCGATCATCATTTTGTAGGCGGTCTTGCTGAGTTTGGCCAAGTCGCCCGAATCGAGCCGGATCGCCGGGCGGGCCATGATCCCCTGTTCGTGCAGTTCCTGGAACACTTTGATCGCGTTGGGCACGCCGCTGTCGATCGTGTCGTAAGTGTCGACGAGCAGCACAAGCCGGTCTGGATAATTCCGTGCGAACGCTCGGAACGCCTCCAATTCAGTTGGAAAGCTCATGACCCAACTATGCGCGTGCGTGCCCGATACTGGGAGGCCGTACACCTTGCCTGCGAGCACGTTCGAGGTTGATGTGCATCCGCCGATGTACGCGGCGCGGCTCCCGCTCAGCCCACCGTCAGGCCCGTGCGCCCGGCGCAATCCGAACTCGAGTACCGGCTCGCCATTGGCGGCCAGGCACACGCGTGCCGCCTTCGTCGCGATCAGCGTCTGGTAATTGAGCATGTTCAGCAGCGCCGTTTCAACCAGTTGCGTCTCGAAAATCGTGCCCGAAATCTGGACGATGGGTTCGTGTGGAAACACGAGCGTGCCTTCCGGAACCGCCTGTACCGTACACTGCGGCTTGAACCGCGCAAGGAAATCGAGAAACGGTTCGTCGAAGATCCGCAACGACCGCAAATACGCGAGATCGTCTTCCTCGAACGCAAGATGTTCGAGATAATCGAGAAACGGATTCAAACCCGCCGCGACCGCGAACCCGCCGTGCGGTGCGAGACTGCGGAAGAAATAGTCGAACGTGACCTGCTGTTCGGCGCGGCCTTCCTTCAGGTAACCAGCCATCATGGTCAACTCGTACAGATCGGTCAACAGCGCGAGCCCCTTGCGCTCGAACCATGCCTGCGGCGCGTTCATGGCGTCAAGTCTCCCGACCAGCAGACTTTGACCCCGGCTTGACACATTTCCTCGACGGCGGCAGCGGCCGAGCCTTCGGGAAAGTTGATGCCCCGGCACGCGTTCTCGATCAGAAAAACGTCGAAGCCTTCCGCGACGCCGTCGAGCGCCGTCTGTTTCACGCAATATTCCATCGCAAGGCCGCACACGAACACACGCGTCACGCCGCGGCCCCGAAGTTTGTCCGCAAGCGGTGGTACGCCCTGGAATCCGCTATAGGCTTCCTTGTCCGGATCCATGCCCTTGTTCACGATAAGCGCATCGACCGGCACGCGGAGATCGCCGTGGAACTCCGCGCCCGGCGAATTCGCACGGCAATGCTCTGGCCAACTGCCATCCATGAATTCCGGCGGATAGCTGAAACTGCAATGGTTGTGTGGATGCCAGTCCCGCGTGAAAACCAAGTGGTCGAACTGCTTGAGCAATGGATTGATGACCGGCACGACATGGTGGCCCTCATCGACGGGCAACGCGCCTCCCGGACAGAAATCGTTTTGGACGTCCACAATGATAAGGGCATCCGTCGCAAGTATATTCATGACATGCGTCCTTACAAGCACCGCGATTAACGCGCTGTGAATATTCTACCGGAACCGGCGTTTACATTACAGCGGAGCGAAAGAGGCGCCGAGTTCGCGTGGCGGCCTCCATGATATAATGCCAGGAATTCGGAATTCCTTACGCAAGGAGAGAATCGGATGGCCCAGCAGGAAAGCCCAGTCATTACCGTCGATTGCCACTATCTTTGTCCCAAACATGCCGCGGCGTATTTGCTTATTGAAGAGGGGCGCGCGGCGTTTATCGACAACAATACCGTCCACGCCATCCCGTACCTGTTTCAGGCGCTGGCCGAACGCGGATTGCGGCCCCACGATGTCCAGTACCTCATCATCACGCATTTGCACCTCGATCACGCCGGCGCGACCTCGGCGCTGGTGCTCGAATGCCCGAACGCCACCGTCCTCGTGCATCCACGCGGAGCGCGTCATCTGATCGAGCCGGATCGGTTGATCGCAGGTGTCAAGGCCGTCTACGGCGAAAGCGAGTACCGGCGTCTCTACGGCGAGATTTTGCCCATCGACCCGAGTCGGATCCGTACGATGGAGGACGGGGAGACGCTGGGCTTCGGACGGCGTACACTGCGATTCATGCACACGCGCGGCCATTCGAACCATCATTTCTGCATCCACGATTCGATGAGCAACGGCGTCTTCACCGGCGATGCCTTCGGCATCGAGTACAAGCCGGGCCGCCCCACCAAACGCCCCTATCTGCTGTGTTCGACCGCGCCGCCGGACTTCGATCCGGAGGCCGCGCGCGCGAGCGTCGCGCGGATTGTGGCGACGGGCGCCGAGCGGGTCTACCTGGCCCATTTCGGCGAGTTGTCGCCCGTGCGCGAATCGTCGGAAATCATCATGGAATCCATTGGACACATGGAAGCGATTCTACAGGAAGCCGTAACCAGCGGACTTGTCGGCGAAGCGCTACAGCGGCTATGCGAGGCGAGAATCTGCGCCGCGATTCGGGAACATGCGCACAATTGCGGGACAATCTTCGGCCCTGAAGATCAACATTTACTTGATAACGATACGCGCATCGACGCGCAAGGCATTGCCGTCTGTGCGGAACGCCTCCGCAAACAGGGCCAGACTATGTAACGGGCGGTTCGGACGGGAACAAGAAGTCCCACGCACCCGTAATGGCACTGAAAAGAATCGAAATGATAGTTGCTACCATCGAGAGCACCATGGTCACATTAAAAACATCCCACATAGGGAATCTCCTTGTTCACTCGAACGCATTATCCCGTCATCTTCGTAGGAATGTCAAGATGGGAATTAGGAATTAGGCTTTAGGCTGTAGGCACCGCCTACAGCCTACAGCCTACAGTCATCTAATCCTTGCGGCGGAATGCGGCCAGAACCTCGACATGTTCGGTGTGCGGGAAGAGGTCCACGGCGCGCAGATCATCGAGCACATAGGCCTCAAGGAGCGCCGGGAGTTCCTGTGCGAGGACTTGCGGTTTACAGGAAATATACAGCAAGTTTGCAGGGCGAAGTTCGACGAGGCGTCGCAAGGCTTTGGGATGCAGGCCGGGTCTGGGCGGATCAATTACGACGGCGCTTTCGGATGGGAAATCGCCGCTTTCCACGGCGTCTTTTAGATAATGCTCGACGGTATCCGTCAGGAACCGCACGTTCGAGACGCCGTTGCGTTCCGCGTTATAGATGCCATCCTGCGTGGCAACACCGACCGTTTCCACCGAGATTATTTGTTCGGCGAGATCGCTGCATGTAAACGCGATTCCACCCATACCGCCGTACAGATCGTACAACACGCTGGGCCGAATCGCCTTCACCCATTGGCGGATAAGCCCATAGAGTCTCTCGGTCCCGAAAGTGTTCGTCTGGAAGAAACTGAAGGGCGAAATGCGAAAATGGAGTTGGCGCAATATCTCGTCGTCGCGGAGACACAGGCATTCGTCGATCGTCTCCGGCCCGTGCAGAACCTCGATCTCCTCGGCGGCCGCAATGTCCGCGAAGCCCCGGAATATGCCGCGTTGAATGCTCTTGGCCGGATAAACGGCGCGCACCGCTTCGACAAACGACGCCCCGTCGAACGCCCCGTCGCTCGTGATCAGCACGACCATCCGTTCCGACGTGCGTTTGGCCTCGCGCACGAGCAATACGCGCAAGAACCCCTTCTTCGTACGCGTATCGTAGGCCTGCAAATTCCGTTCGAGCATCCACTGCCGCACGGCGTTCAACAGCGCACCCATCCCTTGTGGCGCGATGCGGCACTCCTCGATGTCCAACGGGTGATACCAGCGGTTCTTCGTTTTGAATCCCAGCACGGATTCGCGGTCGAAACCCTTGGCCGGCGGTTCGGGATAGAACTTGCGTCCGAAACTGAAATCGACCTTGTTGCGATAATGCCAGATCGCCGGGGACGCCTCGACGGGGATCGGGCGCGACCAGTGCGCGTCGAACAACGCGGACAGCAGCGTGGCCTTATGCGCCAATTGCTCGGCGTAAGGCACGTCCTGCATTTTGCAGCCGCCGCAATCGCCGAAATGCATACAGTGTTCGGGCATCGTTTACTCCTAGGCTTTTAGGCTTTAGGCTTTAGG
>CAIYET010000382.1 GCA_903925285.1 Candidatus Hydrogenedentota bacterium | reverse complement strand
TTAGCGCGCTTCAGCGTGCTCCTCTTTGCACCCGGCTTTCAGCCGGGGTAAGCATGGATGCATCCTTCAAGCAAGGGCGCTTTAGCGTCGCTTGTCAATCGCTTCAGCGGAAAAACCTCTGCTAAAGTCTCCAAGAAGCCACGCTAAAGCATGCTGCCGATAGAAGTCCCCTGCCCCACCCCGGCTGAAAGCCGGGTTCAAAGAGGAGCCTGCTGAAGCAGGCTGAATATGCGTTCTCCGACAGCCTCGCGGTCTTATCTTAGCGCCATTCGACTTATGGGATAAATAGGCTTTTCATATGTCGAGGGCGTTGTTCGGGAGGTTCATTGGCAGAGGCGCGGGGCGTTCGCAGGTGCTGGCCATTTCGATGTATCGCCCGGTATTGGAGGCGTCGTGGAATGCGTGCATGAGATCGAGGACGTGATAGGTTAGGGCTTCGTTGGCGCGATGGGGGCGTTTGTTGCGCCATGCGTAGGCCATATCGAGCACGCCGATACCGCGGCTATTCTGGCCGAAGCCGTGGGTGTGCGGGACGTCGGTCCAGTTCTCGGCGCCCATGCGGCGGATGCGCGGGGTGCCGCCGAATCCGTTCGGGTCCGGGACTTGCATCGAGCCGGTCGTGCCGTAGATTTCGATGCACGGCAGCGTGTGGCTCCACACGTCGAAACTCGTAATGATCGTGCCGATCGCGCCGTTTGCGAAGTCCATCAGACCGGCGATGTGGGTTGGGGTGTCCACGACGACTTTCGTGCCGCACTTGGGCTTGCTGGTGATGAGCCGCTCGGGGAAGGTGACGCGGGTCGCGCCGCACACGCGCTTGACCGGGCCTATGAGGTTGACGAGCGCGGTGAGGTAATACGGTCCCATGTCGAACATCGGCCCGCCGCCGGTTTTATAGAAGAACTCGGGGTCGGGATGCCAGTTCTCGTGACCGTGGCACAGCATGAACGCCGTCACGGCGACCGGTTCGCCAATCCAGCCGTCGTCGATCAGTTTGCGGCAGGTTTGGATGCCCGCGCCGAGAAACGTGTCCGGGGCGCCGCCGACGAGGAGTCCCTTTTTCTTGGCGATTTCGAGCATCTGGAGGCCGTCCTCGCGCGTCACGGCGAGCGGCTTCTCGTTATAGACGCTCTTGCCGGCATCGAGCGCGGCCAAGGCGACTTCGCCGTGGGCTTTTGGAATCGTGAGGTTGACGACGATTTCGATGGATTTGTCTTCGATGAGTTTCTTGGCGGAACACGCCTTTGGAATACTGTGTTTCTTGGCTTTTTCTTTCGCACGCTCGGGAAGCAGGTCCGCGCAGGCGACGATGTCGATGCCGTCGAAGAGCTTTCCGTTCTGGAAGTAGATGTCGGAAATGTTGCCGCAGCCGATAATGCCGATTTTGACTGGTTTCACGCGCGCGTCTCCTCTTTGGTTTCAGCGGATGTGTTGCGTCGATGACGGATTACCCATTGGTATATCGCCTCTCCGACGGCCGTCATGAGAGGGAAAAGAATGACCGGGTAGGAATTGACGCCGAATACACCGGCGGAGCAGTGATGGAAGAGCCAATCCCAACTCGGACGCCACATCCCGTGACTGCCCACGAACATCTTGGTCGCTTCTTCCAGTATAATTAGGCCGAAGATCCACCACAGTCTCGGCCAGCACACGACCGCCAAGACGATCCCAAGTTCAAGATATTCGACTACAATATTTGCCCGCGGGTCAGAGAAAGGGACAGTCCACCATTTCGCATTCACGTAGCGTAGGCAGGCCACGACAAGAATGATTAACAGTAACCGTATCAGCCTCTTGAAAAGAGCGGAAGTCCAATGGCCTTTCGGATGTGTACTCGCAAGAAGGCTCATTTTGAATCCTCCCATCAGGCATCTGAACAGATACTCGAACTACGCGTGCGAATCAGCGACTCGCCCAGAGCATGCCGCGGCGCATGATCTCGCGACATTCGGGGACGTCGAAATCTTTTGCGTCGTGGCCGAGCGACGAGTAGAAGACGCGGCCCGCGCCCCATACGCGTTTCCACAGGACCGGCATCAGGCAACCTGCGGTCCATGGGGCTTCCGCGCCGTCGAATGTGGTCGTTGCGAGTACGTCGTTGGAGGGGTCAACGTGGAGATAGTACTGCTCGGAGTTCATCTTGAAGTCGGGGATCCCCGTCGTGATCGGATCGGTGTGGTTGACGATGTTGACCGTATACTCGCGGCCACCGCCTGGATGGGCGACCCAGTTACCGCCGGTCATCCATTGATAGCCTGTGTTGTTGCGGAAGGCGTCGCACATGCCGCCGTGCCAGCCCGCCATCCCGACGCCGCTGTGTACGGCTTCAAGAAGTCCTTTTTCCTGCTCGCCGGTGATCGTGCCCATGGTCCAGCACTGTACGACAAGGCTCAGCAATTTCATTTTCTTCTCATCGAGATACGAATCCAGCGTATCGGAGATCTCGACCTTGAAACCTTCCGCTTCGAGGATGGGTGCGAATACGTCGACGCATTGCTTCGGTTCATGACCATCCCAACCGCCCCACACCATCAATGCGGATTTCATGATTATCCCTTTCTAATCCTTTTCTTTGATGCACCGATATACAAATGCCGGAAACACGTTGCGCCACACGATGTGCGTCTTCTCGACGTTTGGGAAGTGTCCGCGAAGACGCCGGTAAAAGCGAATGCCGCGGGGCAGCCACGGACTGAAGAAGTAGGTGAATGTCACGAACGCGCCGCCGGGTTTGAGCACCGCATGCGCCGCATTCAGAATTTCGTCCTGCAATGAGGGATCGAATACCGCGAAGGGCAAACCGGATACGATGCAGTCGCATGAATCAAGGCCGCGCGCCGCGAGGTGCTTGGGCGCATTGGCGGCGGAATCGTGAATGACCTCGACGTTCGGACATCGCTCGCGGGTCTGTTTGACGAATTCCTCGCTGATTTCGATGGCTAGAAAGGTCGCATTCGATTGGATTTTTCGCGCGATGACTTCGGTAAAAACACCGGTGCCGGGACCGAACTCGAGTACGGTTTTGGCTTCGTGGACGCCGGCGGTCTCCGTGATCAGTTCCGCCAGTCCGCGCGAACTTGGCGCCCATCCGCCGACATGCTTCGGTGAGGCCAGGTATTCTTTTATGAAAGAGATCAGTTCCATATGCTCTCGCTCCCCGTGGCTAGGGGTTTTGCTAGAAGCTAAACACTTGAATCTATAATAGCGCACCCCGCTCGAATCATCAAGATCTCTTTTTCTAATCCGTTCCAACTATCTTTTGGCATTGGGAACGTGTTATTCTTATTTATGTGTCAACAGTCCTTGTTGTTGGCGCGGCTGCCTTTCGCACGCAAAGACCGCAGGCAAATTATTCTAAGGAGATCGTAATGAACCGCATGAAATCGTGGCTCGTTTTGTTGGTCGCGCTATTAGCAACATGGGGGACCGTAGCACAACAGGAAACGCCGGCGGCAACTCCCGCCGCAGTGGAAGCAGCCGTGCCAGCCCCGGCGTCGGTGGATGTCAAGCCGATCGCGCTGTACGTGGCCACAACCGGCAATGACGCGTGGTCGGGGACCTTGGCGGAACCGAACGCGGACGCGTCGGATGGTCCTAAGGCGACGCTCGATGGTGTGCGCGATGGTTTGCGCGAGTTGCGTAAGAATGTGGCCAATGCAAACGCGACGACGACGATTCAGATACGTGCGGGTGTCTATCGCCTTTTGCAGCCGTTCTCTTTGGAATCGCAGGACACGGGCCAACTAGCGAGTCCGGTCACGTATGAAGCGTATCCGAACGAGCAGCCGGTCATCAGCGGCGGGAAAGTTATCACGGGCTGGAAAAAAGAGGGGAATCTTTGGGTCGTGTCGCT